>JAPLLC010000165.1 GCA_026387775.1 Candidatus Methylomirabilota bacterium | reverse complement strand
ATGGGAGGTCAACTCCGCGGGGGCGCGGTCTGGCCCCTGTTGCTTCTCGACCAAGGGAGGTGGTGAGCACTCGGCTCGATTGTTCGTCAACCATTTTGCGGAGGGAGGAGCACCCAATGAAACGCAAATCGGGCACGCACATTTCGAGACGGACCTTCATGAAAGGCGCGGCGGCCGGGGTGGCCTTGCTCGGGCAGGGGGCGCCCTTCATGATCCGGCGGGCATCAGCCGCGGATCCTATCTTTGTCGGCGTGGTCAGCCCGGCCAGCGGCAACTATGCGGACCACGGCATGATGGAACGGCTGGGCATGCAGATGGCGGCCGAGGAGTTCAAGGAGAAGGGCGTCCTGGGTCGGCCGGTCAAGCTGGTTGTGGAAGATGATGAGACAGACCCGCAGGTGGGCGCCCGGAAAGCGCGCCGGCTGATCGAGGTGGACAAGATCAAGTATCTGATCGGCGGCGTCTCCAGCTCGGTTGCCGTCTCCGTGGGCGAGGTCGCCCAGCGCTATGGGGCGCTTTACATCGGCTCCAATCAAAACTCCGACACGCTGACGGCGCAGTACGGCCGGCGCAGCTTCTTCATGGTGCCCCCAGACATGGCCATGGCGCTCCGGACCCTGGCCCCCTACCTGGTGGAGAAAGTCGGCAAGAAGTGGTACTTCCTCACCCACGACTACGAGTGGGGCTGGTCCGGCACCAAGTGGGCGCGAAACATCCTGCAGAAGTTCGGCGGGACGGACCTGGGCGAGTCGAAGATCCCGATGAACACTCGCGACTTCAGCGCCTTCCTCCTGAAGGCGCGAGCGGCCAAGGCGGACGCGCTGGTGATCACCGTGGGGGGCATCGACCTCGCCGCCCTGATGGAACAGATGTACGAGTTCGGCATCTACAAAGAGGTCACCGTCGTCTGTACCCTCATCAACCTGGAAGACCTCTGGGCCGTCGGCCCCGACAAGATGCAGGGTATC
The DNA here is from genome assembly GCA_026387775.1 of Candidatus Methylomirabilota bacterium. GTDB lineage: Bacteria > Methylomirabilota > Methylomirabilia > Methylomirabilales > 2-02-FULL-66-22 > 2-02-FULL-66-22. Next base: position 9,446 of record JAPLLC010000165.1, on the reverse strand, counting down.
CACCTGATGGAGTGGTACCACGAGATCAACGCCCCCGGCGTGAAGGAGTTCCTGGCGAGCTACAAGAAGCGCTGGCCGTCTGCCCCCATCCCTGTCCCGACTGCCAACACGCTCAACGGCTACATCGGGGTGCGGGAGCTCTTGCGCGGCATCGAGCGCGCCGGCAAGGACGACGTGGCGGCGGTGATCAAGGCCATGGAGGGGCACACTTCACCCGATTCCCTCAAGAACGATCCGCTCACCATCCGGGACTGGGACCACAAGTTCCTCTGGGCGTCCTACGTGGTCCGGTCCAAGAAGCCGAGCGAGATGAAGGACCGGGCGGACTTCGTCGAAGTCCTGCGCTGGGCCGCGGGCAAGGACACGGCCCGCACCCGCGAAGAGAACCCGGTCAACCTGGGACCCTATCCCGGCTAGAAGCCAATCCCTGCGCGGCGAAGAGGGGGTGCCCCTCTTCGCCGCCGCTTGTCTTCCGGTCGAATCCGTGCGTGGCCCCTGCCCGTCGCCGGTGTATGCGGGGCCGAGCCAGGAGCCCACGCCTCGCTTGCCTCAAGAGAGGGTACCATGACAGAGTTTCTCTCCTTTGCCATGAACGGCCTGGTCCTGGGGCTGCTCTTCGCCTTGGTGGCCTTGGGCTTCACCCTGATCCTGGGCGTGATGCAGGTGATCAACTTCACCCACGGCATTCTCTTTGCCCTGGGGGCTTACTTCGCCTTCTCCATGCAGCGGTACGTCGGCTTCTGGTTTGCCCTGCTCCTGGCCCCTCTTCTCGTCGGTGTGGTGGGGCTGATCCTCGAGCGTCTCGTGATCCATCGCACGTACGGCGGGAACCCCCTCTTCGGCCTGCTCCTCACCTTCGGACTGGCCACCGCCCTGGAGGAGGTCATCCGGATGGTCTGGGGGAAGACGGGCTACTCCGTGGCGGCCCCCAAGTTCGCGGCCGGCTCTTTTGACCTCGGTTTCATGGTTTATTCCAAGTACCGCCTGATCCTCGCCGTCCTGGCCGTTGTGGTCATCTTGCTGGTCTGGCTATTCCTGGAGAAGACGCCGTACGGGGCGATCATCAAGGCGGGGGCCAGCGACGCAGAGATGGTGATGGCCCTGGGAAAGAACCTGCCGCGGATGCGGAGCTTCGTCTTCGTGATCGGTTCCATCCTCGCGGGGGTGGCGGGCGTGATCGCGGCGCCGATCTGGAGCGTGCGGCCCACCATGGGCACGGCCATCCTCATGCCCGCCATGGTCATCGTGGTGCTGGGCGGGATCGGGAGCTTCTGGGGCAGCATCCTGGCCGGGCTGATCGTCGGTCTGTCCACCAGCATCTCGGTCATGTTCTGGGCTCGGATCTCGGATATCATCCCCTTCGTCATCCTGACTCTTGTTCTCCTGTTCCGCCCTCGGGGGCTGATGGGCGAGAAGAGCATCTTGGAGGTGTGAGATGGGCTCGGGTACCAACCGGAAAAGATGGGCCACCGGCCCGATCTGGGGGGTGATCCTGCTCTTCGCGTTGTTTCCGCATATCCCCTTCATCGGGAAGTACCTTTCCCTGGGAACCGAGGTGCTCATCTGGTCGCTATTCGCCTTGGGGTTCAACATCCTCTTGGGATATACCGGACTTCCCTCGTTCGGGCACGGTGCGTTCTTCGGGATCGGCGCCTATGCCGCGGGGATCTACTTCCTCCGCATCTCCAAGGGTGTCTGGGGGCCTCTGCTGCTCTCCATCGTCGTAGCCGGAGTGTTCGCGGCCCTGATCGGCTTTCTGGTGGCGAGAAAGCGGGGAATCTACTTCGCCCTCATCACCATCGCCGTCAGTCAGGTCTTCTACTTCATCGCCTTCCGCTGGGATGAGCTCACCGGCGGCGAAACCGGCCTGTCGGGGATCGACCGGATGGATGTCGGGCTTCCTGGACTCATCCAGATCAAGCTGGCGGGGCCCCTTGCCTACTACTATTTCGTCTTGATTGTCTTTACGCTCTGCACACTCCTGATCTGGCGGATCGTTCATTCCCCATTCGGCAAGGTTCTCCAGGCGATCCGCGAGAACGAAGTCCGGGCCAGCTATCTCGGCTACCGGACCGCGGCCTACAAATGGGGCGCCTTCGCCATCTCCGGCCTGTTTTCGGGACTGGCGGGCGGCCTGTACACTCTGCAGATCAACGCGGCCTTCGCCGGCGTCCTCGACTGGACCCAGTCCGGCAACGTGGTGATGATGACACTCCTGGGCGGAGGGACCGTAAATTTCTTCGGCCCCATCCTGGGCGCGGCCATCTTCATCGTGTCGCGCGACCTGCTGAGCGCATACTGGGAGTCCTGGATGCTGGTCTATGGCATGATATTCGTCCTGGTGATCCTCTTCATCCCCAGCGGGATTCTGGGGCTGATCGGCGGCAGGAAACAGACGATCCTGCGATAGGGAGAGGAACGGCTCATGGTCATCCTGGCGACAGAGGGACTGACGAAGAACTTCGGGGGGCTCAGGGCCACGGATTCGCTCAACTTGGCGATCGAGGAAGGCAAGCTCACCTCGGTCATCGGCCCGAACGGCGCGGGGAAGACGACGCTGTTCAACCTGATCACGGGCATGATTCGACCCGACGCTGGAAGGGTGGTGTTCCGCGGCGAGGACATCACCCGCCTTCCGGTTTACCAGGTCGTCCGACGCGGCATCTCGCGCTCGTTCCAGGTCATCAATTTGTTCAACGAGTTGCCGCTATATGAAAACGTCTGGCTGGGGGTCCAAGCGCAGCAGGGACATGGCTCCGAGGTATTCACCGATGCGTTCGCCCTGTCCGCGGTGAAAGCGGAAACGGAGCGGATCATCGGAGAAATTGGCCTCGCCGGCAAAGAGGACACGCCGGTCAAGGGGCTCTCGTACGGCGACCGACGGATCTTGGAGATCACGGTGGCCTTGACGGCCAAGCCAGCGCTCCTGCTCCTCGACGAGCCCATGAGCGGATTGATGTCCGAGGACCGCAAGCGGATAGCCGCCTTCATAAAGCAGCTCGCGAGCCGGCTCACCCTTCTGGTGGTGGAGCATGCCATGGATGTGGTGCTGTCCATCTCGGACCACATCGTGGTGATGCACCAGGGACGCCTGCTGGCTCAGGGCACGCCCGAGGAGATTCGGGCGAACGTCCAGGTTCAAGAGGCGTATCTGGGCGGACAGCACGTCATGGCCTAGCAGGCTGCTGAAAAGGGCCCATCTGCTGCGTTGGCACGCTTGGGCACTCGCTGCGGCGTACCTGAAGTACGCCTTTGAGCAGCCTGGGCGATAGCGGCTCCAGCAGGTCTGGATGCCGCGGAGGGTACACTCGATGCTCGCAGTGGAGAAGATCAATACGTTCTACGATGATGCCCAGGTGCTCTTCGACGTCTCCCTGGAAATCCGCGAGGGGGAAGTGGTGGCGCTCTTGGGGCGCAATGGGGCAGGCAAGACCACGACCATCCGATCCATCATGGGGTTGACCCCTCCCCGTGCGGGCCGGGTGATGTTCAAAGAGGAGAACATCGCCGGTCTCCCCCCGTACACCATCGCCAACCGAGGTGTGGGATTCGTGCCCGACAACCGGCGGATCTTCCCCACCTTGAGTGTGAAGCAGAACCTTGAGATCGCGAGGAAGGGTGGCAGGGGGGGGACTGACGATTGGACCCTGGATCAAATCTACCAGCACTTCCCGAAGCTTCAAGAGATCGAGGGGCGCAAAGGCGAGGTGCTCAGCGGCGGCGAGCAGCAGATGCTGACCATCGCCCGCACGCTGATGGGAAGCCCGGATCTTATCCTTCTGGATGAGCCGACCGAGGGACTGGCGCCCATCATGGTGATGGAGGTGATGAAGATCATCAAGGAACTCAAGGAGAAGGGCGAGACGATTCTCTTGGTGGAACAGAACTCGACGCTGGCCCTGAGCGTGTCCCAACGAGCCTATATCCTGGAGAACGGCCACGTCGTGCATGCGGGGCCCGCAGAAGAATTGGCCCGGAATACGGAGGTCAAACACCGCTACCTGGGAATCTGAGGCGGCGATGAAAGGAGCCCGGTCCGCTGAGGTCTTCTGTCAGTTCAGCGGATGGTCTTCCTCCGCCACCCCGACAAGCCTTTGGTTGCCAGTCTTCGCGTTGTTCCCACCTGCTTCCAGACAACACCCCGGGCTGCCTTGACAGCGCGCACTGCTTTTCGATAGCCTTGCATCCGGCTTGCGAGTGTTCTCGTACGTTCCATCCTACTGACGGTCCAGCCCAAGGAGGGTTCCCATGAAGGTTGCCGCCGCGATTGCGGAGATTCTGAAGCGCGAGGGAGTCGAATTCCTGATCGGTTACCCGGTCAATCCGGTGATCGAGGCCGCCGCGGCGGCAGACATCCGGACCATCATCGTCCGTCAGGAGCGGGTCGGGCTTCACATGGCGGATGCGGTGAGCCGCCTGTCCTCGGGGAAGAAGATCGGGGTCTTTGCTCTTCAGCACGGCCCCGGGGCCGAGAACGCCTTCGGCGGGATCGCGCAGGCGTATGGCGAGTCGGTTCCCCTGGTGGTGCTGGCGGCGGGCTATCCGCGCCGGCTCAACAACTACGACCCGTTCTTCAACGCCTACCTCAACTATCAGCACATCACCAAGTGGATCGAGCAGCTCAACTGCGCCGACGCCGTATCGGACGTGATGCGGCGGGCCTTCACCCAGGTGCGTAACGGACGGCCGCGGCCCACCGTGGTGGAGATCCCGGTGGACGTCTTCCCCGAGGAGGCGCCCGAGCCGCTCGCGTACCAGCCGACGTTTCACGCCCGGTCCGGGCCGGACCCGCAGGCGGTGGCCAAGGCGGCAGAAGTCCTGGTTGCCGCCGTGCGGCCCGTGATCTACGCGGGGCAGGGAGTACACTACGCCCAGGCCTGGGACCGGCTGCGCGAGCTGGCCGAGCTGTTGGAAGCCCCGGTCGTCACGAGCCTGTCGGGGAAGAGCGCGTTCCCCGAGACGCATCCGCTCTCGGCGGGATCCGGCGGGCGTTCCATTCCGAAGACCGTGTTCCACTTCCTGCAAAACGCCGATCTGATCTTCGGGATCGGCTGCAGTTTTACCACCAGCAACTTCGCCGTGCCGATGCCGAAGGGCAAGACGATCGTCCACGCCACGCTGGACCCGACCGATCTCAACAAGAATGTGATCGCGCAGCACGGGTTGGTCGGGGATGCGGGTCTGACCCTCGATGCCCTGGTGGCCGAGGTGCGGGACCGGCTCCACGGGAAGCCGCGCGGCCGGGCGGCGGGCGTCGCGGAGGAGATCAAGAAGGTCGGGGCCGAATGGCTGGCGGAATGGATGCCGAAGCTGACGTCGCAGGATGCGCCGCTCTCGCCGTACCGGGTGATCTGGGATCTCCTCCACACGGTGGACGTCGCCAAGACCATCATCACGCACGATGCCGGGAGCCCGCGCGACCAGCTCTCGCCCTTCTGGACAAGCGTGACGCCGCTGAGCTACATCGGCTGGGGGAAGACCACCCAGCTTGGCTATGGCCTGGGTCTCGCTCTGGGGGCCAAGCTGGCCCAGCCGGACAAGCTCTGCATCAACGTCTGGGGCGACGCGGCGATCGGCATGACGGGCATGGATTTCGAGACGGCGGTCCGCGAGCGCATCCCCATCCTGTCCATCCTCCTCAACAACTTCTGCATGGCCATGGAGCTTCCGGTCATGAGAATGGCAACGGAGAAGTATCGGAGCACCGACATCTCGGGTAACTATTCGGAGATGGCCAAGGCCTTCGGCGGTTACGGGGAGCGGATCACCCAGCCGAGCGAGATCGTTCCGGCCATCCGGCGCGGCATCCGGAAGACCCAGGAAGGGGTGCCGGCGCTCTTGGAGTTCATCACCCAGCAGGAGCTTGCCTGCTCCCAGTATAAGTGAAGGTCAAGTCCGGGAGGAAACAAGGTGTCCAAATCGGAATCCGCACTTGACTTTGTATAGAGGGTTGCCCTATATGGAGAAGAACCCCCCAGACCGTGGAGCGTCGAACTTCTTGACAACGCGGCGTGGAAGATCGCCGTAGGAGGTGGAAGATGTCGCAACGCTGGAAGAGGAATGGTTGGCTTCTGATCGGAGTCCCGCTGGTGGCGGCGCTTCTCCTCGCCTTCCCGGGGGCCGGCTCCGCCGGCCAGCCCATCGTCCTCTCGATCATCGACAACGGGGGCGATTACGCCTCCACCGGGGTGATCATCGAGAACTACCAGAAGGCCCATCCTGACAAGGTGAAGGAGATCAAGCTGCAGCGCGGGCCCGCCCCCGAGACGCCCGCCAAGATCAAGGCGCAGCAAGACGCCAAGCGGGCGGACATCAACCTGGTCCTCACCGGCCAGGATGCCGGCTCCGTCCTCGTCGCCAACAAGCAGCTCATCGAGCTGTTCCCCAAGTACGACAAGACGTTCCCCAAGGATGAGCTGACCGACGCGGCGAAGGTGCTGCAAGAGTCGGGCGGCGGCGCGCTCATGCCGGTCGTGGGGAATGCCGGCGGGCCGGTGTTCATCTACAATCCGAAGAAGGTGCAGAAGCCCCCGAAGACCGCCGACGAGCTGCTGGCCTGGGCCAAGGCGAACCCCAACCGGTTCCTCTATGCCCGCCCGGCGAACAGCGGCCCCGGCCGGTCCATCATGGCCGGGTTGCCGTTCATCCTGAATGACAAGGCCCGCGGATCCGGAGAAGGGCTGGGACAAGGCTTGGGCGTACATGAAGGAGTTGGGGAAGTCCATGGAGTACTACCCCACGGGCACCCTGTTCACCCTTCGGGAGTTCGCCCAGGAGCAGCGCTGGATGATCGCCGGCATCATGGAGTGGGACATGAAGCCCCGGGCCGAGGGGGTGATCCCGCCGGATGCCAAGATCGCCGTCCTGGACAACACCACCTTCGTCATCGACGGCCACTACTGGGGGATCCCCAAGGGCGTGCCCCAGAACGAGGTGGACGTCATCCTGGATCTGATGAAGTTCATGCGCCGTGTCGACCAGCAAGTCCTGACCTGGAAGGCCTTCATCGGTCCGTCCATCAAGGCGGCGACCTTCGACAAGGCGCCGGCGGACATCCGGGACCTGGTCAAAGAGCACTGGCGGCCCGAGTATGATCAGATCGGCCCTGCCAAGAAATACAAGATGGCGCCGCAGCTCGACGTCAAGGAGTTGACCTACGCGATGGATCGCTGGGATCGGGAGATCGGCGCCCAGCAGATCAAGAAGCAGTAGTTCGGGGCAAGCGGTTACCCACGGAGGGGGAGGGCCTTGACGCCAGGCTCTCCCCCTCCCACTGCATAGCGGGCGGGAGACCATGAAAGAGACGATTGAATCGCTGCGATTCCGGATCACCAAGCGGTTTGGGACGAAGACCGTGCTGCGGGACTTTGCCCTGGAGGTCCGCGGCAAGCAGTTCATCACGTTTCTGGGGCCCAGCGGCTGCGGCAAGTCCACGGCCCTGAACATCATCGCCGGGCTGATCCCCGCCACCGTTGGCGAGGTCTGGATCGACGGGGAGCGCATCGACCACCTGCCGCCCGAGAAGCGGGGGTTCGGCATGGTCTTCCAGAACTACGCGCTCTTCCCGCACATGACCGTCTTCGCCAATGTCGCCTTCGGCCTGCAGCTCCAGCGCCGGCCGGCGGCGGAGATCACCGAGCGGGTCCAGCAAATGCTCGACCTAGTCCAGCTACCCGGCTTCGAGGGGCGCTACCCGGGGCAGCTCTCCGGCGGCCAGCAGCAGCGGATCGCCATCGCCCGGGCCCTGGTCCTGCACCCGCGCCTCATGCTCCTGGACGAGCCACTCTCAAACCTGGATGCCAAGCTGCGGATCGAGATGCGCGCCGAGATCAAGCGGATCCACACCAGCCTGGGGCTCACCTCCATCTACGTGACCCACGATCAGACGGAGGCCCTGTCGTTGTCGGATTGGATCGTGGTGATGAAGGACGGCATCCTGATTCAGGCGGGTCCGCCGCAGGAGATCCACGACCAGCCCGTCAACGTCTTCGTGGCGGACTTCATGGGGTTCCGGAACTTCTTCCCGACCCAGGTCGTGGCCCTCGGGCCAGACCGGGACGTGGAGTCCTCGGGCAGCGGGATGAAGATCCGGGGCAAGACCCGGCATTCCTTCGCCCCCGGCGCCTCGGTGGTGGCCGCCATCCGTCCGGATGATGTCGTGGTCGGCGGGGACGCCGCCGGTCCGAACGCGTTCCGGGCCAAGGTGGACATCGTCGAATACCTGGGGCGCGAGCATGAGGCGATCATGACGCTGGAAGCCGGCGGACGCCTCTTCGTGCGGACGACCGCCCGGGTGACCCCGGGGGAGAGCGTGACCGTGGTCCTCCCGGCGGACCAGGTCATCTTCCTCCCAGCGGAGGGATCCGGAGGGACGGCATGAGACGCGCAGGGACCGGCGAACCGAGCGAGCTGGACCTGCTGGCGATCGCCTGCCTGCTCCCCTCGCTCCTCTACGTGCTCGTGCTGTTCGTCTACCCGTTCCTCTACGGCATCTATCAGAGCGTGCACCCGCTCAAGGTGGATGGCTTCAGCCTGGCCAACTATTTCGCCTTCTTCACCGATGAGTACCAGTACAAGACCGTGTGGATTACCTTCCGGCTCGCCGTCCCCAACACCATGGTGGTGGTGGCCATCGGCCTGCTCTTCGCCTACCTCATGCGCCGGGGAATCGCCTTCGAGCGGACCATCACCACCATCCTGATCCTCCCCATCACGCTCGGCGTGATCCTGCTGGGCCAGGGGATCCTGGGCTTTTACGGGGGAAAGGGGTGGGTCAATCAACGCTCACCCACAACTTCACCGGGGTCATGCTGTCCCTCTTCATGCAGCAGTTCCCCTTCTGCTTCCTCATGCTGCTGGGCTACATCTCGGGCATCGACCCCAGCATCGAGAACTCGGCGCGCACGCTGGGGGCGAACCCCTGGACCGTCTTCCGGCGGATCATGCTGCCCCTGATTGCCCCCGGGGTGGCCATCGCATTCGCCCTGGTCTTCGTGATGAGCTTCGGCACCTTCGCCTCGGCCATCATGGTGGGGCAGCCGTCGGGTAGCACGCGAACCATCGCCATCGCGGCCTATGCGCAGGCCTTCGAGATGCTCGACATGCCCTACGCCTCGGCCATCGCAGTGATCATGGGACTGTTCCAGTTGGCCGGCCTGCTGGTGATCCTCCTCCTGCGCAAGCGGATGGTCACGGCGGCGACCATGGGGGTGGGGAAGCGGTAGGAACACGGGTGCGGATAGACGGCTTTCGTTGGCACGTGGCGTCGTTGACTGAGGAAAAGCATATGCGCGGCCGAATGTGGGGACTGGCAGTTTATATGTTCGTGCTGGGGTTCATCCTGAACCTGCTGGGCATCGTGAGCCACGTCGTGGTGAGCTCGTTCGCCAAGCGCTGGTTCGGGCCGCCGTTCCCCCGCCCCCTCACCACCGAGCGGTACAGCTATG
>JAPLLC010000008.1 GCA_026387775.1 Candidatus Methylomirabilota bacterium | reverse complement strand
TTCCTGGGACGACCAGAACTTCGCCCGCCTCGTGCAGTTCAAGGACCGCTTCGGCCACTGCAACGTGCCACTTGGATGGTCGGAGGACCTGCAACTCGCCCGGTGGGTCAATCAGCAGCGGCAATTCATGAAGTATGGCCACCTCGCTGCGGACCGCATCGAGCAGCTGGACGCGCTCGGCTTCGAGTGGCCCCCCAAAAGTGATTAACAGCGAGCGGCTCCGGGAACCTTCGCGCTGGTCTGGTCGTGAACAAGGCGGGGCCGATGCTAACCCTGGCCGACGAACACGGGAAGGCGATCTGGTTTCAACCATGAAGACGCTTGCCCTGGTCAATTGGCGGCTCTTCGAGGACGAGCTTCAATAATGGGGGACGTAACATCCTATGTCTCCTGACGGTCTGCGGTGTGATGGGGCGGGTGGCGAAGTCGGCGGGCGGACCGTTGTGGAAACCGCCATTCCCTCGCCCCCCGCCCCATCACAAGATAGAGGTTCTCCGGAGTGGCGTGGCGAGGCGAACTCAGCACCAGGAGACGAAGAAGGATGATACGTATTACGTCCCGTATTACGAAGGCCTGGTCAACGGTGGGCCAGGGAAAGCAGCGGCAGCATTTGATGGGCTGCGATTGGAGGAGTCGATGAGCAGTGGATTTGATCGGAATGAAGTCGGTGACCTTCTGAAAGCCTGTCATCGCCGCTGCTGTATCTGCCATCGTTTTTGTGGCGTCAAGATGGAGACGGATCACATCACTCCCAAGGAAGCCGGAGGCACTCACGACATCGAGAATGCCATTGCCGTGTGTTTCGAGTGCCATGCCGAGATTCACAGCTACAACGATAGTCATCCACGCGGCCGGAAATACCTGCCGGAAGAGCTCCACGCTCATAAGGATCAGTGGCTCGACATCTGTCAGCGCAGGCCCGAGATCTTCGTAGGGGTGAGCCGGGATGCTGATGTCGGCCCTCTTCAGGCACTCATCGATGAGTTGGAGTTCAACACTCGGGTGGCTGCCTACCCACAGATTAACGATCAAGGTTGCCTCTTCCACGAAGATCAGTTTAGGAGAGCCATTCATACTGGAAACATCGCAACACTTGATGATGGGTTGAAGGCCAACATTGTCGAGGCATACGTATCGATGGGAGCAGCAAACCAAGTAATCTCCACGGCATGGGCTCATCCTCAAGGTTCCGGTCCTTGGGCGTATGGAGTGAATGAGGCGGCCAAGAGGATCACCGCCGCACTTCCCAAGATCGAAGAGGCCAAAGCCATGCTTCTAGAGTTCCTCGGGTCCGAGAAGTAAGCATCCGCAGCTCTCCGCGCTGCCCGATGATGCGGAGGGATGCAGGGTGGAGTGTAATGGACGTTGCCACGGTCATCACTTTCAACAGAATTCGTCCTGATCAGGATCTGTAGATCACAGTCGAATGGGAATGGCAGAAGGCGGAATGGGAAATGGGTTGCGTGGAGAGGATGGGTGGTTAGCGGATGGCCTCCCGGATGTTCTCGAGGGCCTCGGTCTCGGTAAAGCCCTGTGACCAGCAGTCGCACAAAAGGGGACGCCCCGCACTTATGGTAGTTATCTGGACGGTGGGAAAACTCTGGCCACTCCATCGACGGTAGGGGCCGCGATGGCTTCCTGGCATTGCGAGACTAGGGAGTAGGGCTAGAACGCCGCCACGACCCCGTCGCCACGGGGGTCGGCGGCGCCTTCCAGGACGCCGGAGGGATGGCGGACGATGGCGCCGGCGTGGCCCATCACGTCGGTGAACGGGGCCACCACCTCGACGTCGTGGCCGGCCTTGCGGAGGGCCTCGATCAGGTGTGGGTCGAAACGGCTCTCCAGCTTGAGATTGGTGCTGGCTGCCCCCCATGTCCGGCCGAGAAGCCAGCGCGGCGCGGTCACGGCGGCCTGCAGCTCCTGGCCGAAGAGGGCGTGCCGCGTGAAGACGGCCGCCTGCGTTTGCGGCTGGCCCTCGCCGCCCATCGTCCCGTAGACCATCGACCGGCCGTCCGTAAGCCGCGCCATGGCGGGATTCAAGGTGTGGAACGGCTTGCGGCCGGGGCGCAGGACGTTGAGCGCCTTCTCCGAAAGCGAGAAGCTCACTCCCCGGTTCTGCCAGAGGAGGCCCGTGTCCTCGAGGACCACGCCCGATCCGAACTCCCAGTAGATGCTCTGGATCAGGCTGACGGCGCGGCCCTGTCCGTCGATCACGCCCAGCCACACGGTGTCCCCGCTCGTGACCGGCGCTGGCCAGGGCAGCGCCCGATCCGGCGCGATCCGCCCCGCCATCTCGGCCAGCCTCGATCCGGTGAGATGGCCCGCCGGATCCTCTGTCATGTATGCCGGATCCGTGACGATGCGGTCGCGCACCAGGAACGCCTGCTTCGTGGACTCGATCAGACCGTGCAGATACGCGAAGCCCTCGGCTTCGGCGCAGCCCAGCCGATCGAACACGCCGAGGATGATGAGCGAGGCCAGTCCCTGCGTCGGCGGCGGCGCGTTGTACACGGTCCCGCAGCGCAAGGAGACTCGCAGTGGCGTTGCTTCCACGGCTCGGTGTGCCTTGAGGTCCGCCGCCGTCACCGGGCTTCCGATTCGCGCCAGCTCGGCCGCGCTGGCCGCCCCGATCTCGCCGCGGTAGAAGTCGTCCAGCCCGGCATGGGCCAGGCGCTCCAGCGTGTCGGCGAGCTTCGGCTGCCGGAAGAGCGACCCGACGGCCGGCGGCTCGCCGTTCGCCAGGAACTGGCCGGCAAACCCGGGCACATCCTTGAGCTCTGCAATCTTCGCCAGCGTGTTCCGATGCTGGCTGTTCGTCACCGGAAAACCGTTGCGGGCGCAATGCACCGCATCCGCCAGTACCCGGGCGAGGGGCAGTCGTCCGCCCCACCGCCTGCCGATTTCGAGCGCCGCGTTCCAGCCCGAGATTGCCCCCGGTACTGTGTTGGCGGCGAGCGGTCCGCGCGGGGGGATGGTCTCGCAGCCGCGGCCTCGATACATCTCGATGCTCGCCTTCTCGCCGGCCCCCCCACAGGCCATGATGGCGATCGGCTCCCGTCCCGGCTCGGCGATCAACCAGAAGTTGTCTCCCCCGAGGCTGTTCATGTGCGGATAGACCACGGGCACGGTGGACGCAGCCGCCACGGCCGCCTCGACGGCGTTCCCGCCCTCGCGCAGCACGGCCAGTCCGGCCTGCGCGGCCAGATGGTGCGGCGCCACGACCATTCCGCGCGCCGCTCTCGGTGTCTGTAGCATGTCTGTTCCCTTCTGAAAAGGTGGGCCATCCGGCAATTGCGCTCCGGGGGCTTAAGACGGACACGATCGGCTGGCGTCCATCGGTGGGGTGGCTCAGAGGTCGATGGTGGTAGCGGGCTATGCCGCGATGTCCTTCGCGCGGACCAGCCGAATCTCCAGTTTGCATCCCACAGCCGTTGCGTACTTCTTCAGCGTTGCGATGGTCGGGGAGTGTCGGCTCTCCGAGAGAGATGTTTCCAGCCGGGTGACCGCCGGCGCCTTGGTACCCATCTTCTTTGCCACCTCTGCCTGGCTCAGGCCGGCCTGTCGCCGGGCCAGGAGGAGCTGCCGCAGCAGCGCAAACTCGGTCTCCAGGTCGGCGTAAGCCGCCGTAAAGGTCGGGTCCTTCTTCCAACGTTCCACCATCTGCCGATGGGTCAGTCGGGGTGCCTTCCGCATCATGGCCCGCATGCCTCCCGTTGTCGGTGTCGGGCAATCGCGAGCTCCCGCTTCGGCGTGCCCGGTGTCTTCTTGAGAAACACGTGGAGAAGCACAATTCGCCTTCCGATCAGCGCGCAGTAGAATACCCGGGCGATCCCTTCGCGCCCCCGGGGGCGTAACTCGTAAAGCCCCTTGCCCATCGGGCGGGCATGGGGCAGACGCACATCGAGGCCGAATTCTTCCAGCAATTCGGTCAAGCGGGCATAGGCCGCCCGGATGCCAACGGGCAATGCTTCAATTGTTAACCGGACGGCTTCACTGTAGTAGTCAATCGTCCAGCGCATGGTGAGTATATAACATATTGGTTACGTTGGAACAAGGAGAAACAGGGGCGTCTCGGAATGTGGAGCGCAGAACAATCCAGGGGAGATGGCACCGGTCGTGCCGCGCGGGGCCAGACGTCGGGAGACGGCGGTTGGCGAAGCGGCCCCTGTTCGGGCGCCCAGGTGTCTGCCGGGGGGGGGGCGATCGAGTAGAATCGGCACCACCCGGCGGACGACACCCCCGGCCGATGGCTCGCCGAGCGGTTTCCCTTGGCAGGCTGCTCAAAAAAGTCCAGATGCAAGGCGGCGCGCGATTCGGGGTGCGAGGCGTACTTACGCGTACGCCGCAGCGCCACGCGAGCGTGCCAACGCCGCAGATGGGCCTTTTTCAGCAGCCTGTTGGGGTCCGACTATCCGGCAGAGGGAAGATTCAACGCGACGGGCGAATAGCCCGTCCCGGCGAGGTCCACGATTCCAAATCCTCCGTCTACCCGCAGCGTGTGACCGTTGACGCCGGCGCTCAGGGCACTGTCCGCGAGATACAGGACCGGCCTGGCGACATCGGCGGGGGTCAGGAATCGATGCTGGGATGTCGCATTCAGAATCTCCAGGCCGCGCGGAGTCGGAGTGCCGTCCTCGGCAAGCAGCAGTCGTTTGTTTTGCGTCCCGATCAGGAAACCGACGGCAACATTATTGACTCGTCCCAACCCACAATGCCCCAGGAAAAACGCCATACTCTTCGCGTAGCTCTCAACCGCGGCAAACGAATCGGAATAGAAGGCGACTCGAGTCAAAGGCGTAAAACCCGACATAGAAGTGATGTTGATGACACTCCCGTCGGCCACCCGATTTGCCAGCTTCCTCTCCTGGAGGTGGGCCGCATATTGCTGGATCGCATAAACTTTTGAGAAGTAGTTGTTGGCCAGAACCCTTTGGATGGCGGCCGGCTCCACCTTCAGATAGCTGTCCACGTCCGTGAAGATGGCGGCTTTCTCGGTGCCACCCGAGGCGTTCACGAGAATGTCTATGCTCTTGAATCTTGTAGATACCTCGTGGAACACCCGCTTGACGTCGTCAGGATTGGAGGCATCGGCACGGATTGGAACCACCGTACTTCCCTTGTCGGAGATCGAGGCGGCGAGCTTCTCGCAAGATTCTCCCCTGCTGACAATGGCAATCCGCATTCCCTGTTCGGCGAACAAGGGGGCGTAGCCGCTGGCGATTGCCCCAGCACCAAAGAGAACTGCCGTCTTGTCTGTGAGTGACATGACCGTCCCCCTCTCTCAATGAGACAGATCCTGGCTCGCTTTGCGCTCTTTGCGAGCTTTGCGGTGAAATGTTTGGGCTGAGCGCGCCCGCCTTCGTTTGAGGGTCTCGCAGAGTCTCCGCTGCTGTCAAGGGGAAAACTGTCCCCCAGCCCAGGCGCGGGAGATTCCAATTGCCAGGCTGCGCGTACGCTTGTAGGATGCACCGACTCGCGGCCCCGCCGCGGGGGGAAACCGCAACAGGTCACATGGAGGAATCAGGTGGCAAGACAACGCGTTGAACGCATCGCACTGCTGGTCGGCTTGGCGCTCCTGCTTTTCGCGGGGCTGGCAACCGCCGGCGAAAAGGAGAAGAGCGTGGCCGAGCCTCTGTATGCGACCCTGAAGACGAGCCTGGGCGTGATCGTGATCCGCCTCTACGACGGCAAGGCGCCCAAGACCGTGGAGAACTTCGTCGGTCTGGCGAGCGGGACGAAGGAGTGGACCGATCCCAAGACCGGCGAGAAAGTGAAGCAGCCCCTCTACAACGGGACCCTCTTCCACCGGGTCATCCCGGGCTTCATGATCCAGGGCGGGGATCCCCTCGGGCGCGGCACGGGCGGCCCCGGCTACAAGTTCGCCGACGAGTTCAATCCCGACCTCCGCCACAACAAGGCCGGCATCCTGTCCATGGCCAACTCCGGCCCCAACACCAACGGCAGTCAGTTCTTCATCACCCTCGGCCCCACCCCGCACCTCGACAACCGCCACTCGGTCTTCGGCGAGGTGGCCAAGGGGCAGGACGTGGTCGCCGCGATCGGCAACACGCCACGCGGGCCGAACGACCGCCCGCTGAAGGACGTGGTCTTACAAGAAGTCACCATCTCCCGCGGCAAATACTAACAGGCTGCTGAAAACGGCCCATCTGCGGCGTTGGCACGCTTGGGCGCTCGTTGCGGCGTACCTGGGGTACGCCTCTCTCGGCCTTGCGCGCGCCGCCTTGCATCTGGGCCCTTTTGAGCAGCCTGCTGGCGGCCCAGACCGCCAAGGGGAGGCGACGTCTGGCAATGGGAGGCACCGGATTGCCTGATTGCTCTATTGCCATGTCGCCTCGCTGTTCTTGGCGACTTGGCAGTCGGTGTGTTCAGCGCGGAGACCTGGCGAGGGCGTTCAGGAGTCGTGCGACGCGTTGCGTCTCGGCGGATGTGAGGGGCTGGCCGCCGAAGCGGACCCGTTCGTAGAGCGCCGTCAGATCGGCGACGGGACCGTGCCACTGCGGTCGGTCGGCCAGGCTGGAGGCGAATTCCCGGG
>JAPLLC010000060.1 GCA_026387775.1 Candidatus Methylomirabilota bacterium | reverse complement strand
CCGACCTCCAGCACCCTTTCGCCGCCGCGCAGCTCCAAGAGCTGCGTCATCAGCGCTACGATATAGGGCTGCGAGATGGTCTGGCCTTCCTCGATGGGAAGCGCCCAGTCGCCATACGCCCGGGACTCCAGCGCCGGGCTCACAAAGCGGTGTCGTGGAACCCGCTCCATGGCGCGGAGCACGTCGGGAGAGTCGATCCCCCGGGTCTGAAGCTGCTTCTCCACCATCTGCCGGCGGTCCCGCGCGAAGTCGTCCTCTTCTCCCGTCGCAGCACCCGCAGGCCAGGCCAGGAGACACGCGAGACCAAGAACGGCTAGCCGGCACATCCCGTGACCTCCGCCTTTGGAATCTTGCCCGTCACCGTCCTGGGAAGGGCGGATGAACACCCTCACCGGCAGGCAACTGGAAAAGAGCATGAAACGGTGGCAAAAACCTACCCTGAATCGTGCCTGCGCGCAAGCCTGAGATCCAGCGGAGAATCGAATCGCCTGCTGTCCGCCGCAGACGTCGCGCAGATACCCCTCATGTCTTTTGGCCCAACCGCCGACAGTAAGTACAGACAGGAGACAGCCGGCGCCGCGACGTCAGCGGTCAGCCTCCGGCCCTGGAGGGCCTACGGCCCGGAGGGCGTCATCGGTACGGTCCTTGGGCTCCTGGAACGGGAGATCGTCGGGCACTTCGGGACCAAAGAGGACCACATGACCAAGACGACCCATCCCGCCCCGATCCATCATCGCCAACACCACCAAGTGCTCGTCGAGGGGTTCGCGACCTCCGAGTGGTGTGCCTATTCGGCATCGAGGAGAAGAGGATGACCGTCAGCGCCCCACATCGGCTCCTCATCGTGGACGATGATTCCTTGAGTCTCACGATGATGAAGGACCACTTCGAGAGCGTCGGCTTTGCCATAGACACCGCCTCCGATGTTGCCGAAGCTCTCGAGAAGTTGTCGCAGGACTACGACGCGATTCTCTCGGATGTGGTGATGCCGAATGCGTCGGGGATAGATCTCCTTCGAAAGGTTCGCACGAAGAACCCGCGCGCGAAGGTCTTCCTGATTACCGCAAGCCCGAACCTGAATACGCTGAACATCGCCAAGCAGTGTGGCGCGGTGGCCTATTTCCGGAAGCCGCTGAAGCTTCCTCGGCGAGGACGCGCAGTCGCTGGTGGAGGGGCGGGTGCTGGTGGTCGGTCAGGAGCTGATGGACCGGCTGGCGGACCGGCTCACCCGGGTCCAGCCGCTCGCCTGCGCGCCGGAGGAGCCGGCCTTCCTCCGGGTGGTGGCGGAGCAGCGCCCGAAGGCGATCCTGGCGGACGCCGGAGCCCCCGAGACCGTGCGGCTGCTCGCCGCCTACACCCGCTTGGGACGCGAGGCCAACAGCTTCCTCCTGGTGAGCGACGAGGAGTCGCTGGATGCGGCCAACGACCTGCTCTTCAACCAGGGGGCCAGCGGCTGTCTGGCCGCCGCCGCGTCCCGCGAGGAGGTGGAGCGGACCATCCGGGAGGCGGTGGAGCGGCGCGAGCTGCAGAAGCTGGATCAGCAGGGCCGGACGGAGGAGCTGACGAACAAGTGCATGTTCGCCAAGGCCTATCGCAACGGCTACTACTGTCTCAAGCAGGGGACCTGCCCCTACGGCCCGTACCAGGGGGGGTGGATCGCGATCGAGGGGAAGGAGTACCAGAAGTGCGCCAAGCGCCCCCTCCTGGTCACCGCGCTGGACCAGGTGGGGTTCGCCACCTGGACCGGGCGGGTGGACCCCCTGCGCGCGCTGGAGCTGCGCAAGCAGCTGCTGGGGCTGGTGCGGGCGCACAAGCAGGAGATCGTGATCGACGCGCAGGGGCTGGCGGCGGCGACCTACAACCTCTTCGAGGTGCTGTCGGATGTCTACGCGGAGCTCATCAAGAGCCACCCCGACGGCCTGCTGCACATCCTCAACCTCACCCCCGCCCTCCAGGAGGAGTTCCGCAAGGCGATGATCAACAAGGGGGTGCGCTTCTACGGGGTGCGGATGGTGGACGAG
>JAPLLC010000245.1:5375-6086 GCA_026387775.1 Candidatus Methylomirabilota bacterium | reverse complement strand
GCGAGAAGCGATTCCTCGGCTGATTGCTCGGAGTCGACGGCCGCGGGGGCCGATTCCTCGACTGGCTGATCGGGGACAACGGTCGCCCCCGCGACTGCCTCCCCTTCGGGCGCATTGATGAGTTCATTGATCTCCCTCAGAGTAGGCAGGTCGCCCAGATTCTTCAATCCAAACTGTTCGAGAAACTGCGCGCTTGTCCCGTAGAGCATCGGCCGTCCCGCCTCGGCCTTGCGACCCATCATGCGGACGAGCCCCCGCTCCAGAAGCGTCCGCATCACGCCGTCCACCGCCACGCCGCGGATCGCCTCGATTTCCGCCCGGGTGATGGGCTGCCGATAGGCAACGATGGCCAGCGTCTCCAGCGCTGGACGGCTCAGACGGGCCGGCTTGACCTGCTGGAGCTTCTGGACCCAGGCGTGCGTCTCGGGGCGCGTGGTCAGGCGAAACCCTCCGGCCACCTCCTGGACCATCAGGCCCCGCCCATCCTCCTCGAGGCGTAGAGACAGCTCGTGGAGGGAGGCCTCCGTCTGCGTTGGCTGCCCGTCCGCCAGAACCTCCTGCAGCTTCGGCAGGGGAAGCGGCTCCTCCGCCACGAACAGCAGCGCCTCCAGGATGGCCAGTCGATCCGGTTCCTCGTTCACCCGCTCTTCCTCCATACCTCGGTGATTCGAGTTGCGCCCCCACTGCTCACGCGGGGGAAGTCTCCGGCAG
>JAPLLC010000245.1:0-5354 GCA_026387775.1 Candidatus Methylomirabilota bacterium | reverse complement strand
CATGATAGGCCCCAGGACCTCCGCCTGCCGGACCGTGGCCCGGCCCCGCCGAAGCAGCTCCAAGCGGGCCAGGAACGTGACGACGATCTCGACCCGGCGCGTGTCATCCGCGAAGAGCCGACTGAACTCCAGCGGGCTCTCCCCTGCCAGACGATCCACCAGCGTCACGATCCGCTGGCCGACGTTGAGTTCCTCCGGGGTGATCTCCAGCGGAGTCGCCGTCGTCTCCGCCCGCGTCAGGATGTCCCGAAACGCCCGCAGGAGCTCGAGCATCGACACCTCCAGCGGCCCTTCCACCTCAAACTCCATGGCGGGCGCCCCCCGGGGATGCAGGAGCTGTGTCTCGGACTCCAGCAGGCCCAACGTCTGGGCCGCCTCCTTGAACCTCCGATACTCGAGGAGCCGGCTGACCAGCTCCGCGCGCGGATCCTCCGTCTCGGCCTCTTCCCCCTCCGTCGTCTCCTCGGGCGGGAGGAGCATCTTGGACTTGATATGGATCAGCGTCGCGGCCATGAGCAGGTACTCCCCGGCGACGTCCAGGTCCAGCTCCTGCATCACGGCCAGATAACGGAGGTACTCCTCGGTGATCGAAGCGATGGGAATGTCCAGGATGTCGAGCTGGTGTTCCCGGATCAGGTGCAAGAGGAGGTCGAGCGGCCCCTCGAACATGTCAAGCTTGATCTGGAAGTTCATGGGGTCTTCGCCACTCGGACCCACCCCTGCAGACGCGCATACCGCTTCGGCCCGATTCCCGGCACTTCGCGCAACTCCTCCAACCGCCGGAACGGCCCGCGGGCCTCGCGGTAGGCCACAATCTGCCGAGCGAGAGCCGGACCGACCCCCGGCAGCCCCTGCAAGGCCGCCGCATTTTCCCGATTGATATCGAGGGGCCCCGGCGGCAGGGGCTTCGGAGCGCTCGCCGCCTCCGGCGCCGCCTGGGCGGCCACACGGCGCGTCGTCTGGGGCGCACCAGAGGCCGCGGCGTCGGCCGTCCCGGTCGCCGCTTCGCGGGAACCCGAACCCGCCCCGAGCGACGGGAAGGCCGGTCCCGACCGCCCAAGCCGCGAGAACAGCGTGCCGCCGAGGAGGAGCAAGCCGAGGCACGCCACCGCGACCCCCTGCGCATTCGCCCAGGGAACGGCCCGGGCCGCCCCGCCGCCCCGAATCTCGATCAGCCTCACACCGTATCCTCGACAACCGCCTCCCGCGCCAGGCCGAAGGCTTCGTGCAGGACCCGAACGGCCAGCTCGGTATACTTCGCCTCGATCACGCAGGAGACCTTGATCTCCGACGTGCTGATCATCAGGATGTTGATCTTCTCCCGCCCCAGCGTCTCGAACATCTTGGCGGCGACTCCGGAGTGTGTCCGCATCCCGACACCGACGATGGAGACCTTGGCGATCTTGTCATCCCCGATCACCTTGTCCGCCCCGATCTCCTTCAAGATGACACGCACGATCTCCTGGGTGCGCGCGTAGTCGGTCTTGGGCACCGTAAAAGAGATGTCGGTCGACCCGTCCTGGCTGATGTTCTGCACGATCATATCCACCACGATGTTGGCCTCCGCAACGCGCCCGAACAGGGTCGCCGCGATGCTGGGCCGATCCGCCACCCGCGTGATGGTGATCTTGGCCTCCTGTTTGTTGTAGGCGATGCCCGAGACCACCACTTTCTCCATGGTCGTATCCTCCTTCACCACCATCGTTCCCGGATTGTCGTTGAAGCTGGACCGGACGTGGACCGGCACCAGATAGTTCTTGGCGTATTCGACGGAGCGGGTCTGCAGCACCTTGGCGCCCAGGCTGGCCAGCTCCAACATCTCGTCGTAGGAGATCCGGTCCAGCTTGCGTGCTTCGGGGACGATGTTCGGGTCCGCGGTGTACACGCCGTCCACGTCGGTGTAAATCTCGCACACGTCGGCCGCGAGCGCCGCCGCCATCGCGACCGCCGTGAGGTCCGAGCCACCGCGGCCCAGCGTCGTGATCTCGTCTTCGGCGCTCACCCCCTGGAAGCCGGCCACGATGGCGATCTCGCCCTCGGCCAGGGCCTGTCGCACCCGATCGGCATCGATGCTCACGATCCGCGCCTTCGTATGGACGTCGTCCGTCTGGATGCGGACCTGGCTTCCGGTGAAGCTGCGCGCCCGATACCCCAGCCCCTGGATCGCCAGCGACAAGAGGCCGATGCTCACCTGCTCCCCCGTCGCCAGGATCACATCCAACTCCCGCTCGTCGGGCCGCTCCGCCATCTTCTGGGCCAGCCCGATCAATCGGTCCGTTTCACCCGCCATGGCGGAGACGACCACGATCACGTCGTGGCCCGCCGCCCGCGCCAGGGTGACACGCCGGGCGACGTTCTTGATCCGATCCACGTCCCCGACGGAGGTGCCTCCGTACTTCTGCACGATCAGCGCCATTGACCACCTCGCTCCCGTTCGTCACCGACCATCCGAATCCGCCGGCCGAGCCTTCTGGCCGATCTTTCCCTCCGTCCCGTGACGCAGCCGCCCGATGTTCTCGCGGTGCCGCCAGAAGATCAGCGCCGCCGCCGCCAGGCCGAAGAGGACCATGACCGGCCTCCCGTCGAGTAGCCAGACCAGCGCGGGCAGCGCCGCCGCGGCCGCCAAGGCGGCCAGCGACGAGTACCGCCAGACAACGGCGACCAGCAGCCAGACAAGGAGCAGAAGCCCCCCGACCACCGGCATGGCCGCCAGCACGACGCCGAGCGTCGTGGCAACCCCCTTACCACCCCGGAATCCCAGGAATAGAGGAAACAGGTGGCCCAGGACCGCCGCCAACGCCACCGCCGCGAGGACCCGGGACGACGCCCCCAGCCCTCGCGCCAGCGCCACCGCCGCCGCCCCCTTCCCGATATCCCCGATCAGCGTGAGGGCCGCCGCCCCCTTCCCCACGGCGCGCAGCACGTTGGTAGCCCCGATGTTCCCGCTCCCCACGCGGCGGAGATCCACATTCCCCTTGAGGCGCGCGATCAACAGACCGAACGGCACCGATCCCGCCAGGTACGCGATCGCCACCAGAACTACGTCACGGGTCAGCACCGCCCCCGATCCTCTCGGCTCTCGGCACGCGACGCTAGAATCTCGGCTCTCGGCTCTCGGTTCTCAACTCTCATATCTACTTCTCAAGGTCCACGCACCGCCAGAACTTGCAGAAGTAGATCACGCCCGACGCCAGGGACAGCGTCGCGGCCGCAGCCAGCACCACCTGCCCGAGGGACACCTGCGCGAGCGGCACGACGGCCAGCGGCCAGTTGAGGATCAGCAGGGCCACCGCGATCACCTCGGCCGCCATGGTCAGCTTCCCAAAGTCGTTGGCCTGGATCACCACGTTCTGGGCCGCCGCGATCGCCCGGAGCCCCGTCACCGCGATGTCGCGCCCCACGATCAGCACTACCATCCAGGCCTGGACCCGCCCGACCTGCACCAGCGAGATCAGGCTGGCGGAGATCAGAAGTTTGTCCGCCACCGGATCCAGGAGCTTCCCCAGAGTCGTGACCTGGCGTGTCCGGCGCGCGATGCGCCCGTCCAGCCAGTCCGTCAGGACCGCCGCCAGAAACACCGCCGCGGCCGTGAGGTTGTACGGCCGCGGAACCGCGATCAGAAAGACCACCAGAACCGGAATCAGAAAGATCCGGACCATGCTCAACGCATTCGGAAGATTCACGCCACCCCTCGCGGCCTGTTTACCCTGTCAGTCCCAAATCCCGGACCACGTCCTTCACGAGGTCCACGTCCAGAGTGTCTCGCTTCCGCAGGAAGCCCTCCAGCAAGACATTGTCGCAGATCGTGTTGATCAGTCGGGGAATCCCCATGGAGCCCAGCGCGATCTGATCCAGCACCGCCTCCGGAAAGATCTCCTTCACGGCCCCCGCCACCTGCAGGCGATGGCGGATGTAGGCCTTGCTCGTCCCGGGGGAAAACGCGCTCAGCCGGCACTTCAGCGCCACCCGCTGCGCCAGCGGGGTGTCCAGGGCCAAGATGGCATCCAACTCCGGCAGACCGAAGAGGATGAAGGTGATGAGCTTGCTGCCGGGAACCTCGAGGTTCAGAAACCCGCGCAGCTCCTCCATCAGCTCGCGCTGCTGGAGCATGTTGGCCTCGTCGATCAGCACCACTGCCTTCCGGCCGCTCTCGTGCAACTCCATCAGCCGCTGGAAGATCTGCGTCAGGATGCCGATCTTCTCGTCGGCCAGATGCTCGATGCCGATCTGCGAGGCGATCCGGCGCAACAGCCACTCCGCCGTGATGGCGGAATGGATGATCACGAGGAGCGCCGACTCGTATTGCGGATCGTCCAGCTGGTCCAGCATCCGCCGCGCCAGCGTCGTCTTCCCGGTCCCGACGTCCCCCACGACGACGGCCAGACCCTTCATGGTGTTGACGGCGTGCATGAGCCTCTCCAGCACCTCGGCGTGGTGGTCCACCTCGAAGAAGAAGCGGGCATCCGGGGTGTTGGAGAAGGGCTGCTCCCGAAGCTGATAATACTGTTCGTAACTCATCACTCACCAGACCTGACAGGCTGCGACTGGGTTAAATGAAGGAGATCTTCTTCTTTCGGGACGTCGTCTGGTCGACCTTCTTGGGCCTCGGGGCCTTCCCCACTCGCCCACGCAGCGCCTCGATTCGCGCCTGGATGTCGCGGAAGTGAGCCCCCTCCGACTGCAGGATCTCGAACTGCTCCAACGCCGTCCCCAGGTCGCCCAGCTTCTCATACGCCGTCCCCAGGTCGTACCGAAGGCTGTGGTAGGCTCCGGGCGGGTGCCCGCCGATCTCCAGCCCCGCCTGCATGTCCTGGATCGCCTGTTCCGGCTGTCCCTTCGCCAAATAGCACAGACCGACGAGGTCTGCACACTCCAGCGCGCGCTTCGGCTCGCGCGCGGTGAGCCGAAACTCCTCGATAGCCTCGTCGTACAGTTCCATCTCTTTATAGGCGATGCCCAGGTTGTAGTGCGTCTCGTAATCCTTCTCGTCGAGCTGCTCCCGAACCCCCTTCTGGAACTCCTTCAGCAACCCATCCACCAGCGCGCCACCGCTCCGAGAGGTTGTAAACTGATCCTCGACCGCCAACTCCTCTTCAAGCTCCGCTCCCAAGTTGACGAAGTCCGTCGCGGCCAGCCCCGTCGGGGCGTCGGTCACGGTGAACTTGGGCACGATCTCTTGCAGGGAGGGCCCGAAGTCGTCCGGAAGGACGGTTTCAGTTGCCGCGGGAGCGGGCGCTTCGACGGGGGTCGGCTGCGCCGGCTCGGCCGGCGCTGGAATCGCCGGGGGAGTCGGTGGCGAAGGCGTCGGGCCCTCGGCCACGCGGGCGATTCGCGCTGCCAGCGTGGCAACCGCC
>JAPLLC010000294.1 GCA_026387775.1 Candidatus Methylomirabilota bacterium | reverse complement strand
TCACGCGTTTTCGGGGCGGGATCAATGGAGCAACCTTGGCCCACAGCTCGTCGGAGACCGTCCAGGATCGATATGCGCTCATGCCGAAACACTATCATGGGCGCGGAATCGGCACAATATCTATTTACGGATAAGTACTTAGTCCTTGGTCTTCAGCTTCCCCTCGTTCTCGACGATGAAGGCCTTGATCTGATCGACCATCTCCAACAGCTTCAGCCACTGTTCTTTGTAAAGCGTGACGGGAAAACGTCCCAGGCCATACACCGACACGCCCCCCTTCTCGCTCACCCGAATCGAGGTTGCACGCGTCGTCTTCGCCTTCAGCACCTCGTTCTCCGCCTTCAGCCGCTCCAGCTCCTCCTTGAGATCCTGCTCAGACATCCTCCGCCTCCTTGCCTTTCGGCGCTGCCGCCTTCGCGTCGGGCGGCTTGAAGAGAAAGGCCTCGATGAACCGGTCCACATCCCCGTCCAGCACGGCGCTGACGTTGCCCGTCTCCTCTCCGGTTCGGTGATCCTTCACCAGTTGATATGGCGCAAGCACGTAGGATCGGATCTGGCTGCCCCAGGCGATCGCCTGCTTGGTCCCGTCCAGCTTTGCCATCTCCTCGTCCCGCTCCTGCTTGTAGCGCTCGTAGAGCCGGCCGCGCAGCACCTTCAGCGCCTTGGCCTTGTTCTTGTGCTGGGACTTCTCGTCCTGGCAGGTCGCCACCAGGCCCGTGGGCAGATGGGTGATTCGCACCGCCGAATCGGTGGTGTTGACGCTTTGCCCGCCGTGGCCCGTCGAGCGGTACACATCGATCCGGAGATCCTTCTCCTCGATCTTGACGTCGATGTCGTCGGGGATATCCGGAAAGACGAACACCGAGGCGAAAGAAGTGTGGCGTCGCTTGTTGGCGTCGAAGGGGGAGATCCGCACCAGTCGGTGCACGCCGCTCTCGGCGCGCAGGTACCCGTAGGCGTAGGCGCCCTCCACGCTCACGGTGACGTTCTTGATCCCCGCGTCGTCGCCCGCCAGAATATCGATAGCCTCTGCCTTGAACCGCTTGGTCTCGAACCAGCGCATGTACATCCGCAGCAGCATCTGGGCCCAGTCCTGCGATTCGGTCCCGCCGGCACCGGCGTTGATGGTCAGGATCGCATTCCCCTTGTCATACTCGGCGGAGAGAGCGCTCTGCATCTCCAGCCCGCGAATATGCTTCGCCAGATCGGCTAGTCCGGTCTCGATCTCTTGCAGCGTAGCCGCGTCCCCCTCCTCGGCGGCCAGCTCCAGCATCAGCCGCTCGTCCTCCAGACGCTTCACCAGCCCCCCGTGCTGGTCCAACGTCTGCCGGAGATCGCTCTGCTCCTTCAGGATCTTCTGGGCGGTCTCCTGGTCACCCCAGAACTCCGGGGCTGCGGTCCGCTCCTCGAGTGCTTTCAAGCGCGCCGCCTTGCCGGGGAGGTCA
This sequence comes from Candidatus Methylomirabilota bacterium, assembly GCA_026387775.1. GTDB lineage: Bacteria > Methylomirabilota > Methylomirabilia > Methylomirabilales > 2-02-FULL-66-22 > 2-02-FULL-66-22. The sequence continues at coordinate 5,932 of JAPLLC010000294.1, read as the reverse complement.
AAGAAACACCTGGAGCTGGTCGAGCTTCCGTCCCAGCTCGTCAATCGATCGCTCAAGATCGGGAATCATTTGCGTCTACTCCTCAGGCTGCTTCGCCATAGAGACCATAACAGCGCCAGCGCATAACTCATGGAACATACCAGACACGCCCACGCCAGCACATCCCCATACCGCGTGTACGGGGTCTCCGTCTGGCGGGCACGGATCGTTCCCACGAAGGCCGCCTCCGTGAAGATCTCGGTCCGCGCCAGGATTTCCCCGGTCGGGGCGATCACCGCGCTGATGCCGGTGTTCGCCGCGCGAACCAGGTAGCTTCCATTTTCGACCGCCCGCATGACCGCCATGGCCAGGTGCTGGGAGGGCGCCCCGCTTCGCCCGAACCAGGCGTCGTTCGTGATGTTCACCAGGTACGTCGCGCCCGCCCGCACAAACTCCCGCACTTCGGCCGGAAAGATGACTTCGTAGCAGATCATGACGGAGAAGGCGGGGCCCGCCCCCTCGAACACCGTCGCCTTCCGACCCCGGCCGAAGTCCCCGATCCCCGTGACGAGCTTGTCGAGGAAGAAGAAGACCCGCTGGAGCGGCACGTACTCGCCGAACGGAACCAGATGCCGCTTGTCGTACCGGCCCAGGATGCCCCCGTCGGTCCCCAGCAGGAAGGCGGTGTTGTAGAGCCGCCCGTCCGCCCCGGCGTCGGGACTGCCGATCAGCATCGGAACCCCGGTTTCCGCGACGTAGCGGCCGACCCGCGGGCTCAGCTCCGGCTCGCGCCGGAGGATGAACGGCACGGCCGTCTCCGGCCAGACGATCAGCGCCGGCCGCTCGGCTGCCACCCGCCGACCCAGCCGCTCGTAAGTCTCCAGGGTGGCCACCTGGAAGCGCCGATCCCACTTGACGGCCTGCTCGATGTTCCCCTGCAGCAGCCCCACCCGGACGGCCGGACCACCCGTCGGGTCCTGCCAGATTCCCCGTCCGTATCCAACCGTGGCCAGAACGACCAGAGCCGCGATCGCGACGGCGACCCAGCCATCGCGCGCAGACTCCTCGCCTGATCCGCGCCGAACCATGCGCCGCAGGAGAGCCGCGGCCGTGCCGTTCACCAGCATCACGAGGGCGGAGACACCGTAGACTCCGACCGCGGCGGCCAGCAGCCGGATGGTCGGCTCCCGATACTGCGTATACCCCAACAGGGCCCAGGGGAAGCCCGAGAAGAGATAGGTCCGTGCAAACTCCAGGGCGGTCCAGAGAATCGCTGCCAGCGCTGGCCGGAGCCAGGCGGACAGCGGGAGTCGGCGCTCGCCCGTGGCGAGCAGCCAGGCAAAGGCCGCCGTGTATCCTGCCAGGACGACGGCCAAGAGGAACAACGCGACGAGACTCAGGGCGAGCGGCATCCCGCCATAGGTCGTCATCGTGTTGATGACCCACCAGATCGTCGCCAGATAGAACGCCAGGCCGCCCGCGAACCCCAGCCGGGCAGCTTCCCGGGGTCCTGCTCCGGAGAGACTCACGAAGAGCGGAACCCATCCGATGAAGGCGACCCACGCGAGATCCAGCGGAGGAAAAGCGCTCGCCGCCAGCAGGCCGCTCGCCACCGCCAATCCAAGCCGTCCCGCAGCCGAACCGCGCCTGACGGATGGGGCATCGCTTCGGCTCACACCCACCCCATCCATGTCAGACCGTAGAGAACGGGGACGGCGAAGATCAAGCTGTCCAGCCGGTCCAGAACCCCGCCATGGCCCGGGATGATGGACCCGCTGTCCTTCACCCCAGCCGCTCGCTTCACGGCCGATTCCGAAAGATCCCCGACCATGCCGACGATTGCCAGTATCACACCGACCCAGACCGCCGTCCCGATCGGCAGCCGGGGCCAGAGCCAGCCGCTCCCCAGTCCCGCCACGAGGGCCGTCGCCGCGATCCCCCCCATGGCGCCCTCCACCGTCTTCTTGGGGCTCACCCGAGGCAGCAAGGGGCGCCGCCCCCATCGCGATCCCACATAGTAGGCCCCGATGTCCCCCGCCCACGTCGTGAACGCCAAGAAGTAGACCAGTTGCCGACCATCCCGCTCACCGCGCAGCAGGCTGCCGCAGCCGAGGAGCCCCCCCAGATAGAGCATCCCCAGAGCCACCCAGGCCGCCTGCAAGACACCCGTGCGAAGCTCCCCGCCGCGCGCCAGGGATCCGGCCAGCGCCACGCCCACCACGAGAGGCGGGACGGCGGTTGCCGGAAGCAGTCCCAGCATGGCCGTCTGCCACAGCAGCGACCCGGCGACGGTCAGGGTTGCCACCCAGAGATCCGCGCCCACCGGACAGAGCCAGGCGAACTCCCAGGCGCAGAGCAGGATGGCGAGAGCAACCAGGAGGCTGAAGTGAAACGGGGAACCGAACTGGACGAGCAGCAGGAAAGGCGGGATGAGGAGCAGCGCGCTGAGGACACGTAACCGATGCATGATCCCACCGTCCGCCAGACCGTGTCGGATGGACTAGAACTCTAGGATCTCCTTTTCCTTCTTGGCCAGGAGCTCGTCCAGATTCTTGATCATCTTGTTGGTGAGCTCCTGGATCTGCTCTGTCCCCTTCCGCCCGTCGTCCTCGGACACCTCCTTGGCCTTCTCCTTCTTCTTCAAGGCGTCGTTGGCGTCGCGACGGTGATTGCGGATGACCACCCGGCCCTCCTCCGCCATCTTGTGGATCACCTTGACGAGATCCTTCCGGCGCTCTTCCGTCAGAGACGGCACCGCCAAGCGGATGACCTTGCCGTCATTCCCCGGGGTGATCCCCAGGTCGGACTTCAAGATGGCCTTCTCGATGGCGGAGACCGCCGACGGGTCCCAGGGCTGAATGGTGATGAGCCGCCGCTCGGGCACCGCCAGACCTGCGAGCTGGTTTAGGGGGGTCATCGTTCCGTGATAATTCACCAGGATCCCCTCCACCAGAGACACGGAGGCGCGGCCGGTCCGAACACTGTTGAAATTCTTGACGGCGGCCTCGATGGCCCGCTTCATCTCCTGCTCGGTCTTGCGGACGACGCTCTGCATGATCGCTCAGCCTCCCCTGACCAGGGTGCCCACGCGCTCCCCCCGCACCAGTCGGCCCAGGCTGCCCCGCTCGTGCATGTTGAAGACCACGATGGGAAAGCCGTTGTCCATGCACAGGGAGATGGCGGTGGAGTCCATGACCTTCAGCCGTCGGCTCAGCACCTCGATGTACGTCAATTCGTCGAACTTCTGGGCGGTCGGATCGAGCTTGGGGTCCGCGGTGTAGACCCCGTCCACCTTGGTGGCCTTGAACACCACCTCGGCTCCGATCTCCATGGCGCGTAAAGCGGCAGCGGTGTCGGTCGTAAAATAGGGATTCCCGGTGCCGCCCACGAAGATCACCACGCGTCCCTTATCCAGATGCCGCAGGGCGCGCCGGCGGATGAACGGCTCGGCCACCTCGCGCATCTCGATGGCGCTCTGGACCCGCGTGTCCACCCCGAGCTTCTCCAGGGCCGACTGCATGGCCAGGCCGTTGATGCACGTGGCCAGCATTCCCATGTAATCGGCGGAGGCCCGATCCATCCCGCGCGCGCTGGCCTCCATCCCCCGAAAGATGTTTCCCCCGCCGATGACCATCGCGACCTGGATACCCAGGCGATAGACCTCCCGTACCTCTTCGGCGATGAAGCTGACGACGTCGGTGCTGAGGCCGTACTCCTGGGTTCCCGCCAGAGCCTCACCGCTGATCTTCAGCATTACCCGCTTGTAGGCCAGACTCGCCATGGGTTTCCGCGTGTCGATGGCCCTGCGCGTCCTGCCGCAGAGCGATTGGGTGGATGGCCTATTCTGTCTTGCGCTTCTCGATCCCGTCGCCCAGGCGCAGCCGGACAAATCCCGTCAGCACCACCGGCTCGCCGGTCGCCTTCTGGACGGCCGCCAGGACGTCGCGGACCTTTTGCTTTCCCTCGGGATCCTTGATGAAGAGCTGATCCACCAGGCAGCGCTCCGTGTAGAACTTCTCCAGTCGGCCCTGAATGATCTTGTCCTGGATGGGGGCCGGCTTCCCTTGCACGTCGGGCAGGGCGCGCAGAACCTCCCGCTCCCGATCAAGGACGTCACCCGGCACCTCATCGCGCCCGACGAAGGCCGGCTCCGCCGAACAAACCTGGAGCGCCAGATCCTTCCCCAGCTTGCGCAGCTCCTCGCTCTTTGCCACCCGCTCCGATCCGCACCCGACCCCCACCAGGACGCCGATCTTCCCGCCGGCGTGCAGGTAGTTCGCCACCAGGCCCTTGCTGTTCGCGGGGAGGGCCAGATAGGCCGCCCGCCGCACGACGATGTTTTCCCCGATCGAGCCGATCAACTCCTTGACGACCTCGGCCACCGGCGTCCCTTTGAGGGGCCGCGTGAGCAGCGTGGCCACATCCGCCGCGGCCGGATCGGCTCCGACCATGGCGACCAGGGACTGGACCAGGCCGGCGAACTTCTCCGTGCGCGCCACGAAGTCGGTCTCGCAGTTCACCTCCACCAGCGCGCCCACCGTGCCATCGGGTGACGTCCAGGCCGCTACCAGCCCGTCCGCCGCCACCCGGCCCGCCTTCTTCTCCGCGACCTTCAATCCCCGCTTGCGCAGGACGTCAATCGCGTTCTCCATGTCGCCGTCGGCCTCCGCCAGGGCGGCTTTACATTCCATGATCCCCGCTCCGGTCTTCTCGCGGAGATCGCGCACCATCGTCGCCGAGATTGTCATGCGGTCTCCTTCTGGCCCCCTGGTTCCGTTGCCGCCGACGACTGCGGTCCCAAGACGGCGGCCGCGGTCGCCGCCTTGCCGTCTTTCATTGTCGCCTCCAAATCCTCCTCCTCTTCCAAACCGGCCTTGGCGGCCTCGCCGCGCCCCTCGATGATGGCATCCGCCAGCCGCCCGGTGATCAGCCGCACGGCCCGGATGGCGTCGTCATTGCCGGGAATCGGAAAATCGACCTCGTCGGGGTCGCAGTTCGTATCGACCATGCCGATCAGCGCGATCCCCAGGCGGCGTGCCTCCTGGACCGCGATGCGCTCTTTCTTCGGATCGATGACGAAGACGGCCCCGGGCAACTGCTCCATCCGCTTGATGCCGATGAGCGTGCTGTTGAGCTTATCAATTTCACGGTCCAGCCTGAGGACCTCTTTCTTCGAAAAGGCCTCGAACTTGCCGGTGGCCTTCATGTCCTCCAGTTGCTTGAGGCGCGAGATGCTCTTGGTGATGGTCTGGAAGTTCGTCAGGGTTCCGCCCAGCCAGCGGCGGTTCACGAAGTACATGCCGGCGCGCTGCGACTCCTCTGCCACGATCTCCGCCGCCTGCTTCTTGGTTCCCACGAACAGGACCGTTCCCCCCTGGGCGGCCAGGTCGCTCACGAAGCGCTGCGCCTCCTCGAACTTCTTCAACGTCTTCTGGAGATCGATGATGTAGATCCCGTTCCGTTCCCCGAACAGATACTTCTTCATCTTCGGGTTCCAGCGCTTCGTCTGATGCCCGAAATGGACCCCCGCTTCCAGCAACTCCTTGATCGTCACACCGCTCATGAAACACCCTCCTGTCCTCGGTTGATCCGCCGCGCGCTTCGCCTCCCCGCGGTATCCCGCCTTCGGCGGGACACCCCCGCGAGGATCCGCGCGCGTGTGAATTGGCCCGCCACGACAGCGAACCGTCGAGTTTTATATCACAAAATCTAGAACGGTGGCAAGGACTTTCCCCGACACCATCTGGTATCTGATCCGCAGATTGACCGATTCAGACGCAGAAACCGAAGGACTCAGGACCGGTAGCCGGCGTTGATCCGGACGTACTCCTCGGAGAGGTCCGTCGTCCACATCCGGGCGCTCGCCGTCCCGGCGTGAAGCCCGGCGATCAGTGCGAACTCCCGTCGGCGCAGCCGGCGGTTCGCCGCCGCCTCGGCCTTTTCCCCCAGGCTT
>JAPLLC010000091.1 GCA_026387775.1 Candidatus Methylomirabilota bacterium | reverse complement strand
CTAGTCGCATTCGTACCCCTTTAACAATCGGGTGATTCGGCAATTGGACAAGACGCGTTCCCGCCTCCCCAGTTGCGACGGTGCCGGATTGCCCAATCGCCTTCTCCTAGTTCGCATGCACCAAGCGCACATCCCGGGGCGGCGAGGGGGGAACCTTGAGGTACTTCATGGCGTCCTGGGCGATCTCGCGGAACGTGGGGGCGGCGATGGAACCTCCCCAGCGGAGTGTTTCCGGTTCGTCGATCGCCACCAGGATGACGAGCCGCGGCGACTCCGCCGGAACGGCGCCGACGAACGACGCCACGATCTTCCGGTGCGAGTAGCGCCCTGTGGCGGGGTCAACCTTCTGCGCCGTACCCGTCTTGCCCGCCACACTGTATCCCGGCACCGCCGCCTCCTTGCCCGTCCCCTCGTCCACCACGCTGGTCAGCATCTCCAGCATGGTCCGCGCGGTCTGCTCGGAGATCACGCGCCGCACCACCACCGGCTCGATCTGGCGCGCCAGCGTCCCATCCTGCGTGCGCAGCCCCCGCACCACGTGGGGACGCATCAGGGTCCCCCCGTTCGCCAGGGCCGCGAAGGCCGCGGCGAACTGGACGGGAGTGACCGACACCTCCTGTCCTATGGACAGCACCGAGAGCGAGAGGCCCGACCATCCCTTGGGTCGCCGGATCATACCTGGCGTCTCTCCGGGCAGGTCAACGCCCGTGAGGCTCCCGAAGCCGAACCCGCTGATGTAGTGGTAGTAGAGGCTCTTCCCCAGCTTCTGCCCGATCTTGATCGCCCCGACGTTGCTCGAATGCGTCAGGATCTGCCGGACCGAGATCCAGCCGTACTTCTCGTGATCGCGGATGGTGACGCCCCCCACCTCGATGGCGCCGTTCTCGCCGAAGAACTGGTCCGTCGGCCGGATCACCCCCTCTTCCAGCGCCCCGGCGGCGAGGATCACCTTGAAGATCGAGCCCGGCTCGAAGTAGTCGGTGGCGGCGCGGTTCCGCTTGGCGGCGCTGCTGGCCTTCTTGTAGCCGTTCGGATCGAAGGTGGGCTGGTTGGCCAGTGCCAGGATCTCCCCGGTCGCGGGGTCCAGCACGACGACGCTGCCCGCTTTCGCCCCGGAACGCTCCACGGCGCGCGCCAGCTCTCGCTCCGCGATGTATTGCAGGACCTCGTCGATGGTCAGGTGAACGTCGAAGATCGGAACCTGCGGCGCCGGCTCGTCCTGTCGGAAGACCAGCCGCCCCAGGGCGTCCTGCTGGGCCACCACGAACTGCGGTTTCCCCCCGAGGAGGTCGTCGTACAGGACCTCCACCCCCTCGAGCCCGCGATCCTCCAGCCCCACCATCCCGAGGACGTGCGAGGCCAGCTCCTGCCGCGGATAGAACCGGCGACTCTCGGGAGCCAGCCCGACCCCCTTCAGATTCAGATCGGAGATGGCCTCGGCCTGACGCGGCTCGAGTTGGCGTTGGAGCCAGACGAAGGTCTTGTCCGTGGTGAGGCTCGCCTGGATCTCTTTGGCGGAGTGACCGAGCACCGGGGCGAGCGCCCGGGCCGTTTCCGCCGGATCCTGGATCTCGGCCGGCTCGGCGAAGACGGAAGAGACCCGCAGGCTGACGGCCAGCTCGCGGCCGGCCCGGTCATAGATCGTCCCACGGCGGGAGACCAGCGGTAGTCGGCGGAGATACTGTCTGGCGGCCCGCTCCGCCAGGCGATCCCCTTGTCGAATTTGAATGCCGAAGACCTTGACCCCGATGCCGCTCAGGCCCAGCAGAAGGATGAGGAAGATCGCCAGGATGCGCGCCCTCATGATGCTCTGGCCCCTCTCAGCCTCGTGGACAGTCGGCGGAACGTGGTCGGACGCTTACTGGATCGTCGACTCCGGGAGCAACACCACCTGCCCTGGCTTGGGCGTGAGCATGCCCAGCCGGATGCGCGCGATCTCCTCCACGCGTCGGAGCGAGCGGAGCTGCCCGGCCTCGAGCCGCAGCGTCTTGTTCTCCTGCACGAGCTTGGCGTGGGTCCCGCGCAGCCGCTCCAGCTCGTAGCCCTGGCGCACCACGTAGACGTGCTGCCATACATAGAACAGTGCGCCCGCCAGGAAGAGGAGACACAGACCGACGATCGAGACGGAGTCGAGCCATTCCCACCAGCTCCGCCGCGATCGGCCACCCAGTCGGGCGCCCGGACGGGCGGCGATCCGGACCCCGGCTCCCGCCACCCCGATCACCGGCGACGTCTGGGCCATCTCAGACCTCCTCCGGGGCGGCCGCCGGGCGCTCCAGGCCGCGCAGCTTGGCGCTGCGCGACCGGGGATTGGCGGCCTCCTCGGCCTCCCCGGGCGCGATCGGCCGCTTGGTCAGGATGCGCATCCCCGCCTCCGCCTCCAGGCGCCGCCAGGTCTGCTTCACGATTCGATCCTCCAGGGAATGGAAGCTGATGACCGCCGCGCAACCGCCGGGCGCCAGAAGCTGCGTCGCGTGCTCCAGCGCGGGGCCAAGCTCCGTCAGTTCCTCGTTCACCGCGATCCGGAGCGCCTGAAATGTCCGCGTGGCGGGATGGATGTGGCGAGGCCAGAGCCGCCGGGGGATCGCCCTCCCCACGATCGCCGCCAGGGCCGTCGTGGTGGCGATCGGCTCCTCCTGACGCGCCCGGACGATGGCCCGGGCAATCTGCCGGGCCCAGCGTTCCTCCCCCCAACGGAAGATGAGGTCGGCCAGATCGCGCCCGGGCTGGTGCCCGATCAGCTCCGCCGCCGTCTCGCCCTCGTCCCGATCCATCCGCATGTCCAGCGGCCCCTCGCGCCCGAAAGAGAACCCGCGGTCCGCTTCCTCTAGCTGATAGGACGACGCCCCGAGGTCGAAGAGAATGCCGTCGAACGGCCCGACCGATCCGACCAGATGGGGGAGCGCCTCATACCGCCCGTGGAGCAGTCGGATCCGATCGCCGAATGGAGCCAGCCGCTCCCGCGCCAGGGCCAGCGCCTCGCCGTCCCGATCGATCCCCCAGAGGCAGCCGGTCGGTTCGGCCGCCCGGAGGAGAGCCTCGGCGTGTCCGCCGAGGCCGACCGTGACGTCCAGGTACCGGCCGGCCGGCCGCGGACGGAGGAGCGCCAGCACCTCCGCCAACAGGACCGGGACATGACTGCTCACCGCCGTGCGCCGCCTTCCGCCCCACGTGCCGCCAGACCCGGACGGCCCGCAGGGTCCGCCCGATCTCGCCTAGGCCGCCTGGGACAGCACGCCCTCCAACCCGGCACCGACCAGACCCTCGAGGGCGGCCGCAACCGAATCGAAGGTCGGGAACAGCGAGTGGACCCGGAGCTCATCGAGCCGCGCCGTCAGGTCGGCACTGAGATTCGCCAGCGCTAGCGTCCCGCTCATCTCCCGCGCGCGGCACAGACGCTCCACCAGGACCCCCAGGCTCATCGCCTCCAGCCGATGCACCCCGCGGCAGTCCACGATCAGAACCCGACAGCCATCGCGCAGGAGGTTGCTGACAGCGTTCTTCATCTCCACCATGGTGCGAATTCCCAGGTCGCCCTGAGGATCGAGCACCGCCACCCGGTGCGCCTCCGACCAACGGACTTGCATGGTCTGCCCTCCTAGACGTATGCGATGCGGCGGATTTGGACCATATCGACAGACGGCCGCGGCCGCGGCACGGGGAGGCACGGCAGGAAGAGCTGTTGTCCCTCCTCGGCAGCCCGCGCCTCACGTGTCACCTCCGACTCCGGCCGACGTCCTTCGTGCGGTACGCGTCTCTTCTCCAATGGGCTCATGACCGCCTCCAGCCCCGCGGCGACGCGGGAGCGACCGGCGCGCGCGGGCCTATATGCCCAGCTCGCCCAGCTTGGCCGACAGTTCCTCGGGCGACGGCGCGGAGGCCACCTTCGCCGCCCAGCGCCCCTTGTCCCAGATCTCGATCGTGTCCATCATCCCGATGATGACCACCTCGCGCATGATCCCGGCCCGCTGGCGCAGCCCCTGCGGGACCAGAATGCGCCCCTGAGAATCCATCGCAACGTCTTCGGCGGAGGAATACACGAATCGCAGGAAATCGCGCTGCTCGCGCTTGAACTTCGGGTTGGCGCGGAGGCGATCCTCCAGGGCCCGCCATTCTTTGAGAGGGTACGCAGTGAGGTAGGCGTCGGAACTGGTCAGGACCAGCGTCTTCTCTTTGCGGAGCGCCTCGCGGAACTTCGCCGGGATGCTCAGGCGCCCCTTCTCGTCAATCGCGTGCTCGAACTGGCCACGAAACATGTCCCCTCGCTTCGGCCCCACTCCATGGTGTCTTTAGGGGATAATCAACCACTCTCTCCCACTTTTCCCCACCACGAGTCGCACAATATCCCGAGGGGAAAGCCTATGTCAAGAGGATTTCGCGAGATTTTTTGAGGAGTTGGAAGATTTTCCGGGTCGGGCGATAGAAGGCCCCAGGCCTAGCGTCATCTCGGGGCGTCCCACCCCAGGGCTGGGCCGGCGAGACGGGCGCCCGGACACTCCGGTTCGCGGTATCGCCGCTGGCGCCGGATCAGGGATCGGGCCCATCGCGCTTTCGTGAGAGATAGCCGTTGATCAGCGATTCAGCGCGGAGCAGCAAGGGCACCGCATTCCTGCGAGCCGACGTAGCTACGGGGATTCTGCCGGACGTTGACTCGACACACCCTATCGCCTCTGACCCCCGACTTCTTGACGCTCTCCCTTTGCGCGGCGTGAGGCTCGCCTCCCCTCAGCCACCGCTTCCGCCTTTGACCCATGCCGTAGACCCAAGCCACAACCGCTGCCCCTGCCACGTGGAGAGCCGGAGCCGTCACCTACACTGGTCCGCGGACCCCGAAAACCAAACATCGGAGAAACAAATCAGCGTTGACAAGCACTATGGGCAGGTGTAGCGTCCTTTGGCTTATTGCAATCCCAACAAAGGGGCGATTACAGATTTTCGATTTGTAACAGTGCGGAAGCTTTCCCATGGGTGAAAGAGGTTGGCGGCTACTCAAGGAGGAAGAATGATGAAGAGACTGACAGGTATCATGATCGCCTGCCTGTGCGCGTTGATCGCGCTTCCGTCGGCATTTGCCGGCGAATCGAAGAAACAGGGCGCGGAAGCCAAGCCGGCGGCCGCAAAGCCTGCCGCCGCCCCCGTCAAGTTCAAGGAAGCCCCCATGCTGGCCGCGCTGGTCAAGGCCGGCAAGCTGCCGGCGGTCGACAAGCGCCTGCCGGACAAGCCGCTCGTCGTGCCGGCGGACGAAATCGGCCAGTACGGCGGCGTGTGGCGCCGCGGCTTCCTGGGGCCCTCGGACTTTAACGGCGTCAACCGGATCGTCTACGACGTGCTCGCCCGCTTCGGCCCGGACGGCGCCACGATCGAGGTGAAGCTGGCGGAGAGCGTCACTCCGTCGGCGGATTTCCGGACCTGGACTGTCAAGCTCCGCAAGGGGTCGAAGTGGTCGGACGGCTCGCCCTTCACCACCGACGACATCATGTACTGGTACAAGGACGTCCTCCAGAACAAGGACCTCGTCCCCGCCGTCCAGAGCTGGATGCTGAACAAGGACGGCTCTCTCGTTCAGGTCGAGAAGATGGATGCCCTGACCGTCAAGTGGACGTTCAAGGATGCCAACACCAACTTCCTGCTGGAGCTGACCACCAAGGATTACGGCGACAAGATGTACCCGATCTTCCAGCCCTCCAAGTACCTGAAGCAGTTCCACGCCAGCTATGCCAAGAAGGAAGACCTGGACAAGAAAGTGGCGGATGCGAAGTTCAAGACCTGGGTGGAGCTGTACGCCAACAAGCAGAGCCCCTTCGACAACCCGGAGCGCCCGGTGATGGCGGCCTGGGTCGCCACGAACCGGATCAGCGACCAGATCTTCATCTTCAAGCGCAACCCCTACTACGTCGGCGTGGACAAGGCCGGCAACCAGCTTCCCTACATCGACGAGGTCCAGTTCAAGTTCTTCGCCGATGCGCAGGCCCTCAACCTGGCCGCCATCGCCGGAGAGCTGGACGAGCAGGAGCGCCACATCAACCTGCTGAACTACCCCGTGTTGAAGGAGAACGAGCAGAAGCAGGGCAAGTACCGGATCTTCCTGTGGTCGAGCCCCGGCGGCCACGACGCCGGCGTGGTCTTCAACCAGACCTACGCCAAGGATCCGGAGCTTACCAAGGTGATGGCGAACAAGGACTTCCGCATCGCCATGTCGCTCGCCGTCAACCGCAAGCAGATCAACGAGTCTGCCTTCCTCGGCACCGGCGAGCCGCGCCAGGCCGTGCCGAAGAAGGGCCACCCCTTCTACCCCGGCGACGAATACGCCTTCAAGTACACCGAGCAGAACCTGGCCGAGGCCAACCGGTTGCTCGATGCAATCGGTCTGAGCAAGAAGGACGCCGAGGGCTTCCGCCTGCTCCCGAGCGGCAAGCGCGTCATGATCGAGCTCTCGGTGGTCGAGGTGTTCGGTCCCTACCGCGACATCGCCACGCTGCTCGTAAGAGACTTCGAGAAGGTCGGCGTCAAGGTCAACATGCAAATCCGCGAGCGCTCCCTGCACTTCCAGATGCGCCAGGCCAACGACTTGCAGGCTGAGCTGTGGAACCAGGATACGGCCGGGTTCCCGTTCACCGGGTCCACCAAGTACGATTTTCGCAAGGACCTGTACGGGAATCTCACCTACGGACCGCTCTGGAAGCAGTGGTACGACACCAGCGGCAAGGAGGGCGTCGAACCGCCGGCGGAGGTCAAGAAGATCGTCGAGCTGCAGGACAAGGCCAAGACGGTCGGACCGGCCGAGCAGGTCAAGATCGCCCAGGAGATCTTCAGGATGTGGGTGGATAACATGTTCGAGATCGGCACGGTCGGCCTCACCGCGACGGACCAGGGCGTGGCCGTGGTCAACGCGAAGCTGCACAACGTCCCGGAGAAGCTGACCAAGGACTGGCCGCTGCGCACGCCAGGCAATGGCCGTGTGGAGGTGTGGTTCTTCAAGTAAGAAGTTTTCGATAAGGCGACAGGGAGGCGGGAAGACTTCGGTGCTTCCCGTCTCCCTGTCTTTATGGGATACCCCGCGTATGCTTCGTTTCATCGTCAAACGCCTGCTGATGCTGCCGCTCTTGATGCTCTTGTTCACGGCCGTCGTGTTCGCCCTGGTCCAGGCACCGCCAGGTGATTTCCTGACCAGCTACGTGGCCATGCTGGCCACTTCCGGCTCCTCCATGGACACGGCGCAAGTCGAGGCGCTCCGGCACCAGTTTGGCCTGGACCAGCCGGTCTATGTCCGCTATTTCCTCTGGGTGGGCAGCCTGGTCCGGGGGGATCTGGGCCTCTCCCTCGAATACCAGCGGCCCAGCTCGGAATTGATCGGCGAGCGCATGCTGGTCACCCTCTTGCTGGCCCTGTTCGCTTTTGCCATCACCTGGATCGTGGCCATTCCGGCCGGCATCTATGCGGCCATGCACAAGAACACGGCGCTGGACTACATCTTCGCGGTGCTGAACTATATCGGCGTGGCCACGCCGAACTTCATGCTGGCGCTGATCCTGATGTGGGTCTGCTTCTCCAATTTCGGCCTGATGATCACCGGACTGTTCTCGCCCGCGTATACCCAGGCGCCTTGGAGCGTGGGCCGATTCATCGATCTGCTCAAGCATATCTGGCTGCCGGGGATCGTCCTGGGCGTGGCCGGCACCGCGCGCCTGATGCGCATCATGCGCGCCAATTTGCTCGACGAATTGAACAAGCCCTATGTGGTGATGGCCCGCGCCAAGGGGATGTCGGAGTGGGGTCTGGTCGTCAAGTACCCGGTGCGCATGGCGTTCAGCCCGATCATCAGCACCATCGGCTGGTACCTGCCGCAACTGTTTTCCGGTAGCCTGATCGTGGCGACCGTGATGAACCTGCCCAACATCGGCCCCCTGCTGCTGCGCTCGCTGATCCAGCAGGACATGTACCTGGCGGGGAGCATCATGCTGATCTACTGCGGGCTCACCATCGTCGGGACCCTGATCTCGGATATCCTGCTTGCGCTGTTTGACCCGCGGATCCGGATGGAGGGGACGTAGCCCATGGCGGACGAGAGACAGGACGCGCCGGCGCCGCCAGTAGAGGCCTCCTCCAAGGACGAAGAGCGCGTCTCGGTCGCGTCGAACTGGAAGCTGGTCTGGTGGCGATTCCGCAAGAACCGCCTGGCGGTCGCGAGCATGCTCGTCCTGCTCGTCTTCTACGCCGTGGTCCTGGTGCCGGACTTCTTCAGCAACCAGGATCCGGAGGCGACCGATGCCGGGCTGGCCTTCATCCCCATGCAGTGGATTGGCTTCTTCGATCAGACGGGATTCAATCCCTCGGTGCCAGCCGTCGTCGGCAAGCGCAACACGATCACGCTGAAGATGGAGTGGGTGCGCGATGAGGGGATACGCATCCCGATCGCGCTCTTCGTGCGGGGGTACACGTACAAGGTGTTGGGTCTGTTCGAGACCAACATCCACCTGATCGACGCCAAGGACCCGATGTCCAAGGGGCGGCCGCATTTCCTGGGCACCGACCGCCTGGGGCGCGACCAGTGGTCACGCATGATGTTCGGCACGCGCACCTCCATGACCGTCGGCCTGGTGTCCGTGGTGCTGAGCACGATCCTCGGTGTCTTGCTGGGAGGGGTCTCCGGATATTTCGGCGGCTGGATCGACATGCTCATCCAGCGGACGATCGAGATTCTGCAGTCGCTCCCCACCATCCCGATTTGGCTGATGATGACGGCGGCCCTGCCGCAGGACTGGCGGCCGGAGCGGGTGTTTCTGGCGATCACCATCATCCTCGCCTTTATCGGGTGGACAACCCTGGCGCGCGAGATCCGCGGGCGCTTCCTGTCCCTGCGCGAAGAGGACTTCATCCTGGCGGCGGAGCTGGCCGGGTGCAGCCATCTGCGCATCATCCTGCGCCACATGGTCCCCGCCTCCACCAGCCACATCATCGCCGCCAGCACCCTGGCCATCCCGGTCATGATCATCAGCGAGACTTCGCTCAGCTTCCTGGGTCTGGGCATCCGGCCGCCGGCGATCAGCTGGGGCGTGCTGCTGCAGGAGGCCCAGAACATCCAGACCGTGGCGCTGGCGCCGTGGCTGATGTTCCCCGGGCTGGTGGTGATCCTGGCGGTGCTGGCATTCAATCTCGTCGGCGACGGCCTGCGCGATGCCGCGGATCCGTATGGGCATTGAGGAGGCCGGATGAATACTCAGAGCGGACCCCTGCTGTCCGTACGTGATCTCAGAACCTATTTCCTGATGGATGAAGGCGTCGTCAAGGCGGTCGACGGGGTCAGCTTCGACGTGCACGCCGGCCAGATTTTCGGCATCGTCGGCGAGAGCGGCTGCGGCAAGAGCGTGACCATAAAGTCCATCCTCCGCATCGTCGAGGACCCCGGCAAGATCGTCCAGGGCCAGATCCTGCTGCGCCGGCCCCGTCGGGATGGGACGAGCGGCGACGAGGAGTTGGACCTAGTCGGGCTGGACGCGCACGGCCCGGAGATCCGTGGGATCCGCGGCGGGCAAATCGCGCTGATTCCGCAGGAGCCGATGTCCTCGTTCAGCCCGGTGCATACGATCGGAAACCAGATCATCGAAGCGATCATGCTGCACCAATCCATCGGCAAACAGGCAGCCCGGGATCTCGCGCGTGATCTACTGAGGGACGTGGGAGTGCCGATGCCGGAGCGTCGCCTGGATGAATACTCCTGGCAGCTCAGCGGCGGCCTGCGCCAGCGCGCCATCATCGCCATGGCCCTGTGCTGCAATCCCCGGCTGCTCATCGCCGACGAGCCGACCACCGCGGTCGATGTGACGACCCAGGCCCAGGTGCTGCGCCTGTTGCGGGAGCTGCAGCGCGAGCACAACTCGGCCATCATCTTCATCACCCACGACCTGGGTGTCATCGCTCAGATGGCCAGTTTCGTCACGGTCATGTACCTGGGTCTGGTCATGGAGCAGGGACCCGTGGACGACATCTTCCATGCGCCGAAGCATCCCTACACCCAGGCGCTCCTGCGCTCCATCCCCAGCGTCAAGTCGCAGCCCCGCGTCAACCTGCCGACCATCAGCGGATCCATCCCGCATCCCTTCAACAAGCCCGTGGGGTGTCCGTTCCATCCTCGCTGCATCAAGCGCATGCCGGGCAGGTGCGATGTGCGAACCCCCGCGCTCCAGGCGGTGGGGGAATCGCAACGGGTGAGCTGCTTTCTCTATCATGATGCAGAGGTCCCCGAATGACGAGCCCGGATCGCACGCCGCTTCTGGAAGTGAGAAACCTCCACAAGTATTTTCCGATCCAGAAGGGGTTCTTTAAGAAGACCATCGGCAACGTGCGCGCCGTCGACGATGTCAGTTTCTTCGTCGAGGAGGGGGAGACGCTCGGCCTGGTCGGGGAGAGCGGCTGCGGCAAGACCACCACCTCGCGCTGCGTGGTGCGCGCCCTTGCCCCCTCGAGTGGTCAGGTGCTGTACCGCACCGGCGACGGACAGGTGGTCGACCTAGCCAAGCTGGACCGGACCGCGCTGCGGCCGCTGCGGCCGCAGATGCAGATGATCTTCCAGGACCCCTACAGCTCGCTCAATCCGCGCATGAACCTGTTCGAGATCGTCGGAGAGCCGCTGCTGGTCAACGGGCTGGCTAACCGCAAGCAGCGCACCGATCAGGTGGCCGAACTGCTGCAGTTGGTGGGCATGCGCCCCGAGTACATGCAGCGCTTTCCACATGCCTTCAGCGGCGGCCAGCGGCAGCGCATCGGCATCGCGCGAGCGTTGTCGGTCCACCCCCGCCTGGTCGTGGCGGACGAGCCGGTCTCCGCCCTGGATGTGTCGGTGCAGGCCCAGATCCTGAACCTGCTGCTCGATCTGCAGAAGCGGTTGAATCTCACCTACATCTTCGTCGCCCACAACCTGGGCGTGGTAAAGCACATCTGCGACCGGGTCGCCGTCATGTATGTCGGTAAGCTGGTCGAGATGGCGAGAACCAGCGAGCTGTTCCACCAGCCCAGGCATCCCTATACGGCCGCCCTGATGGCCGCCGTGCCGGTGGCCGACCCACGCGTGCAGTCGGGCGATGTTGAATTGAAAGGGGAAGTCCCCAGCCCCGCCAATCCGCCGTCAGGCTGCTACTTTCACCCGCGCTGCGCCTATGCGGAGGAGGTCTGCCGCACGCAGCCGCCCGGCTTCCGCGAAATCAGCCCGGGGCATTTCGTCGCCTGCCATCGTGCGGAAGAGATCAAGCTGCCCGGGATAAGCCTCGAATGATTCAGTCCGGCCTTCTCCGAAAGCAGTCGGCGGCGTTAGGCGAATCAGGGCAGTCCACAGGCTGGCACTCCTCGGCCTAAGTTCGAAGCCACTGAAGTCATAGGCCGGAGAGGACTGCTCGTTGGGTGAAGGGGACGAGACCACCACAAACTTGCCCCCGGCTTGAAATGCTCTCCCGATAGGGGCTCGAACTCAAGACAATGTGCGGGCGAATGACGGCACGTATGCCCGGGCGTGTTCAAACGTCGCAAGGACGTTCTCCAGGGGCGCGTCAGGCTGGATATTATGGCCGTTCGCGAAAATCAGCCCGCCCCCCTCGCCCAAATCTTCGATTAGATTCTCCACCATCCGCCTGACCTCGTTCTTAGTGTTGGGCTATGCCGAGAGCATGAGCAAAACGACGGGGAACGTTCGCCCAAGCAACCGGCGTATTGCCGGAGATGCAGGTGCCGGTTTGGAGCGGTGCTCGGAAAGAAGCTGGGCACCAGGTGGGGTTCCCGGTTCGAGTCCTGCCTGGCTCCCCACGGAGGACTCGAATCCGGAACCCTCGGATTGGCGCTTACGGCTGGCATCCGAACGCTGGCCACTGCCAGGCGCCTACTGCCACCGAGAGCCTGGTAACCTCGCTCGCTCAGACAGCCGCGGAGGGAAACAGATCGAACGCCTCACGGTAGCCGGCCGCTCCGCGGTCATCAACGGGAATCCCGCCCGGGGCCGTCGTGTCGGCGCAGCTCGATCTCGGCTACCTGATCGACCAGCGCCAGGCGCCCCACGACGCTTTGCGGCGGCAAGACCGTTCCCGGCGTCGTGACGGCGTTCGCCCCGATCCGCGAGCCGTCCCCCACCAGCGCGCCGAATTTCTCGACACCGGTCGGCACGATCCGGCCGCCGATGACCACGGAGATCCGCTTGTCCGTCCGCTCATTGAAATGATTCGCGAGCACGGCGCCGGCTTCCAGGTTGACACTCGCACCGATCAGCGAGTCACCCGCGTAATTCAGGTGAGCCAACGCACTCCCGCGAAAGATGAAACTCGCCTTCACTTCGCAGGACGTCCCGATCCGCACATCCTCATCCAGGAACACCCCGCCCCGCAGATATGCGTGCGCCGCCACCGTGCAGTTGCGCGAGACGATCGCCGGACCACGAATCACCGCTCCCGGTTCGACGACCGCCGAGTGGTGAATGGCGACCGCGTCGGTGATGGTGTATTCCGATCCAAGGCTCCGCAGTGCGGCACGCACCAGTGCGGCAGCGTGTGTGACCATGCTCCAGGGCGCGCCATGCGAGGCGAGGAGAGGAAACGTCGCGAGGGCGTCAGCGATGTAGGACGGGAGGGCGACCGCCGACTCAGACATCGAGGGCTCTTTCTATATCTGCCCCGCTCACCCGCCGCACCCATGCCGTGGCGTGGCCGCTCACGGCTCCAGCAGGACGTTGTCGATGAGGCGGGTGGCGCCGAAGCGGGCGGCTACCAGGGCGACGGCTCGGACCGCGATCCGCGTCAGCGCATCGAGGGTGTCCGGATCGCAGACCGCCACGTAATCCACGACGGCCAGAGGCGCGCTCCGGATCTGGGCCTCGATGCCGGCGCGCACCTTCTCGGCGTCACGCTCACCGCGCTTCACGGCGGCCTGAGCAACCGAGAGCGACCGGAACAGCACCGAGGCTTGCCGCCGCTCCTCGGCGCTCAGGAGGACATTTCGAGAGCTCAGCGCCAACCCGTCGGCCTCGCGCACCGTGGGCAGGACCACGATCTCGAAGCCCAGGTTGAGGTCGGCCACCAGCCGCCGCACCACCAGCGACTGCTGGTAATCCTTCTGCCCGAAATAGGCCCGATGGGGCCGACACGCGGTGAAGAGCTTGGTGCAGACCGTGGCGACACCCCGGAAATGGCCGGGGCGGGTGGCGCCTTCCCAGCGATCGGCAAGGCCTTCCATCGTGACATACGTGGCATAGCCGTCCGGGTACATCTCGCCCACACCCGGGGAGTAGATGATGTCCACGCCCGCCTCGCCGGCCAATCGCGCATCTCGGTCGAGGTCGCGGGGATAACGCGCCAAGTCGTCTTTCCTGTCGAACTGGATCGGATTCACGAAGAGGGTCATGACGACCAGGTCGTTTTCGGCCCGGGACCGGCGGATCAGGCTCAGATGGCCTTCGTGCAGGGCGCCCATGGTGGGGACGCAGCCGATCGACTTCCCCGCCCGACGCGCCTCTTCCGCGACGCGCTGCATCTGCAATGGCTCACCAATGATCTGCATACGTCATCGCGCCCGTGGCACGTAGTAGTGGGTGCCAACTCGCGTGTCGTGGACCGCTTTCACCAGATCCTCGAAGTCTCCCGGCCGATTGACGAAGTCGATGTCGCTGGTGTTTACCACCAAGAGCGGCGAGGCGGTGTAGTGGAAGAAGAAGTGAGTGTAGGCCGCGTTCAGCTCCTCCAGGTAGGTCCGGCCGATCTCGCGCTCGTACGGTTTGCCGCGGTGGGCGATGCGAGCGAGCAGCGCCTCGCTGCTGGCCTGGAGGAAGATGACCAGGTCCGGGACCGGCACCTGCACCTGGAGCAGCGCATGGATCCGCTCGTACAGGGCGAGCTCGTGATCTTCCAGCGTGAGGTAGGCGAAGATCTTGTCCTTGGCGAGCAAGTAATCCGCCACCAGCGCCTGGCGGACCAGATCCCACTGGGCCAGCTCCTGCTGCTGCCGGAACCGACTCAACAGGAACCAGATCTGCGCCTGAAACGCATACCGCCGCGCGTCCTTGTAGAAGCCGGCCAGAAACGGATTGTCGTCGGCCACCTCCAGGAGCTTCCGCGCCCCCAGCCGCTCCGACAGTCGCTCGACCAGGCTGGTCTTGCCGACGCCGATGGGACCCTCGACCACGATGTACCGAGGCGGTTGCTGCGGCTGTTTCATGACGCGACCCTTGTCGGTGTCCCATGCTCCGCCGCGTCCAGCCGCCGGAGCAGATCCGCCGCCGTGCAGTGGAGCACCGGGTGCCGAAGGTCCGGGGCGATGGCGGTCAGCGGCTCCAAGACGAATCGCCGCTCCGCCATGCGGGGGTGGGGAATCACCGGATCGGCTTCTCGCACCAGGCCGTCCCCGTACAGCAGGATGTCGAGGTCGAGGCTCCGCGCCGTTCCGGGGCGATGATTCGCGGGCCGGTCCGACGCCACCTCGATCGCCTGCAGATGCCGGAGTAATACACGCGGGGAGAGCGCCGTCGCGATCTCCGCAACCCCGTTCAGAAACGGACCGCCCTCGACCCCCTCTTGGGGCTGCGTCTCGATCCAGGGGGACAGCCTGACCAGCGCGGTCCGGGGAAGGCGACCGAGCGCCACCGCCGCCTCGGCGCAGCGCGCCGACCGATCTCCCAGGTTCGACCCGATCCCGATGAACGCGCGAATCGTCATGGACGCGTGACCTCGACACTCACGCCGGTGAGCGTGCCCGGAAGCGGAGGCGCGGGCTTGGTGGCCCGCACGGTAACTCGCTGGATGGGAAAGCGCTCCAGGAGTGTCGAGGCGATCCGCGCCGCCAGCGTCTCCAGCAGTTTGAACTGCTGCCGGGTACCGACTTCCAGCACGGCGGCATGTACCTGGCTGTAGTCCACGCTGAGAGACACGTCGTCCCAGTCCTCGGCGCCCGTGAGATCCAGGCGAAGCTCCACATCCACGAGGAAGCGCTGGCCGAGCCGCCGTTCCTCCTCGTAGACCCCGTGGTATCCGTAGAACTGGATGCCCTGGAGCAGAATGCGATCGGACATGGAGGGAGGTTCACCGTTCAGGGTTCAACATCCGAGAGTTTCATCTCTCTGCTCTCGACTCTTTGCTCTCACTTCTCGGTTCTCAGCTCTCACTTCTCGGCTCTCAGCTCTCACTTCTCAACTCTCGGCTCTCACTTCTCAACTCTCGGCTCTCAGCGTTCAGCCCCCTCGGATCCCTAGCTTCCGGATCCGGTCCATCGCCTCGCGGATGCGGTCCACGTTCACGGTGAAGGCGATCCGGGCGAATCCTTCTCCCGCCGCCCCGAACCCGTTCCCCGGCGTGACCACGACCCCCGCCTTGGCCAAGAGATCCGCGCAGAAACTGCTGGAGGTGAACCCCGCGGGCACCGGCACCCAGGCATAGAAGCTCGCCTTGGGGGTCGCGACGGAAAACCCCATCTCGCGGAGCGCCGCAATCAGCACGTCTCGCCGCTCCTGCCAGATCCGACAGTTGTCCGCCACGCATTGCTGGGAGCCGCTGAGGGCCGCGATCCCGGCGTACTGCACCGCTTGGAACACGCCCGAGTCCATGTTTTGCTTGATCCGGCCCAGCCCTGCCAGGATCTGTGCATTCCCCACGGCGAAGCCGATCCGCCAGCCGGTCATGTTGTACGTCTTGGAGACCGAGTGGTACTCGATCGCCACTTCTTTTGCGCCGTCGATGTTCAGGATACTCTCGGGCCGGTACCCGTCGAACGCGATCTCGGAATACGGCGCGTCGTGGGCCAGGATCAGGCGGTGCCGCCGGGCGAAGGCCACGGCCTCGGCCAAGAACTCCCGCGGGGCCACCGCTCCCGTCGGATTGTTGGGGTAGTTCAGCCAGAGGATCTTCGCGCGCTTCGCCACCGCCGCCGGGATGGCGCCGAGGTCCGGCAGGAAACCCCGCGCCGGGGTCAGCGGCATGCAGTACGTCTCGCCGCCGGCGAAGAGGGTGCCGGCCTGATAGACGGGGTAGGCGGGATCCGGCACCAGGACCACGTCGCCGGGATTGACAAACGCCAGGGGAAGGTGGCCGATGCCTTCCTTGGATCCGATCAGAGTCAGGACCTCGGTGGCCGGATCCAGCGAGACGCCGAAACGTGTCCGGTACCAGTCGGCCGCCGCCTTGCGGAACGTGAGCATCCCCTCATACGAGGGGTACTGGTGGTTCTTGGGATCGGCCGCAGCCGCGGCCAGGGCCTGGATAATGTGGGGGGGCGTCGGCAGGTCGGGATCCCCGATCCCGAAGCTGATGACGTCCACCCCTTTCTTCACCTGCTCCTGCTTCATCCGGTCCAGCTCGGCGAACAGGTAGGGGGGAAGGCCTTGCAGTCGCTGACTCTGTGTATATCCGCTCATCCGCATGGCTCCGTGTTGTTCGGCGATCGGTAGCAGACGTCAATTTCTAAATTCGAATTTCGAAATTCAAAATCTACGGCACCTTGAGTCCCAGGACGTCGAGCATGTCATACAGCTTCGGGGGCTTCCCCACCACCCACGCCGCCGCGCGCAGGGCGCCCCAGGCGAAGTTGTCCCGGCTGTGAGCCCGATGGGTGATCTCGATCCGTTCCCCCATCCCTCCGAAGAGGATCGTGTGCTCCCCCACGATATCGCCGGCCCGGATGGCGTGGACGGCGATCTCCTTCGGGGGGCGTTCCCCCACGATCCCGTGCCGTCCGTAGACCCCCACCTGCCCGAGGTCGCGCCCCAGGGCCTTGGCCAGGACCTGCGCCATCCGCTCCGCCGTGCCGCTGGGCGAATCCTTCTTGAAGTGGTGGTGCGCCTCGATGACCTCGATGTCGTACCCGTCCCCCAGCGTCCGGGCGACCTGGGCCAATATCCCGTAGAGGGCGTTGACACCCACGCTCATGTTCGGCGACTGGACGCAGGGAATCCGGACGCACAGCTCCCGGGCCCGAGCCAGATCCGTCTCGGAGAGTCCCGTCGTCCCCACCACCACGGCGACGCCGGCCCGGCTGGCCGCCTCCAGATCCCGCATGGCCGCCGCGGGCGCGGTGAAGTCCAGCAGGACTTGGGCGCCCCGCAGAGCCGTCTCCACCGAGTCGACGAGGGGAACACCCGTCGTTCCCACTCCGGCAATCTCGCCCGCATCCCGTCCCAGATCGGGGTGGCCTGCGCGCTCGACCGCGCCCACCAGCTGGAGATCTTTCCCCTCGCGGATCAGGGCGACCAGCCGCTTCCCCATCCGCCCCGCCGCCCCGACAACCACTGCTGTGATCACGGTCGCCTCCTCCTCAATGTCCAATGACCAAATCCCAATGGCCAATTCCGGATTCCGTATTCCATTGGTCATTCGTCATTGGTCATTGGTCATTAGCTCTTCAGGATCCCGTAGCTCTTCAGCGCCGCCTCCAGCTTCTTCCGGTTGGCGTCGGTCATCGAGCAGAGCGGCAGCCGGAACTCCTCCCGGATCTTCCCCATCATGGCCAGGGCGGTCTTCACCGGGATGGGGTTGGTCTCGTAGAACATGGCCTGGCAGAGCGGGAAGAGCTTGAGGTGCAGCTCGCGCGCCCGCTTCCAGTCGCCGCCCAGGAAGGCGCGGGTCAGGGCGGACACGTCCTGGGGAACGATGTTGGCGACGACGGAGATGATCCCCCGCCCTCCCACGGACATGAGGGGAAGCGTCAAGGTGTCGTCACCCGAAAGGAAGCTCAGCTTGTCGCCGCAGAGCACGATGTCCTGGGTCATCTGCTCCAGATTCCCGGTCGCCTCCTTCATCCCGACGATGTTGGGATGGTCGGCGAGTGCGGCCACCGTCTCCGGCAGCATGTTCACGCCCGTGCGCCCCGGGATGTTGTACAGGATCAGGGGCAGCTCCACGCTGTCCGCGATGGCCCGGCAGTGCTCGATCATCCCCTTCTGCGTCGGCTTGTTGTAATACGGGAGCACGATCAGCGCCGCGTCCGCCCCCGCCTGCTTGGCATGCCTCGTAAGGCTGATCGCCTCCGCCGTGCTGTTCGAGCCGGTCCCGGCGATCACCGGGACGCGCTTGTTCGCCGCCTGGATGACGAGGTCGATCACCTGCTTGTGCTCGTCGTGATCCAGGGTCGGGGACTCCCCCGTGGTCCCGCAGGGAACGATCCCGTCCGTCCCCCCGGCGATCTGGAACTCCACCAGGGACTTCAGCGCGGCCGCATCCACCTTGCCGTCCCGGAACGGAGTCACCAGCGCCACGATCGATCCTTGAAACGTCCGCTTTGCCATCGCCGCACCTCCCCAGACTTCCAACTGCCCATGCATCAAAAAGAGACGTGGCCCAGAGCCTACCCCAATTCCTCCAGCGTCCGCTCTCCGCGGATCAGATCGGCGTACGTCTCGCGCTCGCGTACGACCGTGAACCGGTCGCCGCGCACCATCACCTCCGGCGCCCGCGGCCGGGCGTTGTAATTGGACGACATGCAGTGACCATAGGCCCCTGCCGACATCACCGCCATCAGCTCTCCCGGCTCGAAACGCGGGAGCACCCGATCCTTGGCCAGGAAGTCCCCTGACTCGCAGATGGGGCCCACCACGTCGACGGTCACCTCGTCGCGTCCCGCCACCCGATGCACCCGCCAGATGGCGTGATACGAGCCGTAAAGACTCGGCCGGACCAGATCGTTCATCCCCGCGTCCACCACCACGAAGTTCTTGACCGGGGACTGCTTGGTGTAAAGCACCCGGGTCGCCAGGATCCCCGCATTCCCGACCAGCATGCGCCCCGGCTCCAGGATCACCGTGGCGTCGAGATCCTTGATCACCCCGATCAGCGCCCTGGCGAACTCTTCAGGCAGTGGCG
>JAPLLC010000054.1 GCA_026387775.1 Candidatus Methylomirabilota bacterium | reverse complement strand
CGTGGCGAGTTTATCCTGCCATTTCCAAAACTGCACAAACTCTTCTCGCGTGAGTCGGGCGTCCTTCATTTCTTGTTGGCTGGAAACGACGAGATCGATCTCTTCGTAGACAAATTGCGTGAGGCAGGAATACTCGGCAAAAAGCACAGGCGCGAGATAGCGAGCCTCAGTGTTTAGAAAGTGCTCAAACTGGCGACAGATAGTTTGAGGTCTCTCCTCCATCAGCCTCCAGTCATCACAAATTATGAGATAGTTATCCATATGCGTGCGAATCGCTGAATGCCGAAGAGCCAAGCCATTAGGAGCAAGACGCCCCATACCCGCTGAATCGGTGACAATACTGGTTTCTTCGGCTGTGTCGGAACGAAATGATGCGCACTGCCTAGCATCTCTCGGAACTTATAGGCGTAAGCCGCTTCGCAAATGGTGGCCGTGGCCAACGGGACAATCCAAATGCAAAACGTACGCAAGTGCTGGAAACGGGAGTCCAAGGCGATACCCCGCAATTGGCAGGTTTCGCGAATCGCGGAAAGTCGGCGGAGCACGCGCTCGCGTGTGGCGAAAACTGCAATCAGCGGCCGGAATATCCGTAAGCCGCTCCAAGAGGAGAACTCGTGAGGTAAACGCTCAGCGTCTAGTTCCGACACCAGAAATAGGCCAGGGAGCAAAAGAATCAGGAATACGAAGGCGGAAACCGGTGGGTCATCAATCATCGAACGAATGGCGTCAATCGAGATGGAATTCTGTCGTATAATCAACATGGTTACTGCAAACAGGATGGTCATTACGACAAGGGACAAGGCCGCAAGATATCGTCGCCGCACGAGGAGTGTGATCGGCAAGAACGTAGCGCAGATGCCGAAAAACATCGCTCTGCTACGCAGAATTGTGGCTACATCGCTATGAAACAAGAATAGCGATAGGTAAAAGCCGAATAACAAAAACACAGTGAAGTTCGGGGACCTCATGAGTCCGTGTCGCATCTATTCGGCGTTTGGGAACGAAGTGAAAACTCGACGAAGAAGCGACGTGGAAGGGCGGTAAGAATCAGACTGGCCGCGATCGATACAAGCGTCTTGTCCAGCAGTTCGGACGACACACCGGAAAGCACGACCGATTCCAGAATCGTCTGACCTGTTTGCCGAAGAAGGGCGGTGAGCAAGTCCGCGCCGCTAGCAGTGACACCCCCAAACAAATAGGCGGTGACGGGTGCGGACACAACGGCCGCAACAATCGCTAGAACAATACCAGCAAAGACGCTTGAGGGGATGCTCCGGAACATGTACTTCCTGGCAAGCAATTCCGTTGTGGAGACTAACGCAACCAAAGTTGCGAAGTAAGCCGGGAGATACGGATTGATAATGAAGAAACCCACCCCCACTGTAACGATCCCGGTTAACATTCCATAACGCCAACCGAGCAACACGGTTGCGATAATCAGACCAATGGTGTCGAAGTAAATAGGCAATTTGAGCCAAGACACGACTCCACCGATTGTCAAGTTGATAGCTGCCAAAGCAAGCGCGATGGAGTGTTTTTGGATCTTCATTATTTTGCACCCAGCGCTGCGGGCATTCAGGCTAATAAGCAGTGCGTTGGGAGGCGTACGCTACCTTGGGGGAGAGCCCGACCAGACACCGACAGAAAACGCCGGATCGCTAGTGGGCTGTTGCCCGGCACCGCAATACCCATAGACGGGAGAAAGTATCCAGTGCAGCGAACGTACCTGTCAAGGAGAAAATGGGGTGCGGCGTGGTCGTGGCAGGCGTCGCCGGAGCCGAACCCCGAGGGAGATCGTCACTCATCGGCGAATTGCCGGAAGGTGCCGCAGTTGCGGGCGACTCGTGAAATATGCCGAAGGCCCATTTCGGTTGCCCAGAGACGACTCCAACTGTTCCTCTGGGTCATGCGGAAGAGGCGCGTGCCTCTACAATCCGTCTTTCCATAGATGCGCCAGACTTCGTGTTAGCCAGATGTTAGCCAGGGGCCCCTCTGAACACCACAGGCCCCAATAAGGATTCTATCGGGGCATGTGGATACAGCGAGTTACCTGGTGGGCGAAGGTGGTTTCGAACCACCGACCCCCTGCTTGTAAGGCAGGTGCTCTCCCCCTGAGCTATTCGCCCTCGTATTTACTGTCGCAGACTTGCCCGGGGGGCGTCAACAGCAATCTGGGCTGCAGGTGCGGGCGCCTCCGATTCATCCCAAACATTTCACCGCAAAGCTCGCCTGTCTGCGTCCGGAACGCACAGGCAGGCAAAAACCGCAAAGCGAGCCAGGATCTGTGGATCGGGTCTCGGACCACGGAGGGAAATCGTGCGGCTCGCGTGGGCCGGATGGCTCCGGAACCCTCTACAGGGTCCAGACGATCAGGAAGGAGGTGCCCAGGTAGAACAGGGCCTCCAGAAAGCCGACGCCCGTGTTCGGGACCTCCTGGTCCAGGATCTCCTGGCGGATCGTCACGCCGGGCAGGAGCAGCCAGTCGAAGAGGCAGCGCGCCGCGAACAGGATCGCCAGCCCCGCCAGAGCGTAGCCTGTCGTGGCCGCGAAGCCGGCCGCCCAGCCGTCGAACGATCCGCTGACCGCGAGCCGCAAGACATTTCCCATGGCCACCAGGACCCCGGCCAGGGACAGAGCGACGGCTTGATTCCCCCGCCGAATCTCCGCCCCCAGGTTCTCGTGCGCCAGGTGGAGATACACGGCGGCCGCCAGCGTCAGCATCGCCTGGGCGTAGAGCCAGAAGACGGCGGCGGGAAGCAGGCCGCCCTCGTCGCCCAGCGCCCCCAGGATGAGCAGGGCGTTGGCGATGTGAAATCCTCCCGCGACGATCCCGGCCGCCAGATTCCGCCGCTCCAGGATCTCGCCCTGAAGATCCAGCCCCCGGAACAGGATCTTGTGATGGACGAGCGAGGCGAGGTTGAGGAGCACCACGGCCAGGAGACCCCAGCCCGCCACGGAGAGGCTGTCATGCAGCAGGTCGCCGCGAGACCGCCCGGACAGGGGCGCCCCCATCACGATCAGGATTCCCAGATAATAGGCCCCCAGCGGGACCGCGAACGCCAGGTTGTCCTTGGCGGTCAGCTCCACGTCCATCCGGGCCCGCGGGTGGAAGAGGCCGTAGGCCCGCTTCCCCACCCAGCACAACACGAAGCCGAGGAGCACGGTGACGACGACCTGTACGCCGGAAGTCATACTCCCTCCTCTCGTCGCTCCCGCCCCCGGGATTCGCGCCTCGCGGTCAGCACGGCTGCCGGCACCGATCGGAGGGCGCGCACGGCGGCCTCCGCCAGCCGGTCGTGAAAGATCACGTCGCGGGATCCGATCCGGTGCACCGGTCGGCCGCCGAACTTCTCCTTGAAGCGCGAGAACCGGTCGTAGGGGTGCCCGGTGCTTCCGGGCGGAACAAAGCCGTAGAAATCGTACACGCGGAACCCGTCCAGTGCCGCCTCCCGCAGCAGGTGCCAGTGGAGGGCGTAGCTCGCCATGACCTCGGGAAACAGCGGCAGGTGGCCTCCGTAGAGGAAGGTGGCCGTGGGTCCGTGGCGGACGGTGAGGGCCGCCGCCAGCGTGACCCCCTTGTACCGCGCGAACGCGAACCGCGCTCCGGCGGGAAACAGGCTCTGCGTCAGGTTGATGAAGAAGCGCTTGGGCTCCAGCCAGAAGCCCTGAAACCGCGCCGTCTGCTCCAGGATGTAGTAAAACTCGTGGACGTCCCCGGGGTTCGTGGAGCTGGCAACCTCGACCCCATGGCGGAGCGCGAGTCGCGCGTTGTAGCGCCCCTTCGGCTTCATGCGGCGCAGCATCTCCGCCTCGAGGCCGAGATCCACCAGGAGCGTCTCGTCCGGTACGAGGTCCACCGGGGATCGCGGCAGCCCCCGCAGCGGCTCGGCCTCGGCGTCAAGCCGCGGCTCCACACGCAGGGTGACGACCCGCTCCTGGCGGGAAGCCTTCCGAAAGGCCGCGACCAGCGCCCGAAATGCTTCCGCGGCGTCCGGCGCTTCCCAGTCCAGGACCGGGCCGTCCGGCATGGCGGCCATGCCGGCCTCCGCCGCCGATGGGAACGCATAGGCGATGCCGCCGCCGCAGAGCGTCTTCCCCTCGAAGAGTCCCAGCCGAAACACCGTGTAGCCTTCCAGCGCCTTGAACTCCGACCAGGCCCAGGACTGCATGAAGCCGGCCGTGGGATGGGCCGCCACCAGCCCATCCCACGTCTCCCGATGCCGCGGCTGGAGAGGTAGGACGCGCATCATGAGGAACGTCCCGCGGGGGCCGGCCGCGCGATCCCCAGCGCCTCGGCGTGCGTCGCGGCCCAGCGCGCCAGGAGATCCTTGAGGGACAGGTCGCGGCCCTCGGTCAGGCGCCGATTCAACACCCAGAACAGGAAGCGGTCCTCGTCGGTGACGGCGGTCGGCGGCGCAAGCGACCGGATCTGGACGTCGCCCTCCGGGGAAACCAGGGCCGCTCGCCGGGCGGCCGGGCCGGGCGGGGGAGGCTCCAGATAGATCCCGGGGAAGATCGCGGTCCAGCCGGCGGCGGGAACCGTATCGGGCCGCGAGGCCGTCCCTTGCCAGGCCTCGCCCGCCGCGGCCACCGCCCGCCTCTGGGCCTCCAGGGCCGCCATCTCCGACACGGCCTGCAGGGCCCCGTCCGTCACGGCGGCCCAGCGCACCCAGTCCACCCAGCGCCGATGCTCGGCGATGGCCCTCTCGATCAGCGGTCCCTGCGCGGCAAGCTGCCGACGCACGTCGTCCTCGAGCCGCGCCTCCGGCAAGAGGAAAAGCACTTCGCGGCCCGCCGGGTCCAGGACCCGCAGACGCCCGGGTGTGAGCACGAACTTATAGCCCGGCACGGTCGCCGCATATGCGATCTCGCCCGACTCGAGGAGCTGGAGGTCCTTGGTGAGGGCCATCAGTCCGACGACGGGCCGGCGCCCGCCCTTGTCGTCGCTGAACGTGAGGTGTTGGGCGGGATACTCCCGTCCGTCCGCGCCGATCACTCGCCCCGGAGCGGAGGAGGCCCGGTACCGGTAGGGCGCGAAGTGCGTGGTGGGGTTGCTGAAGAACAGGCTGTAGCAGGCGGAGCCGCAGGAGGACTGACCCGAGCCGTGGCTGGAGCTGGTAAACCCCTTGGCGTAGAGATTGTCGGGGAAGAAAAGGTTCGCCAGCACCAGCACCAAAAGGAGGATGGCCAGGACGCGATACGCCTGGTGGAGCATCTCCTCCGAGGAGGGAAGCCCCTCGCGGATCCGGTCGCGGAGTTCGCGGAGTTCGCGGAGCCACGCCGCCGGCAGCTCGCGGGCCCGGCGCAAGACTTCTTCGATGAACGCCTGGAGGTCCACGCCCCGGAGCAGCGCCTCGGCCTGGCGGCTCCATTCCAGGAGGGCCTCGCGGATCTGGCCGCGCTGCGAGACCGGGAGACACCCCACGAGCTCTTCGAGCGATCGGCCCCCCTCGCTCCCTCGCAGCCAGCGGGCGAACCCCTGGGCCTCCAGGCGCCAGGGACGAAGCACGTCGCGAGGCGGCGCCCCTGTCCCGTCAAAGCGGATGGGGCGGAGCGGCTCGTCCCAGGGGAGCGGCGAGTCGCTCTGCAGATACGCGAGCAGCTCGTCGGTCCGGTTCGGCAGGGCGGCCAGGGCCGCGTGCGCGCGCGGGAGCCGCGTCCCCGCCAGGAACGCCTCGGCGGTGAGACCCGCCCCTTCCGGAAGGCGCATTCCGCGGAGCTCCGCGTCCCGGATGGGGCGGGCCCGTATCCCTCTTCCAGAAAAGACGGCAGCCGAAAGGCGTACGGGATGGCGGAGAGCCCGGCGGCCGCAAGCGTCCTGCCCAGACAACTAAAGGCGCGCGGGGCGAGCTCGGGCGAGACGGCGTTCACCGCCAGGACGCCCTCCGGCGCGAGCGCCTCCCGCATTCGCCGGAAGGACTGGACGCCGAGCAGCGCCGCGCCCGCGCGGTCGCGGGGGAAGGTGAGGTCGGAGATCAGGACGTCGAACCCCCGGGCGCGATCCAGGACCTCGCGAGCATCCTGGACGTGGATCCGGACGCGGGGGTCCCGGAACGCCCCGCGGTTGAGATCCGCGAGGGCCTCTCTGCCCAGCCGGAGCACCTCCGGGTCCCGGTCGACGAGGTGGACCTCCGCTACGGCCGGGAATCGCAGGACCTCGCGCAGGGCCAGGCCGTCCCCGCCGCCCAGGATCAGGACGCGTAAGGGGCGCCCCCGTCGCTCCGCGGTGGTCCGGAGTCGCTCGGACCGCCGGGCGGCCAGCGCCGTGGGAACCAGGGCCAGTGGCTCGTGGTAGAGCCGCTCGTCGCGCTGGTCGAACTGAAGCTCTCCGGAGAGATAGAGCGCCAGCCGCCCCTCGCGTCGGTCGAGGAAGATGTGGCTCATGGCGCATCCCGGCCGAGCGTCAGCCCGGCCACCAGGAAACCGGCCAGGGCCCCCAACCCTGTCGGACCGACGGCCAGCCAGAGCTGCTCGGCGGTATGGGGACCCGGCGCCAGAAGAAAGTAGGAGTACAGGCCGACACCGAGCAGGGGAGCGGCCAGGGCAAAGGCCCCCGCATACTGGACCGCCCGCCGGTCGCCGCCGTACCCCCTTCTTCGGCCCACCCAGCCGATCAGCGTCGGCGCGGCAAGAATCGTGAGGAGCCCGGTCCACGTCGTGAAGGGCGGATGCTCCCAGAAGGCGGCGGCGGCGCCCCCTCCCACGACCAGCACGGCCAGGCCGGCCAACGGCACTCGGGGCAGCAGCATCATCCAGCCGAGCGTGACGGCGAGGCCGAGGGCGAGCGAGAACGCCTCGTCGAACGGCCAGCCGAGGATGAACCCGATCAGGAAGCCGGGAAGCAGGCACACGACCATCACCAGGAAGGGGCTTCCGCGTGCCGTGAGGCGAGCCGCCGACCGGGAAGAGGCGGGGCGGATCCTGACTCGGCCGGACTCGATATACGCCCCCAGATAGCAGTCGAGGGTGCCGTCGGGCCATCGCTCGACCGCGAGGTTCCGGGCATGACCGCCGTCCCAGTAGTCCCAGGTCAGCTTGCGGACGCGGGCCCCGGACGCGTCCTCGTGGGTGCCGTCCGTGGTTTCCGCATAGTGATATGTCTCCCCCTTGTGCTCCAGGGTGTCGGGCGGCTGCGCTTCGGTCGGTGGCTTGCACCGGTCGGCCAGCCGCTCGCCGCCCGCGACGGTCACCGACTCCGTCGGGATCTCCCGGGTGAAGAACCAGCGGACCGTCCCCTGCTTGGGGTCTCCCTCCTTCAGGAGATACCCCGTCGCGTCGCCCTGCTCACAGCACCACTCGTGGACGCGGTAGCCTTCCCCGCTCCAGTAGGTGGACTGGTCGGTCACCCGCCACTCAGATCCATCGAGGAGGACGGCGACGCCCGGGCGCGGGCCGGATTCGTCAAGGGGGATCGTCGCTTCAGCGGCCATCCGTGGCTCCGGTCTCTAAGTGTTTCCGCCCGCAATTACGGCGACGTATCGCCGGTCCCCCGGACCGCCACACCCAACCCTTCGGTTGGGTACCCGACGCCTGGCGCCTGCACCCACCCTTCGGGCGGGTACCCGTGCCGGCTCGCCCTTACCCCGGGTCGGTCCGCTCACGGAGCGGCCCTCCGTGCCGGCGGGTACCCAGCCAGCGGCTGGGTGCGGCTCGCCGGGTACCCATCGTCGGGATGGGTGTGGCGCGGCGTCTCGGGTCGGCCCGGGGGACCTGGACTTATCCGGCCGAAGTATACGTCACCGAACTTAAGCCCGCGTGTACTTAGCTTCCGGCTGCGGCCCGCGCGAGCGCCCCCGTCCTCGCGCGAGGTCGGTCACCGATCCAGGGGGAGGATTCCCGCGGATCTTACTACGGATCGCGTCCGCGTCCAAGACCGTCCGATGCTCCTGCGAGCAGGCTGCCGAAAGACTCACTCTTCGGAAGGCTGCTCAAAAAGGTCCAGATGCAAGGCGGCGCGCGATGCGAGACGCGAGGCGTACTGACGCGTGCGCCGCAGCGCCGCGCGAGCGCGCCAACGCAGCAGATGGGCCTTTTTCAGCAGCCTAGAGGACCATTCCGCCGTTGACAAAGAAGTTCTGCCCGGTTATGAACTCCGCGTCCTTCACCAGGAAGCGCACCACCCGGTAGACGTCCTCGGTGGTTCCGAGTCGCCCCAGGGGGATGGTGCTCAGCATCCTGTCGAGGGTCGGCTTGTCATGGAGGTTGTATCGCGTCATCACCTCTTCCGTGTTCATCTGCCCGGGGAGCACGCAGTTCACGCAGATCTTCGGCGCCAGCTCGATCGCCAGGCACTTCGTCAGGGTGATGACGCCGGCCTTGGCGCTGCAGTAGTTCGCCCCGTTCTTCCGGCCCCGCAATCCCGTCGCGGCGCTGAAATTGATGATGTGCCCCGCCTTTCCCGTGAATCGGAGGGCGAACTCCTGCGCGCAGATGAAGGTGCCGGTGAGGTTGGTGGCAATCACCCGCTCCCACTGCTCGTCCGTCATCGCGAGAAACGGCCCGTCGATGTTGAGACCGGCATTGTTCACGAGGACATCCACCCGTCCGAATCGATCCACGGCCGCATCGAACATGGCCTTCACTTCGTCCCGCTTCGCCACGTTCGCCTTGCGGAGCAGGATGCGGTCCGCACCGTGCTGTCCCACCAGCGCCCGATGCAGGGCCTCGGCTTCCCCCTGCGAGTGGGCATAGTTGAGGACGACCCGGAACCCGTCCTTGGCGAACTCGGTCACCAGTGTGGCCCCGATCCCGCGTGACGATCCGGTGACCAGGACGACCCTTTTTTCAGGCATGGCGGAGGCTCCTTTCTCCTCTCGCCTCTCGGGCCGACAGAGAAGCGGATGGGTGGGGATGATTCAGCCCTGCGAGGCGCCCCGGCTCTTCTTGCCCCGCCGGTGCAAGGACGCCTGAGCCCGGATGGCTGCCTGCTCCGTCTTGGTCAGCAGGCACCCCTCCAGGCAGGCGGGCCGGCACTTGCCGTCGCAGGGCTCCACATGGATGGTGACGGTGGTGTCGGAGAGTCTCTCCTTGATGCCGCGGGTGACCGCGTCCGACAACTGGTGGGAGTCCTCGACCGAGAGGTCTTTGTCCACGACCAGGTGAAACTCCACGAATCGATGCGAGCCAGACTTTCGCGTCCGCAGGTGGTGAAAACCCCGCACGGATCGGCCGACCGCGCGCAGGTACTCCTGGATCCAGGCAGTCTCTTCGGCGGGGAGGCTGGCGTCGAGCAGGTCGCGTCCGGACTCCAC
>JAPLLC010000167.1:3184-5172 GCA_026387775.1 Candidatus Methylomirabilota bacterium | reverse complement strand
ACCGTAGCCCACCACGTTGAACCCCAGCGACTCCAGGTCCGTTAAGAGACCCGTCTTCTTGAGGTACTCCGTCACGACCTTGGACCCCGGAGCGAGACTGGTCTTTACGTATGGCGGAACCGAGAGGCCGCGCGCCACCGCCTTCCTGGCCAGCAGGCCCGCCGCCAGCAGGACCGACGGGTTGGAAGTGTTGGTGCAACTGGTGATGGCCGCGATGACCACGGCGCCGTGGCCGATCTCCGACTTCTTCCCGTCGAGCTGGACCGACATCTTCTTGGAGGTCTCCTCCGGGGCAAGACCGAAGCCTCGCTCCTTCACCGGAGCGGTGAGTGCCTGGGCGAACGCAGACTTCATCTTGGCCAGGGGCACGCGGTCCTGAGGGCGCTTCGGACCCGCCAGGCTCGGCTCCACCGTCCCGAGGTCGAATTCCAGGCTCTCGGTGAACTCCGGATCCGGGGTGGCGTCCGTGCGGAAGAGGCCCTGCTCTTTGGTGTAGCGCTCCACCAGGTCCACCCCGGCCCGGCGACCCGTGCGGCCGAGATAGTCGAGCGTCTCCTGATCGACCGGGAAGAAGCCCATCGTGGCCCCGTATTCGGGCGCCATGTTGGCCAGCGTGGCGCGATTGGGAAGGCTCAAGCAGCCGAGGCCCGGCCCGTAAAACTCCACGAACTTCTCGACCACCCCTTTCTTCCGAAGGATCTGGGTGACGGTCAGCGCGAGGTCGGTGGCGGTCACCCCTTCGCGCAGACGCCCCGTCAGCTTCACCCCCACGACCGGGGGCGCCACCATATAGATCGGCTGGCCGAGCATGGCGGCCTCGGCCTCGATACCGCCTACGCCCCACCCCAGAACTCCCAGACCGTTGATCATGGTGGTGTGAGAGTCGGCCCCTACCACGGTGTCGGGAAACGCCACGACGCCGCCGTTCTGCTTTCGAGTCATCACCACCTTGGCCAGGAACTCCAGGTTCACCTGGTGACAGATGCCCGTGGCGGGTGGGACCACGCGGAAGTTTGCGAAGGTCTTTTGCCCCCAGCGCAGGAACTCGAATCGCTCCTGGTTCCGTTCGAACTCGATCTCGCCGTTCCGCTTGAGCGCGTCCGGGGTTCCGGCCACGTCCACTTGCACGGAGTGGTCAATCACCAAGTCTACCGGGATGAGCGGATTGATCCTGCGCGGGTCCCCGCCCAGGCGCTTCATTGCCGCGCGCATCGAGGCCAGGTCCACCACGGCCGGTACCCCGGTCAGATCCTGGAGGAGCACCCGCGCCGGCATGAACGGCACCTCCATGTCCGGTGCCGCCGACGCGCGCCATCGGGCCAGGTTTCGGACGTCCGCCTCCGTGACCAGCTCGCCGTCCACCGAGCGGAGCACCCCCTCCAGAAGAATCCTGATGGAGAAGGGCAACCGGTCCAGCCGAGAGACGATCCCAGCCTTCTCCAGGGCTTGCAGGCGACAGATAATGACCTTTCCCTGCGCCGTCTCCAGCGTGCCGCGCGCACCCAACACGTTCGATGCCATGGCTCCTCTCCCTCCCGAATGAAGTTCCTGGTCTATCGTGGGCACGATCATAGCCCACCAACCCCCGGCGAACAAGCCAGTCAGGTCTTGCGTCCTTTGCGTGCTTTACGTGAGGGCGGCAAGATTCGACCCTAGAGCAGGCTGCTCAAAAAGGTCCAGATGCAAGGCGGCGCGCGAAGGGCTGAGTGAGGCGTACTCCAGGTACGCCGCAGCGAGTGCCCGAGCAAGCCAACGCAGCAGATGGGCCTTTTTCACAGCCTGTTAGGAGCGCGTTGCTCCGGACCGCCCGCGTGGGATCAGTGAAGAAGGAATTGCGTGATGCGGTTTGTCATGCCGGAGTCGTCCACGTAGGCGCTGTGGGCAGAGCAGACGGTCATCGGGGTGAGGGTCGGCGCCGGCGGGACGCCGAGGGCGCTCTCGAGACTCACCACCCCATCCCCCGGGACAGTGGCCCGGGCGAAGAGCGG
>JAPLLC010000167.1:0-3166 GCA_026387775.1 Candidatus Methylomirabilota bacterium | reverse complement strand
AGCTTGCCGTCTGCCACGATGGCCCGCGCGGGAGTCGGCCGGCATCCGGCCCCCACCACGAGACGGGGGACGGCCTCCTCCGCCGGATTCCGCTCGGCCATGCGCCGATGCAGCGTGGCCGCCCGCGCCAGCATCGTCTCGACGAAGCGCCGGCGCTCGGGATCGGTCGCATCCCCCACCAGCCATTCCCGCCCGATCCAGGTCTGCGCGTCGTACAGCGACACCCGCTCCTCGCCGTTCTGATCGACGAGGAGTGGAACCCGACCGTCCGGGTCGGCGAACGGAAGGAGTTCCCACGCCAGGGGCATCGTGAAGACTGCCCTCCGCAGTCCGAGGCTCACGACCCCGAACAGGTTGAAATCCTGTATGAGGGCCCGGAAGGCTTGCGCCGAGCCTCGGTGAGGGGCGCCCAGGGCCACGAGGCGGGCGGTCCCGTCGCCGCCCGGCGCGTTGATCGCCGTGCGCATCTCCCCATTCCCCAGCGGGCAGTCGCGGTCCCCCACGGCGTCCCGCCCGCCGTATCGGAGGTAGTAGCGCGCCACCACCCCGCCGAGGCTGTGGCCGACCAGATAGACCCGCGGAGCGCCGGTCAGCATGCGGATCCGGGCCACCCGCTGCGCCAGGACGCAGGCGCTCTCGGCCACGTCCCGACGCCAGTCATAATAGAGCACGAAGAGGGAGGCCTGCCGCCTTCGGTCCGTCCGGACGCCTTCGGGATTCTCGGGGTAATCCTTGTCGCGCGGCTGTTCCGGGTCTCCTCGAAGGTAGCCCTCATGCTGGATGAGGTGGTTGATCAGCGACTGAAGTCCGCGGACGTCGGTCCCCCGCAAGGCCCGATCCAGCTCTCCCGACACCTCCGCGGGCTGCCCGCCGGCGGCGGGAAACCGGGGATCGCCGAGATGCGCCAGCGCCTCGCCGTCGGTGCGCAGTGCCAACGCCGAGAACGGGAC
This sequence comes from Candidatus Methylomirabilota bacterium, assembly GCA_026387775.1. Classification (GTDB taxonomy): domain Bacteria; phylum Methylomirabilota; class Methylomirabilia; order Methylomirabilales; family 2-02-FULL-66-22; genus 2-02-FULL-66-22. Next base: position 2,216 of record JAPLLC010000167.1, on the reverse strand, counting down.
GATGCTGCCGCCCTTGAGCTCCCGAGCCACCTCCCGGCTGACTCCGGGAAGCAGGATGATCGGCACCCGATCCGGCGGGATCGCCGCCGAGGACCCCTCCTCGAAGCGCGGACCGGCCTGGCCGCATGCGGCGAGCAGGAGGACGAGAGAGCCGAGAAGCCATCCGATGGACCACCCACGCACGATCATCGCACATCACCTCCGCCGGCCTTGCGTCCCGCGTGCTTACAGATTACAGTATAGCCCGATAACCGCGGGGAGTTCCACTCCCTTCTCCCCGATGGAGCCTGTGGTCGCCAGACGGAATCGTCTCTGGACGCATGGACGCTCACCCGCTTCGGATGCAGCAACAACCCCGCCATGGAGGTGTCGAATGAACATGATCGATCCGATCCTGGCAGAGCTCGCGCACGAAGCCGCCACCACCCGCCGACTGCTGCAACGCCTGCCGGAAGCTCACCTCACCTGGAAGCCGCACGAGAAATCGATGACGCTGGGACGTCTGGCCGGGCACATCGCCGAGATTCCGGCCAGGATTTCGAGCATGCTGGAGCCCGATGAGTACGACTTCGCGGCCGGCGGCGAGGCGCCGCACACCGCCAGCGGCGTGGCGGACCTGCTGGCCTTCTTCGACCAGAGCGTTTCCCAGGCGACCGAGCGGCTGAAGAAGCAGACGAACGACCGCCTGCTCGCCACCTGGCGGCTCAAGAAGGGGGGAAAGCAGTTGCTGGAGATGCCTCGCATGGGTGCGGTCCGGTTCATGCTGCTGAATCACCTGATCCACCATCGCGGCCAGTTATCGGTCTATCTCCGGCTCCAGAATGTCCCGGTGCCGTCGATCTATGGCCCGACGGCCGACGAGCCCATGTGAGGCAGAGGCGCACCCCCACTGTCGTCATCGCCGGATGCCACGTACTGTGCGGTGCGTAAAATTGGCGATACTCCAACCGAGACCGCACAGTCCGGGGGAGAGCCCGAGAGGGGCGGCGGCCCGCCCCTCTCGGTCGGGTACCCGCGCCGCAGGCGTGGGTGCGTGGGGAGGGCCGAGCCCTTGCGCTGTGCCGTGTGCAAGAGCGATGGCCTTCCCCACGAACGGAGCAGCCCGGCAGGCGGTGCCATTATTCCGCGCTGCGTAGTACACTAGCAGGATGCTGAAAAACTTACTTTTCGGCAGGCTGCTCAAAAGGGCCCAGATGCCAGGCGGCCCGCAAAGGGCAGAGTGAGGCGTACTTCCGGTACGCCGCAGCGAGTGTCCGAGCGGGCCAACGCCGCAGATGGGCTCTTTTCAGCAGCCTGCTAGGAGAGACTATGCCTGCCACTGCCGCGCTTGCCGATCGCGCCTCCGGGGTCCTCCTGCACCTCACCTCGCTCCCCTCGCGCTACGGCATCGGGGATGTCGGCCCGGCCGCCTGCGCCTGGATCGACCTCCTGGCGCAGGCCGGCCAGCGGTGGTGGCAGGTCCTGCCGCTGACCCCCACTGGCCCGGGAGACTGCCCCTATTCTTCCTTCTCCGCCATGGGCGCCAACACGCTCATCGTCAGCCCCGACCGGCTGATCGAGGATGGGCTGCTCCAGCCCCCGGACCTCCCCGAGGCCCCCCTCCCGCACCATGCGGTGGACTTCGAAAGGCTCCGCCCCCTCAAGACCGAGCTGCTGCGCCGGGCGTGGGACGCGTCCCGCCGCGGGGCGGCTCCCGGCCTGAGACCGGACCTCGAGAAGTTCACGGACGAGAACGGCGGGTGGCTCGAGGAGTTCACGTTGTTCGCGGCTTGCAAGGAGCGATACGACGGCGTGGCCTGGTGGGACTGGCCGCGGCCGCTGGCGCTCCGCGAGCCGTCGGCCCTCGCCCTGGCCCGGGCCGAGCTGGCCGAGTCGATGGCGCATCAGGCCTTCTGTCAGTTCCTCGTCCACCGACAGTGGGAGGCGATGCGGCGCCACGCCGAATCACGGGGGATCGGTATCATCGGCGATCTCCCCCTCTTCGTGACCGCGGACTCGGTGGACGTGTGGGCCCATCCCGAATACTTTCTCATCGACGCAGAGCGGCGGCCCACCTTCGTGGCCGGGGCCCCCCCCGACTATTTCAGCCCCACGGGGCAGCTTTGGGGCAACGCCCTCTACCACTGGGGAGCGATGCGCGAGGACGGCTACGCCTGGTGGAAAGAGCGCCTGGACCTCGCGCTCCGCTTCGTGGATCTCGTGCGGATCGACCACTT
>JAPLLC010000302.1 GCA_026387775.1 Candidatus Methylomirabilota bacterium | reverse complement strand
GTCCTCGACGGCGTCTCCCCGCCGACGGACCTCGCCTGGGGACTCGGCGGACTCGTGCTGGCGGGCACGCTGGCCGGGCTGATCGCAAGAGGGCGCTGGCGGCCCGCCGTCTTGACGGCCATGATGGCTTGCCTGATCCTGACCGCAGCCGCCGCGGCACCGCGGGCCTACGCCATCGTGCAGGGATCGCTGCGGGAATTCTCCGAGGGGGCTCGGAAAATCCTCGGACCGGGCGACCCCGTGCTGGTCTATGGACTGAACGCGCCAAGCGTTGTATTCTATGCGAACCGGCGCGTGACCCCCCTGGGCTCCGACGACCTGGGGAAGCTGGCAGAAACGGTGCGGCGGCTGACGCGTGCGGGCCGGCCGGTCGTGGTCATCACCCGAAGCGCCTTGGCGCCTCGGCTGGCAGGGGTGCAGGGCCTGAGCGGCGTGAAGTCCCGCGGCGGCTATGCTCTGTACATCTCCCCGGAGGCTGGAGCGGCGCAGTCCGGCTCGGCCATTCGATGAACGGCAGATCACGGACCATGCCTGCCACGGAGTGTTCGGATTTCATGGCCAGCGTAACGACGCACAACGGGCTTTTCACCGTCATCTCCCGGGAGATGCAGGAGGTGGAGGAGCGCCTGCAGGCCCCCGTGGAGGAGGGCGGAGGGCTCCTGTCGGTGGTGGCCCGCTACGCCCTGTCGCCGGGTGGGAAGCGCATCCGACCCGCCCTGCTGCTCCTCAGCGCACAGGCGTGCGGCGCCGACCAGCGCGAGCGGGGCGTCATGCTCGCCGCGGCGGCGGAGATGATGCACGCCGCGAGCCTGCTGCACGATGACATCGTGGATCATGCCGCCACGCGGCGCGGCCGGCCGTCGGCGATGGCCCGCTGGGGATCGAATGTGTCGGTCCTGGTGGGAGATTTTCTCTTCTCCCGGGCGATCCAAAGCCTGGTTGAGGATCCGAACCGCCGCATCCTGCGCGCGTTCGCGGATGCGGTGGTGGCCATGTCGGAGGCCGAGGTCCTTCAGCTGCACCTGCTCCACGACTTGGGGATCGGTGAGGCGGATTACCTCAAGATCATCACCGGGAAGACGGCGGCCCTGATGTCGGCCGCCTGTCGGGCGGGGGCGCTCATGGCGGACGCCCCGGACTCGGTGGTCGAGGCGCTGGCAGCCTTCGGGCTGCATCTGGGAATCGGGTTTCAGTTGGTGGATGACGCGCTGGACTACGTCGCCCGCGAGGAGCGCCTGGGAAAGCCGGTGGGCAGCGATTTCCGGGAAGGGAAGGTGACCTATCCGGTGATCCAAGTCGTGAGGCGCGCCGCTCCAGAGGATCGGCTGATCCTGGAGCGTCTGGGGGCCAGCAAGAGTCCCAGCGAGGACGACCTCGCGGCGTTGCGAGGGCTGGTGGAGCGCTACGAGGCCGTGCCGGCGACCATGCGCCTCGTGGACGAGTACCTCGCCCGCGCCCGCGCCGAACTCAGCCTCGTCTCCAAGTCGCCGGCCTGCCATACCCTCCACCGGTTGGTAGACTTCGTCCGCGAGCGCGACTGGTAACCTGCCATCCGGCGTTGAACGTTGAACGTTGAACGTGGAACGCAAGCGGCGGTTGAGGTACGTCATCCTTGAACCGTGGTAACTGCTCAGGTGGTTGGGGCTCAGGGTTCAAGGTTCAAGGTTTGGGGAAGAGGGCAATGGACATGGTCCGCGGGCTGAACCCTGGTGGCTCAGTGGTCAGCCGTCAGCCGTCAGCGGTCAGGAGGCCGTAGGTCGGGTTTGGCCCGACTGAACCCTGAACCCTGAACGGTGAATCTGGAACCTTGAACCTTGAACGTGGAACGTTGAACCGGCTTGAGCGTGTCTATGAACCACATCCGCAACTTCTCCATCATCGCTCACATCGACCACGGCAAGTCCACACTGGCGGATCGCCTGCTGGAGCGGACGGGGACGCTCTCCGCCCGGCAGATGTCGGAGCAGGTGCTGGACAGCATGGACCTGGAGCGGGAGCGGGGGATCACCATCAAGGCCAAGGCGGTGCGCCTGGCATACCGGGCGGCCGACGGGCAGGAGTATGTGCTCAACCTGATCGATACGCCGGGCCATGTCGACTTCACCTACGAGGTGTCGCGGAGCCTCTCGGCCTGCGACGGGGCCGTTCTGGTCGTGGACGCGGTCCAGGGGGTGGAGGCCCAGACCCTGGCCAACGTCCACCTGGCGATGCGGACCAACCTCGCCATCGTGCCGGTGATCAACAAGATCGACCTCCCCAGCGCCGACCCGGCCAAGGTGCGGACCGAGATCGAGGACATCCTGGCCCTGGACGGCGCCGAGGCCATCCTGGTGAGCGCCAAGTACGGGCAGGGAATCGACGAGATCCTGGAGGCGATCGTGGCCCGGATCCCTCCGCCGCAGGGAGATCCGGCGGCCCCCCTCAAGGCGTTGATCTTCGACTCCTGGTTCGACAGCTACCAGGGGGTGATCATCTACGTCCGGCTGTACGAGGGAAGCGTGGCGCCCGGGATGCGGATTCGCCTGATGTCGAGCGGGAGCCTCTTCGAGGTGGGGCAGGTGGGGGTCTTCACGCCGGGCATGCGGCCGGTGGAGCGGCTCGGCGCAGGGGAAGTCGGCTACATCGTCGCCGGCATCCGGGACGTCCGGCTGAGCCGGGTGGGGGACACCGTCACCGAGGCGGACCGCCCAACGGAGCGGCCCCTGCCTGGATTCCGCGAGATCCGCCCCATGGTCTTCGCGGGCCTCTATCCGGTGGACAACCAGGATTACCTGAACCTCAAAGGGGCGCTGGAAAAGCTGCAGTTGAACGACGCCGCGTTCTCGTTCGAGCCCGAGACGTCCCTGGCCTTGGGGTTCGGCTTCCGCTGCGGGTTCCTGGGGCTCCTCCACCTGGAGATCGTCCAGGAGCGGCTGGAGCGGGAGTTCAACCTCACCCTGCTCACCACGGCGCCTACGGTGGTCTACCGGGTCACCCGGAGCAACGGCACGGTGCTGGACGTGGAGAATCCCAGCAAGCTGCCCCCGGTGCAGGAGATCGCCAAGATCGAGGAGCCCTTCATCGCCGCTTCCATCATGGCCCCGACGGAGTTCGTGGGGCCGATCCTCAGCCTTTGCCAAGAAAAGCGGGGGTTCCACAAGGGGATCGAGTACCTGCAAGATGGTCGGGTGCTGATCGCCTACGAGCTTCCCCTCAACGAGATCGTCCTGGACTTCTACGACCGGCTGAAGTCGATCAGCCGCGGGTACGCCTCGCTCGACTATGACTTCCTCGACTACCGGGAGACGCCTCTGGTCAAGCTGGACATCCTGGTGAACGGGGAGGCGGTGGACGCGCTCTCCTTCATCATCCATCGCGACCAGGCCCAGGCGCGCGGGCGCCTGCTGGCGGAGAAGATGCGCGGGCTGATTCCCCGGCAACTCTTCGAGGTGGTGATCCAGGCCGCCATCGGCAGCAAGGTGATCGCGCGCGAGCGGATCACCGCGCTCCGAAAGGCCGTGACGGCCAAGTGCTACGGGGGCGACATTACCCGCAAGCGGAAGCTCCTGGAAAAGCAGGCGGAGGGTAAACGACGCATGAAGCAGGTGGGACGGGTCGAGATCCCGCAGGAGGCCTTCATGGCCTTGCTCACGGTGAGAGAAGAGTGAGGAATACGCAATGATCGTCTTTCAAGGGAGACACCTCGCGTGAGTAAAAGCATGAAACATGGCGAGGGTGCGTCGACCGAGGCGCTGGCGGCCCCGCGTTCCCAGGGCAAGTCCGTTCTCCGGGAGTACGCCGAGGCCCTCATCATCGCGGTGCTGCTGGCGCTGGTGATCCGGACCTTCGTCGTCCAGGCGTTCAAGATCCCCTCGGGCTCGATGCTGCCGACGCTCCAGATCGGGGACCACATCCTGGTGAGCAAGTTTCTCTACTACTTCCAGCCCATCCAGCGCGGGGAGGTCATCGTCTTCAAGTTTCCGCAGGACGAATCACGGGACTTCATCAAGCGTGTGATCGGCCTGCCCGGCGAGACACTGGAGATCCGCGGGAAGCAGATCCTGATCAATGGGAAGCCATTGGACGAGCCGTATGCGGTCTACGGAGACTGGTCGGTCCCGCGACTGGGCGACCGGGAGCGGCTCGGCCCGATCGTCATTCCTCCCGGTCGCCTGTTCATGATGGGGGACAATCGCGACCACAGTATGGACAGCCGCATCTGGGGATTCCTGGACACGCAGAAGGTCAAGGGCAAGGCGTTCATCGTCTACTTCTCGGTCAAGAGCGACGACATTCCCTACACCTCTGCCCTTCCGAGCGTCTACTATGTCCTGTCGCATCCCTCCATGATTCGCTGGAATCGTCTCGGGGGCTTGGTCCACTGAACTGAAGAGCGAGCAATCAGCCGTCAGCTTCCAGCCCTCAGCCTCAGACGGGTCAGGCCGATTGCTGATAGCTTTTTCGCCTTGCCAGGCGCCTTGACAACCCTCGGGTGCTTGTCTATATTCGCACTCAGTTATCGCTCTTCGAATCCGAGTGCCAACGCATCGAGGCTGTTGGAATGATAAACGCTCGACATCATGACGTCCTCCGGGCAATCGTCCAGGATTACATCCGGACGGCAGAGCCCGTCGGTTCGCGAACGATCTCCCGGAAGCACGGCTTCTCTTTGAGTCCGGCCACGATCCGCACGATCATGGCGGACCTGGAGGAGCTGGGTTATGTGGCGCAGCCACATACCTCGGCGGGCCGCGTTCCTACGGACAAGGGGTACCGTCTGTACGTGGATAGCCTAATGGACCCCACCCCGCTGAGTCCGGCCGAGGTGGAGCAGATCGAGCACCACGTGGGCCCCACCACGACCGAGGTCGAGGACCTCCTGAAAGAAACAGGGAAGCTCCTGTCCGCGCTATCCCCCTACGTGGCGGTCGCTCT
>JAPLLC010000020.1 GCA_026387775.1 Candidatus Methylomirabilota bacterium | reverse complement strand
TCGATGCCGGCTCGCCCTTACCCCGGGTCGGTCCGCTCGGGGAGCGGACCTCCGTGCCGGGGACGGGCTCGCCCGCGGGCGCGGCGTCTCGGGTCGGCCCGGGGGACCTGGACTTATATGGCCAACGTATACGTCATCGAATTTGTGTCCGCGTGTACTATGGGGGCGAGACCCGCGGGCCAAGACCGGCCAATCGGCCAATCCGCCTGTTGACGGGGCGAGCACAGCCGCGTATAGTTTCCTCCAATGAATGCTCCAGACCCACAGGCCCGGCGCCTGCCGCCCGCCCCTTCGATTTTCCGTACACTCCCTCTTTCTCGCTGGCTCTGGATTTTCCTGGTGGTGCTCGGCGGCATGACGGTCACCGATCAGGCCCTGGCGGCGCGGACTCGGGCCAAGCCTCGGCCGAAGCCGCAGGGCGTGACGCACGTGGTGGAGCGGGGACAGACCCTGTTTCGGATCAGCCAGGCCTATGGGGTCGCGGTGGCCGCGCTCGCAGAGGCGAACCAGTTGAAGCCGTCGTCGCCTCTGAAGATCGGCCAGCGCCTCTTCGTCCCTGGGGCCAAGGCGGTGAAGAAGGTCGAGCCATACCGACCCCTCACGACGGATGAGCGCGCCTCCCTCGAGGAGTCGCTGCGCGTGCCGATGACCAAGCCGCCACCGCCCCTCCCCGTTCCCCCGCCGCCCCGTCCGCACGTGAAGACCGACGCCGAGTTCCAGTGGCCCCTGGTCGGTCCCATCAATTCCCCTTTCGGCCCCCGCTGGGGGAAGTTCCATGCCGGGATCGACATCGGCTCCCCTCATTACCAGGAGGTCGCGGCCGCCGCGGACGGCGAGGTGATCTACGCCCACGATACCGCGGGACCCCTGGGAAAGGCGGTCGTGCTCCAGCATGGGCGCGGGATGCGCTCGGTGTACGCGCACCTCTCGGTCGTCATCGCCCACGAGGGGGACACGGTGCGGCAGGGGCAAGCCATCGGCGGTGTGGGGGACACGGGCCGGACCACCGGCCCGCATCTGCACTTCGAGGTGCGAAAGAACGGTGCTCCGCTGAACCCCGAGGACTACCTGCCCGCCACGATCGACGAGCTGGTTCGCGACCTGACCACATCCTCCCGATAGCCGTGCAACCCTATCTCAGCCTCGGGAGGCTTCACGCCCCTCCTCCACACGGAGGTCCTGGCGCGGGCCACGAGGCGCCGCCGCCTCTATGTGAAGAACGACACCTTCCTTTGTCTATCGAGGTTGGCGTGGTGAGGAAAGGGCAGCCGGGGAATAGCGTATGGTGTCCCCGGAACTCGAGTGTCACAATGCGGAAGGAACCTTCGAGCGATGAGGGACGACCCGGAGCCGTCTGCTATCCGCCGGCTTCCGAGATCTCCCCTGCGGGCAGCCAGAACCGGATGCGGGTCCCTTTCTCGGGTGGGCTCTCGGCCAGAATGCGGCCCCCATGCTCCTCCACCAGGGCGCGACAGATATAGAGTCCCAGCCCCGCCCCTTCCCCGCCGCCCGCCCGGTAGAACTTCTCGAACACATGAGGAAGGTGCTCGCCGGGGATCCCGGGCCCGTCGTCCTCTACGACCAGCTCCGTGCCCAGGAAATCGGCCGACGCGCCGGCTGCCACCGGTCCGAGGTCCTTGGAGCGAGCGGTGTGCGCTTTGAGCGTGATGCGGCCACCCGGCTCCAACGCCTCGATGGCGTTGCTCAAGAGGTTCCCCAGAATCTGATCCAGACGCCCCGCATCGGCCCATACGGGGGGAAGTTTTCCCGGGATTTCGACTTGAAGCTGCAGCCCTCGCTCCCTGGCAACCGTCCGGAATCTCTCGGCGGCCCGGCGGAGTGCATCGTCCACCGGCAAGAAGGCCCGATGGAGCTCGATCTTACCCGCTTCGATGCGGGCGGAGTCCAGCAAGTCGCTCACCAGTTGGCCAAGTCGGTCGGTATTCTGCTTGGCGCTATCCAGGATCTCTTCCCGACTTTCCTCCGAGAGACGCGGGTCGCCGAGCAGATCCAGACCGCAACGGATGGAGGTGAGGGGGGTCTTCAGATCGTGGCTGACCATGGCGAGAAACTCCGACTTGAGCCGATCGAGAGCCCGCAACTGCTGGTTCAAGACCGAAAGCTCCGTGATCTTCTCCCACAGCTCCGTCTGATCCTGAAGGACGACCAGCCATCCTCCCTCCGAACCCTGGCCGCTGAGTGCGCTGGCCCGGAGAACGAGCATCCGTCCACCGGCCGTCAGGCTGAGGTTGAGCGGACGCCCCTCACGTGTCAGACCGGCGCGCAAGTCATCGGCGGTGGCGGCGTCGAACAGGTCCGGCAATTCTAAGCCGATCACCTCCCGCTCGCTGCGGGCTAGCAGCCGCAATGCGGCGGGGTTGATATAGATCACCTTGCCCGCCGCGTCCGCCTCGATGACCCCCTCGGCGATCTCCGCCAGGATGGCCTCGTGATGCCGCTTGGACGCCAAGAGCTCCACGACCATCCCGCGGGGGTGGGCACGCTCCACGCCAAGGACGCCGGGATCGGGCACGGGCGGGTGGACGCCCTTGGCCAAGCGGTCAATGGTTGTCTTGATGTGCGCGCACAGTTCCTCTGCCGGGCCCTTCGCAATACACGCGTCGGCGCCCATGGCCATGACCCTGGTCTGATCTTCGGCGACGGTGGCGGATAGGATGACGATGGGGATAGTCGACGTGGCCGGGTCGCTCTTCAGGTAGGCGCAGACGCGATCCCCGCCGACCTTGGGCATGACCAGATCGAGGAAGATGATATCGGGCGGCTTCTGCATGACCGCTTCCAGCGCCTCCAGCCCGTCCACAGCGACGGTCACGGCGTATCCGAGATCGCCCAGGATCTCCTGGAGAAGGTCGCGGAAGAAGCGGTCGTTATCGACCACAAGGGCCAGCATTTATCCCTCAGCAAGGGCGATGTTCGCCGGGCGACTGCGGGAGGAGTGGCGGATCACGCTCTCTCCCCTTTCTCGATGCGACATTCCGCCACGTTTGCCGTTACGATATAGATCCGGCGGTTGTTGCTTCGAGGGTCCATGGGGATGAGGAAGAATCCCACCCCGCCGAGATCACGGCTGGGTGATGTGCCGCGCAGCACCTCGCCGTCGTGGAACCGCACGCGCACCTGTTGCTCCAGCAGCGAGGTCCGGTCGGTGCCCGTGGACGCTCGGTAGTTCGGGTCTCCCTCGAATTCCTTGACGAAGAACAATGCCTTCAGGTCAGCCAAGCGGATACTGATTGCCTCCACGGGATCGGCCGCGTCTCGAAGTTTGAACAGGAAGGTTGGCTGGGAGGGGCGGAAATCCAGGGCAAGCCCCTTGAGAATCCGACCGTCGACGAAGTGAGCGGCGACCTTGGGATGACATCGCTCCTCACGCCGGGAGTCGTTCTCGTCCCCAACGGGCTCTGGCATCCGTCCTCTCGGATCACCTGATGAGGTGCGCGAATCGGAGTCGACGACCATCAGAAGTCCCTCATGTGCTTGTCCGTGCGGCCGGGACCGCCACGGGTCCACCCTGTCGCGCCGTAATGCGGAGCACGTCATCCACTTCACGGGTTCCAAATGGTTTTCGCATGAGCATGACGGGGCCGAGCGCCAGGGCCTCCGCCACGGCGGGGTGATCGGGGAAGCCGGTCATGAGCACGACGAGCGCTCCGGGATTCGCGGTCCGGAGGGCGCGAAACACGTCTACGCCCGTCCCGTCCGGGAGGATGATATCGAGGAAGGCCAAGTCAAAGGCGGCCTCTTTGAGGAGGACCTGAGCCTCGCGGACGCTTGCCGCCAATGTTGGCGACTCCCCATGAAGACTCAGAACATGCTGGAGCGTCCGTCGGAGGTCCGGATCATCATCTACCACCAGGATCCGTCTGGCCGCACCCGAGCCCCCGCCCAGGAACCACTGTTCAAGCACCCCACGGCTGAATCGCCAGCTTCCACCCACCTTCACGGCCGGGATCTTGTGGCGTTGAGCCAGGCGATATACCGTGATCTCGCCAAGGTGAAGCATGTGAGCGGCTTCCCGAACCGTAAGCAATCTCTCGGCTGTCAAAGATTCCGTCGGCATATCCATCCCATTAATTGTAGAATATCTTAGTCAACTTTATACTTCTTTACTCCATCGGATCACATTTGTCAAGTCAAACATCGCCAACGCCTGGAAAGAGGCCCGCCGCTGCCGGGCCAATTCTTCTTAGGATGGCGAGAATAGTCTTGACAGACGCATTCACGGCGTAGTAGAAGGTATACGTAAATGTATACGTAACTGTCGACTTTCAGGAATCCTGATTAGGCATGACTGCAAGGAGACTCCCCGAGTTGCAGAACATCGAACCCCTCCCCCCCAATTCCTCGGATCGAAACCCGTTGACCGGAGAAGCGTATGCGGCGCTGAAGGCGGCCATCTTGTCCGGGGAACTTCAGCCGCGAGACCGGCTTTACGAAACTGTGTTAGCCAAACGGTTCAAGATGAGCAGGACCCCTGTCCGGGAAGCCCTCCAGCGTTTGGTAAATGAGGGGCTGGTGGAGGCCGGATCGGACGGTTTGGTCGTCGCGACGTTGTCGGTCGAGGATATTCGGAGTCTCGAAGAGGCGAACCGGGCCCTCCAAAGCCTGGCCGCCCAGCTCGCTGCCGCCAAGGGGACAGAGGTCGAGCTGGCGAAATTGGAGGAGTCCACGGCGCGCATGGAGGCTTGCGTCATCACGCGCGACCTAGAGGGCTGGATCGGCGCCGATCAAGAGATTCATCGCCAGATCTTTCAGATGTGCGGAAACCGGTGGCTCTGGAAGCTGCTGCTACAGATGGAGTCCCTCGTCGCCCGAATACGGCATATCGCCCTGAAGCGGCCGGGACGCCTGGAGGAGTCGACCGTGGAACACCGCGCGGTCGTCGAAGCAATCAAATCACGGGATCCCGACGCCGCACACCGGGCCATGCAGCATCACCTTGTGAAGACGGAGCAAAACCTCATCACGATCTTGGAACAATTCGTCGTGCCGGTCAGGGGCGATCGGTTCTGATGGATCTGTCGCGCCGTCGTCGGCTGGTAATGTCCGTTCTGTCCGCAATGATCCGATGAATGTGCAATGACCAACGGAAGGAGGGATGGGGCGAGAGGGTGTGGGAGGCCGGGCTCGAGGGACAACCATTGAACAGAGTTTCCTTTCACCAAGAAAGGGGGCGGTCATGTCGGAGAACAACAGAGGCAAGCGACTGAGCCGACGCGAGTTCATCAAGGCCGGGACCATGGTTGTCGGAGCAGCCGCCCTGTCGCCTACGCTGGCGGGATCCGCCGCCGCCGCGTCGCCACCGCGGCCGCGGAATGTCCCTCGCAACCGGACGTTATCCCTGGTCTGGTTTGGCAGCCGCGAAGGGCGCTGGGTCGATTACGAGCTGTGGAATCCGTACGCCGTCGGGGCCAACCATCAGAACGGACCGAGCCTGCTCTATGAGCCGCTCGCGTACTACAGCGCGTTCGCAGACAAGGAGTATATGTGGCTGGCCGAGAGCTACAAGTACAGCGCCGACTTCAAGGAGTTGACCATCAAGACCCGCTCCGGCATCAAGTGGAGCGATGGGAAGCCCTTCAGCGCGGAGGACGTGGCCTACACCCTCACCAGTCTCCGAGACCTCGGCCCCAAGGTGCGCTGGGGCGTCGACGTGCAGCAGTTCATGCAGGAGGCCAAGGCCACCGACCGCAACACCGTGGTGCTCAAGTTCAATGTCCCCGCGCCCCGGTTCTTCAACTTCCTGACGTACAAGTACGACATCGGGGTGTATATCGTCCCCAAGCACATCTTCCAGGGCCAGGACTGGCCGATGTTCAAGCATTTCGATGTGGCCAAGGACTGGCCGGTCACCACCGGCCCCTGGCGCGTGGCCTTTTCCTCCCCCGAGCAGAAGGTCATCGATCGACGGGCGGAGTGGTGGGCGGCCAAGGCCGGCCTGGCGCCGCTCCCCAAGGTGGAGCGGAACGTGTGGCTCCCGTCGGCCGGCGAGCAGCAGCTCGCCCAGGCGCTGATCACAAACCAGGTCGACTACGGCCAACCGATGCAGCCGGCCACCTTCCCGACGATGTTCAAGGGCAACCCCAAGATCATCACCCATTCCGGCCAGAAGCCCCCGTACGGCTACATGGACTGGTGGCCGATCTCCCTGTACGTCAACAACGAGCGACCCCCGTTCAACGACAAGGACGTGCGCTGGGCGCTGAGCTACTTCATCGATCGGTCGCAGATCGTCGACGTGGGGTATGTCGGGGCCTCGGCAACCGCCGCCCTCCCGATGCCGGATTACCCGCCGTTGCGCCCCTACTACGACTCGGTGAAGGATCTTCTGGCGAAGCAGAACACGCTCGAATTCAACCCCAAGAAGGGCGAGGAGTTGCTCGCCGCGAAGGGCTGGAAGAAGGACGCCACCGGGTTCTGGGTCGACGCCCAGGGGAACCGCCTCAAGCTCGACGTCATCGGGTTCGGGAGCAGCGGCCCGGCCATCGGGCCGGTGCTCACGGAGCTCCTGCGGCGCCAGGGGGTCGACGCCAGCATGAGCCTGCCGCCCGACTTCGACGACCGGTTCAACAAGGGGCAATACAGCGGGGCGATCTACGGCCACGGCGGGAGCGTGAACGATCCGTATTACACCCTCCGGCTCTACCAGAGCGCCAGCGTGGCGGTCCCAGGCGGACACCAAGTCAACTTTGCCCGGTGGAAGAACGAGGCCTACGACAAGATCGTGGACGAGGTCTTCGTCACCGATATGAAGAACAAGGCCAAACTGACGGACCTGTGGCGCAAGGCCATGGAGATCTGGATCCCCGAGCTTCCGGATATTCCGTTGGTGCACAATTTCCACCGGCTGCCCATGAACACGACCTACTGGACGAATTACCCCACGGAGCAGAACCCCTATGTCAACGGCGCCATGCAGCACTTGACCTTTGCCATGGTGCTCTGGAACGTGCAGCCCACCCAGTAAGCTTCTGATCGGAACAGGCGGACACCAGTCGGGGGGCCGGCCCAGCCCGGCCCCCCGATAAAGGAAAAGCCGTGCGAGCGGACTACTTGGCGAAGCGGTTCGGGGTGTTTCTCCTGATCATCTGGCTGGCGGCGACGCTCAATTTCTTCCTGCCTCGGCTGTCCGGACAGGATCCCGTGCGGGCCACGCTGCTGCAGCAGGCGCAGCTCGGCGGGTACGTCCAGGCAGGGATCGAGGCCATGGTGAAGGAGTACGAGCAGCGATTCGGCCTGGACAAGCCGCTGTGGAGACAGTACCTCACCTACCTCTATGATGTGTCTCGTCTGGATTTTAACTATTCCATTGCCAACTATCCAAGGAAAGTGGGGGAGATCATCGGCGAGGCGGTTCCTTGGACCGTCGGGTTGCTGGGCATCACCACGCTCCTCTCGTTCACCATCGGGACATTCCTGGGGGCACTCCTGGCCTGGCCCAGAGCGCCCCGCTGGATGGCGTGGCTCATGCCGCCGCTGTGGGCCTTCCATGCCATCCCGTTTTTTCTGCTCGGGCTCATCCTGATGTACCTGCTGGCGTTCCAGATCAAGTTGTTCCCCATGATGGGTGGCTACACCGCCGGCTCGTTCCCCGGTCTGACTCTGGAATTCGTGTGGGATGTAATTGTACACGCGCTCCTGCCCGCGATGTCCATCGTCCTCGTGGCAACCGGGGGCTGGGCGCTGGCGATGCGCGGGATGATGGTCACCACACAGGGGGAGGACTACGTGACCTTTGCCGAGGCGAAAGGCCTCAAGAGTCGCACCATCTTCCTGCGCTACTGTATCCGGAACGCGATTCTCCCGCAGACCACGGCGCTGGCGCTCGCGCTGGGGCAGATCCTCTCGGGGGCGGTCCTCGTCGAGGTCATCTTCAACTACCCTGGGATCGGGACGCTGCTTTTCCGGGCCATCAAGGAGAACGATCATTTTCTCATCCAGGGGATCGTCTTCCTGGTCATCGTGGCGCTGGGGCTGACGACGCTGTTCCTCGATGTCCTCTACCCAATGCTCGACCCCCGCATCACCTACAGGAGGACATAGTATCGCCATGGAGCAGGGAATGGCAGCATCGAGTCCCGTGCCGCAGGCGGTCCAACCCGGCCGGGCGGGGACGGCCGGGCGGTATCTGCGCCGGAATCCGTCGCTGGTCGTGGGGATCATCCTCCTCTTGATCCTGGTCCTCTTCGTGGGGATCGGCCATCTGGTCGTGGATACCACCAAGGCCCGCCCGCTGTCGGCGCCCGCCATGCGCGCCCCGTCCTTCCAGTACCCCTTCGGCACGGATCGGCAGGGCAGAGATCTCTTGGCCGTGATGGTGGCCGGCACCCCGCTGACCCTCCGGATTGGATTTATCGCCGGCTTCCTGGGCGTCGGTATCGGAGCCGTCCTGGGGTTTGTCTCCGCCTACTATCGGGGGATGGTGGATACCCTCATTCGAGGCATCGCCGACGTCGGTCTCACCGTGCCGGGACTTGACCGTCAATCAGATGGCCCTGGTGGTGGCCTCGCTCGCGTGGCTGAGTCCAACGCGCACCATCCGGTCGCAGGTGCTCACCCTCCGGGAGCGCGGCTACGTCGAGGTGGCGCGCTTGTCGGGCATGAGTGGGCCGGAGATCATCTTCAAGGAGCTGATGCCCAATCTTCTGCCATACCTGGGAGCGACGCTGGTGAATGCGGTGTCCAACGCCATCCTGGCCTCCATCGGCCTGGAGGTCCTCGGACTCGGTCCCATCGATTCCCCGACCTTGGGCATGACCCTCTACTGGGTCAACTACAACGCGGCCCTCATCAACGGCTGGTGGTGGTGGTGGCTGGCGCCGATCGTAATCATCCTCATCGTCTTCCTCGGGCTGTTTTTCCTCACGGTGGGGCTGGACGAAATCGCCAATCCCAAGCTCCGGAGGGCGGCATGACGACCGACGTCCTTCGGGTCCGGGGTTTGGTGGTGCACTACCACACGGCGCTCGGGGCGGTGAAGGCGGCGGACAACGTCAGCTTCACTCTTAAGGCCGAGGAGCGGCTGGGCCTCGTCGGAGAATCCGGGTCGGGCAAGTCCACGATGGCTCTCGCCATTCTCCGCATGATCAAGCCCCCCGGTCGGATCGAGGCGGGTGAAGTGTGGTTGGAGGGCATCAATGTGATGACCCTGCCCGAGGAGGAGATGCGGCAGGTCCGATTGGCCCGGATCGCCATGATCCCGCAGGGGTCCATGAACTCGCTGAACCCGGTGATGCGCATCAAAGCACAGATTGTCGACGCGCTGACGGATCACGGGGTCCAGTTGTCCGCACGGCAAGCAGAGGAGCGGGTGCGCGACCTCCTCCAGTCGGTTGGGCTGAAGCCCCAGGTCGCCGGCATGTATCCGCACGAGCTGAGCGGCGGCATGAAACAACGGGCCTGCATTGCCATCGCCATCAGTTTGCGCCCAAAGGTGATCATCGCCGACGAGCCCACCAGCGCCCTGGACGTGGTCGTGCAGAAGCAGGTGATGGAGACGCTGGCCCGGGTGCAGAAGGAACTGGAGGCCTCCGTGCTCCTGGTGGGGCACGACATGGGGCTGGTGGCCCAGTTCGTGGACCGACTCGGGGTCATGTATGCGGGAAAGCTCGTCGAGGTGTCTCCGGTGCGGGACATCTTCACGAAGCCGCTCCACCCGTACACGCAGATGCTGATCGCCAGTCTTCCGTCTCTCGAACACAAGGGAACCTTCCGGGGAATCCCCGGGCTCGCTCCACTGCTGCGGGATCTGCCGCCGGGGTGTGCCTTCCATCCTCGATGCCCCCAGGCCCTCGATCGGTGTCGGACGGAGGCGCCACAATTCAAAGAAGCGCGGCCCGACTCCTGGGCGGCGTGCCACTTGCTGTAAGGAGACGGTATGGGGACGCTGCTCGAGGCCCGACACCTTACCAAGGTCTTCGGGGGAGGAGTCTTCGATCGAAATACCACCGTGGCGCTGGAGGACTTCTCGATCGCAATCGACAGCGACCGCCCCTCGATCACCGCCGTGGTAGGGGAAAGCGGGAGCGGGAAGACCACCTTGGCCCGCCTCCTGCTGGGTCTGGCGTCACCCACGCGAGGGGAGGTCCTCTATCTGGGGCGAGATCTGCAAAAGATGACGCAGACGGAAATGCGGACCTTCCGCCGGGATGTCCAGGTCATCTTCCAGGACCCCTATGAGGTCTACAACCCCTTTTATCGCGTGGATCACGTCTTGACCACCCCTGTGTCCAAGTTCAAGCTGGCCTCGACCAAGGCAGAGGCGCGGGCCGTGATCGAGGAGGCGCTCAAGGCGGTCGGACTACGCCCCGAAGAAACGTTGGGTCGCTTCCCCCACCAGTTGAGCGGCGGGCAGCGTCAGCGGGTGATGGTCGCGCGGGCCCTGCTGCTCCGGCCCCGGCTGATCTTGGCCGACGAGCCCGTGTCGATGGTGGACGCATCCCTGCGGGCCACCATCCTCGCCTCGCTCCGGGCCATGACCCTGGAGCGCGGCATCTCCATCATCTACATCACCCACGATCTGGCGACGGCCTATCAGATCAGCGAGAACATCGTGGTGCTGTACCGCGGGTCCGTGACGGAGGCCGGCGACGTGGAGTGCGTGGTCAAGCGCCCGCAACACCCGTACACGCAGCTCCTCATCTCGTCGATCCCCATGGCCAACGCCGAGCGGACCTGGAGCAGCGAGAGCGAGGCCGCCCCTGCGATCCAGGCCGCCGGAACTGCCGGGTGCAGGTTCGCCGACCGGTGCCCAACGGCGACGCAGTCTTGCCTCCAGACGGCGCCGCCGCTCTTCCAGACGGAGCCGCACCGGGCCGTCGCCTGCTACCTCTATCAGAGCGCTCCCACCCTCGCGACGGGAGAGATGGTGCGCGTATTCACCGGGCCGGCCAGCACAACACCCACGGGAGTCCCCGGCCCCCTCGTGGCATCGTCGAAAGAGTGAGCGCCGGACCGGGAGATCCCAGGAGCCTGCGTGGCGTTCCTGGCCGGTAACCCTACAACCTGCGCGGAGGATGCACCCTTGACTGAATCCCAACCGGATGCCCAGGGACCGATTCGACTCGGGATCATTGGTACGGGCCTGGCCGTGAAGAAGCTCCATTGGCCGGCGCTCGTCAAGCTGCCGGATCGTTTCGCCGTGGTCGCCTTCGCCAATCGTACGCGCGCGACTGCCGAGGAGTTCGCCGGCCTCGCGCGACTTTCCATGGATGACTACACACCCGATTACCAGGAGTTGCTTCGGCGGGACGATGTCGACGCTGTGCTGGTGTGTGTTCCCATCCCGCGTCTCCTGCCTATCGCGCGGGAGTCGCTCGCGACGGGGAAGCATGTCATTTGCGAGAAGCCCCCCGGGGTGGACCTCGCCGAGGCGCGCCAGTTCCTCGACCTCGTCGACCGGCATCCGCGCCAGAAATTCATGATGACCGAGAACTTCTTCTACCGGGACGACTTGCGCCTGGCCCGCTCCCTCGTGGACGGGGGGGCCATCGGTCGCCCTCAGCTCCTGCTCGAGAAATGGGTGCACCAGCTCGTGCCGACGCCCGGCGACTACTCGATCACCCCATGGCGCTACAAACCGGAGTATCGCGGCGGACCTCTGCAGGATGGCGGCGTCCACTCCATCGCCACGATCCGCCTATTGGGCGGAGACATCACGAGCCTCTACGCCCGCACCGAGTGGGCCAACAAGACGATGGACGCCCCGAGTGCGATGGCGATGACCTTTGGTTTG
Source organism: Candidatus Methylomirabilota bacterium (assembly GCA_026387775.1). Lineage (GTDB taxonomy): Bacteria > Methylomirabilota > Methylomirabilia > Methylomirabilales > 2-02-FULL-66-22 > 2-02-FULL-66-22. The sequence continues at coordinate 11,280 of JAPLLC010000020.1, read as the reverse complement.
GCCGGCGGCGCGACCGGCAACTGTGTGTGGGGCTTCCTTGGCAACCCCGTGCTCGACGAGGTTCGGGACACGCGGCTCTACGGCAGCGAGGGAGCGCTCATCTCCTCGCGGGGGCAGGTGCGGCTCATCCGTGCCGACGGCTCGATCGAGGAGTATCGGGTCGAGCCGACCGAGTCTGGCCACTACAACATGTTCCTGAATTTTCATGACGCGGTCATGCGCGACGAGCCGATCGTGGCCACCGTGCGGCAGAGCTTCGAAAACATGCTGGTCGTGATGCAGGCGCTCGAATCGGCCGCAGGAGGCCGGCAGGTCGACGTGGTCGCCGCCGGCGTGCCTCCGGGGACGGGTGGGGTGCCCCTCTGGCGACCCCATGGCGCGCGCGAATTGTTCGACGGATTGGCCTGTGCGGTGCGGCGAATCCCTTCGGCACCCGCCTGATTCCCTCGGGTGCGAATTACCACCGATGGGCGGCGGGCGGCGAAGCGCGCCCGCAACTGCCGTGTGCCCCGACGGCGCGCAGGGGACGGCGCTTACCGAGCCAAGCGAGCAACAGCAGAGGAGGAGTCGATGTCGAGATCCACGGTTTACGTCTCCCGGAGTGTGCGACCATCCGTGCTTGCCAGACTGGGCGAAGCCTGCGAGACCCGCGCCTGGGCGGGAACGGGCCGATGCCCTGCGGAAGTATTGGAGAAGGAGATCGGGGATGTCGCCGCCGTCCTGGGAACGGATCGCTGGACGGCCGAGCTGATGGACAAGGCGTCTCACCTGCGCATCATTGCCCTGACCGCGGTTGGCTTCGACAGTGTGGATGTGACCGCCGCAACGGAACGCGGAATCATCGTCACCAACACTGCAGGCTCGCTCACCGATACCGTGGCAGATCTCGTCTTCGCCTTGATGCTGACCGTCGCGCGGCGGGTCTCCGAGTCGGAACGCTGGCTGCGAGCGGGGAATTGGCGCAGCGTGGGGGTCACACCCATGGGTCGGGACGTCCATCACACAACCTTAGGAATCCTGGGGATGGGGCGCATCGGCGCGACGGTGGCGGACCGGGCGCGTGGGTTCCAGATGAGGGTGCTCTACCACGACACGGTGCGTCGGGAGGAGCTGGAGAAACAGCACGGCTACCGCTTCGTCACCCTGGATACCCTCCTCAGGGAATCCGACTTCATCTCGCTCCATACCGCACTCACTCCCGAGACGCGGGGAATGATCGGGGAGTCGGAACTGGCCAAGATGAAGCCGACCGCATTCCTCATCAACACCTCCCGCGGCCCCGTGGTGAACGAAGGCGCGCTGATTGCCGCCCTCCGGGCGGGGCGGCCGGCGGGCGCCGGGCTCGACGTGTTCGAAACGGAGCCGATCGGTCTGGAGAACCCGCTGCTGAAGATGGAGAATGTGGTCATCCTGCCGCACGTGGGAAGCGCGACCGAGGCGACGCGCCAAGCCATGGTGGATCTGGCCACCGACAACGTTCTGGCGGTGCTGCAGGGCAGGCCTCCCCTCACACCGGTCAACCCCGAGGTCCTCTCCCAATTGAAGAGATAGGGGATCTGTTCCGCATCGGAGAGCACGATCTTCACGGGTGAGCTGCATGCGGAACTGGGCGACCGGTCACGGAGGCCTGACGCGATGAGTGAGTCTTCGACTGTGAGGGGTGGGAAAGTGACCCGCGAGATACTACAGGTCAAGATGCTGATCGGCGGGCAGTGGCGGGCCGGCCAGGCGGAGTTCGAGGACGTCGATCCCTACCGGCACGAGGTCGTCGCCCGCGTGCCCGAGTCCACGCTCGAGGATCTGAACGATGCGCTCGATGCCGCAGTCGCGGCCAGGCCCACGATCGCCGCGATGCCGGCCTATGAGCGCGCCGCGGTACTCCGCCGGGTCGGTCATCTCCTCGTGGAGCGCGCTGATCGGATTGCGGAGGTCATGGCGCGCGAGACCGGCAAAGCGATCAAGGACGCCAAGGCGGAAGTCTTGCGGTCGCAGGATACGATCACACTGTCCGCAGAAGAGGCGGTTCGGATCGAGGGCGAGCACGTGCCTCTCGACAGCGCGCCGATGGGAGTCGGCAAGCTCGCCATACTCTTGCGGTTTCCGGTGGGCGTGGTCGCGGCCATCACGCCGTTCAATGCCCCGTTCAACCTGGCCTGCCACAAGGTGGCACCTGCCATTGCCGCAGGAAACGCCGTGGTGTTGAAACCGCCGTCGGCCGCACCTGCTGTCGTGCACGCCCTGGTCGAACTGTTCGTCGACGCCGGCACGCCGCCGGGTGTCCTGAATGTGGTCTATGGCCGGGCCATGGGGCCGGCGCTCGTCCGCGATCCCCGGGTGGATTTCATCACCTTCACCGGATCGGGGCGCACCGGGGCGGACATCAAGGCCGCGTCGGGTCTCCGCCGCGTGGCGCTCGAACTCGGAAACAACGGCCCGACGATCGTGCACGCCGATGCCAATCTCGACGAGGCCACGCCGCTCTGCGCGCGGAACGCCATGCGGCTGGCCGGCCAGAGCTGCGTGTCTGTCCAGAACCTCTACGTACACGCAAGTCATTACGACGACTTTCTGGAGCGACTCGTGGCGGCCGTACGCCTTCTCAAGATGGGCGACCCGCTGGATCCGCGGACGGACGTGGGCACGCTGATCGACGAAGCGGCGGCAAAGCGCGTCGAAGAGTGGGTGGAGGAGGCCCGGGCCCAGGGGGCCGTGGCGCTCACCGGCGCGAGGCGCACCGGGGCGCAGTACGAGCCGACCATCCTGGTGAATGTCCAGCCGACGATGCGAGTGGTCTGCGACGAGATCTTCGGACCGGTCGCGAGTGTCCGCGCGTATACCGATCTCGAAGCCGTCTTCGCCGAGATCAGCCGGAGCCGCTACGGGCTGCAATGCGGCATCTTCACGCAGAGCGTTGCGATTGCTCTGCAGGCTGCCCGCACCCTACGGACGGGCGGGATCATCATCAACGGCACCTCGACGTGGCGCACCGACCAACTCGCCTACGGCGGCATCAAGGACAGCGGGATCGGGCGGGAAGGCCCCCGGTATGCGATCCGGGAGATGACGGAGGAGCGCCTCATCGTGTTCAATTGCTAGAGAGGGCATGACGACATTGTGGCCAACGCTCGAGAGGGATAGGAGGTCGACAATGAGGTCACAACAGCGCGGCGTCCGGAACTCGGGAGAGATGACTCGCAGGGAGGCCCTTCGGCTGGGGGCAGGGGCGGTCGCCGGGGCTGCGGCCGGTCCCTTTGTGTTCCGGATTGCCCGGGCCGGAGAGGCGTTCAATTGGCAGCGGTTCAAGGGGACCACGCTCTATGTCTTACTGACGAAGCTTCCTTGGACTGAGACCCTTGAGAGGAGACTTCCGGAATTCGAGAAGCTGACCGGCATCAAAGTCGAGTTCTCCACGCTCCCCGAACTGCAGGCGCGGCAGAAGGCGACGGTCGAGTTCACCGCCGGCTCGGGCGGCGTCGATGCGTGGTACACCAGCCTGGCGATCGAGAAGCGCCGCTTCTGGAAGTCCGGCTGGTACCTCGATCTCAGCAAGTATCTGAAAGACCCGACGATGACCGCGCCGGACTACGACTGGGACGACATGGCCGCCGGCGCCAAGCAGAGCGTGATCCAGCCGGACGGGACCATCTCGGGCCTGCCGGCGTATCCGGATCCGTGGATCTTCTTCTACCGGAAGGACCTCTTTGCCGAGAAGGGCCTGAAGCCGCCGAAGACTCTGGCGGAGATGGAGGGCTTGGCGCAGAAGCTCCACAACCCGCCCTCCCTGCACGGGTTCGTGGCCCGGGGGCTCAAGAACGCCAACGCCCCCGCCTGGGACTGGGTGCTCTTCAGCATGGGCGGCAACTTCCAAACGAAGGAGGGCAAGGCCTCCCTCAACACGCCCGAGGCAGTCAAAGCCATGGACTACTACGCCGGGATGCTCAAGCGCTTCGCCCCCCCGGGCGTGGTGAACTTCAACTGGTACGAGTGCAGCAGCGCCTTCATGCAGGGCCAGGTGGCCATGTACTTCGACGGCGTGAACTTCGCCACACAGTTCGAGGACAAGGAGAAGTCCAAGATCGCCGGCAAGGTCGGCTATGCCTTGCTGCCCGCCGGCCCGGGCGGGCATTTCTCCCCGATGTTCACCAGTGCGATGTCCGTCAGCCCACAGAGCAAGAACCAGGGGGCGGCCTACTTCTTCGCTCAGTGGGCCACCACCAAACAGAGTGCGGTCCAGGAGCTCTTGTCGGGCGTGGGCAGCGCTCGGACTTCGCCCTGGAACGATCCCGAGGTGAAGGCCAAGGCGAAGATGCCGGCCGAATGGTATCAAGCGTATGTGGACAGCGTGAAGATAGGCCGCCAGGGCCTCCCCGAGATCGCCGGTGTCACCGAGTACCGCGACGCCATCGGTGTGGCCATCCAGAAGGCCATCGAAGGGGCCAAGTCGGCCGACGTCCTGTCCCAAGCCCAGACGGAGTTCCAGGAGATCTTGGACAAGACCGAGAGATAATCGTATGGGGCCGAGAGCCCCATCAAGATCAGGGAGAATTGCGGATGAAAGACGTGACAGGAATTGGCCGGGCTCTGTTGGCCGATATTCAGCAGCGACGGATCCCAGAGAATGCTCTCGGCCTCTGGTGGCTCGGGCAAGCCAGTTTCATTGTGCGGGGTGGGGGATTCACGGTGTACGTCGATCCCTACCTGAACCCGAGCCCGAAGCGATTGGTCCCTCCTCCGCTCCTGCCGGAGCAAGTGACCAACGCCGATCTCGTCGTCTGCACCCACGACCACAGCGACCATATCGACCCTACCGCCCTGCCGGGCATCGCCGCGGCATCGCCCCACGCCAAGATCTTGGTGCCTGGCGTGGCGCGCGACAAGTTGGTCGGGTTGGGGATTCCTGCCCAGCGGATCGTGGTGCCCAGCGTTGACGAGCCGATTTCGTTCGGGCCGCTGACGGTCACGGCGATACCTGCCGCGCACGAGGAGCTTGACTACTCCCCCGACTGCGGCTATCCCTACGTAGGCTATGTCCTGAAACTCAACGGCGTGACGCTGTATCACGCGGGTGACTCCACGATGTACGAGGGGTTGATAGAGCGATTGAAGGGTCATCGGCCGGATGTGGTCCTCCTGCCGATCAACGGGCACGACTGGAAGCGGACCCACCAGGGAATCATCGGCAACATGACGTACCGCGAGGCGGCGGATCTGGCGGTCGAGGTGGGGGCGGACCTCGCCATCCCGATGCACTATGGGATGTTTCCGCATAATACCGAGCCCCCCGGACATTTTGTCGATTACATCCTGGACTGCTACCCGACCCAGAAGATCAAGGTGATGGCCCGGTATGAGGGTTTCGTGTACCTGAAAGGATAGCCGTTTCATGGGGAGGAGCGTACAAGGATGTGTTGGACCGAATGGAAGGGTAGGACTGCGCACGATGTCGTGCAGTGTCCCGTTGCACCTACAGGAGGGATCAGGATGATCCGAATTCATGGCCGCGGCGTCTGGCGGGCAGTTCTGTTCTTGACCTTGGTGCTCACGCCATCCTGGTCAGAACTCGCCCAGGCTTTCGACTGGCAGCTTTACAAGGGGACCACCATCCGGGTGATTCAAAACAAGGGTTCGGTCGGGCTGGGGATCGAGTCGCTCCTCCCCGAGTTCGAGAGGCTCACCGGGATCAAGGTGCAGTACGAGACTTACACGGAAGACCAGTACCGCCAGAAGGTGCTGCTGGAGCTCGGCGCCGGATCGGGCGGACTGGATGCCTTCGCCACGTACGCAGCCCAGGAAGGATTGAAGTTTTGGCGCTCCGGCTGGTACGAGCCGCTGGACCCGTACCTGAAGAATCCGCGCCTGACGGATCCCGCCTTCGACCTAGCGGACATCAGCAAGGGGGCGGTCCAGGGGAACATCTATGACGGCAAGCTGACGTCGCTGCCCGTCCAACAGAACACCACCATGCTCTTCTACCGCAAGGACCTTTTCGAGAAGCTGAAGCTCAAGGTTCCCCAAACTTATGCGGAGCTCGAGGAGACGGCCAAGAAGCTTCATAACACCGAGGAAGGCGGTCAGAAGGTCGTGGGCATCGTCATGCGGGGCAAGATGGCCGCCGCCACGTCGCAGTGGGCCCCGTACCTGCTCGGGATGGGGGGCACCTGGCTGACCAAGGACGGCAAGCCCGCCATCAACTCCCCCGAAGCCGTTCAGGCCCTCGACCTTTACGGCCGACTCCTCCGGAACTACGGCCCCCCCGGCGCCGTCAACTACCACTGGTACGAGTGCGTCTCGCTCTTTGTCCAGGGGAAGGCGGCGATGTATACCGACGTCAATTCCCGCCTCTTCCAGCTCGAGGATCCGGCCAAGTCCCAGGTTGTCGGGAAGGTCGGCTATGCGCTGTTCCCGGCAGGGCCGGCCGGCCGGAAGCCGACCATGGAGGCGATCTCTATGGCGGTCTCTTCGAAGTCGAAGAAGAAGGAGGCCGCCTATCTGTTCCTCCAATGGGCCGCCGGAAAAGACGTGGCCCTGAAGCTGCTCGTCAAGGGAGTCCCCGTGCCGCGGGTGTCGGTCTGGAAAGACCCCCGCTTCCTCGTCGAGCAGAAGCACGCGGATTGGGTGGAGGCCTCGCTCAAGAGCTTGGAGATCGCCAGCACCGAGTGGAATCCGCCGGTGATCGCCGTCTCCGAGGTCCGCGACGTGGTCGGTGCGGCCATCGTCTCGTCCATCCTGGGAGAGAACGTGAAGGCGGCGGCGGACAAGGCGGCCGTCGAGATGGCGAAGATCATGGAGAAGACGGAGGGAAAGTAAGGCTTTCTTCGTCTGCCAGCGTCCGCGCCGTGGTTGTATGGCCTCTCACGATCGGCAACGAACCATCATCAAGCAAGGAGGAGCAGAACAGATGCGATTCAACACGACCAAGCGACTACTGAAAGCCGGGAAGCCTGCCATCGGGGCCTGGCTCAACTTTCCCTGCGTCAACGTGGCCGAAGTCATGGCCCATGCCGGCTGGGATTGGGTGACCGTCGACGCCGAGCACGGACCGATGACCATCGAGATGCTGAGCAACCGAATCCTGGACGCCGGGGCGATGGGGATCGTGGTGCCCATGGTCTGCACCGCAGAAGAGGCGGCCAACGCGGTCAGCTATGCCAAGTATCCCCCAGCAGGGATCCGGAGCGCCGGCGGTGGGCGGTGGCGCTACTGGGCGGGGGACGACTACCCCAAGTATGCCGACGACGAGATCCTGGTCGTGGTGATGATCGAGCACATCCAGGCAGTCGAGCACGTGGAAGAGATCCTTGCGGTCCCGGGTGTGGACGCCTGCTTCATCGGCCCCAACGATCTTGCCTGGTCCATGGGCCTCGGCAAGGGACCGGGAGCGAGCGATCCGTCCCACGCGCAGGCCGTCGCCCGGGTGCTGGCCGCCGCCAAGAAGGCAGGCGTGCCCGCGGGGATCCACTGCAGGAGCGTGGAAGAGGTGCCGGTGCGGGTGGAGCAGGGCTTCCAGTTCCTGGCGTGCACCAGTGACCACTTTATGCTGTTCAACGCCGCCAGTCAGGGCGTCAAGCACATCCGGGAGAAGATTGGCCGCCCCTCGGTCGGGGAGTAGTCCGCAGAGTTCTGGCGCGCCGCCCGGCTGACGATTGAGACTCCGTCAACCGCCCCTAGGGTGGTCGACGGAGTCGCGGGGGTGAGGCAACCGAGGAGCGAGAGGAGGGTGTGGTGCAACCACACAACGAGTTCCGGCTCCATCCCCAGGTCGTGCAAATCGGCAGTTACTGGGGGGAGGGTGGCCACACCGAACTCTATCTACTACAAGGTGGCACCCTCGCCATCGTCGACACGGGCGTCCACGACACGCCGATCAGGTACCTCGCGCCGGCGCTGGAGACCTATGGGCTCACACTCGGCGACGTGGATCTTATCTTGAACACCCACGGCCATCACGACCACACGGGCGGGAACGGCGAACTGGTGGCCGTGTCCGGGGCAAAGGTCTGGATCCATGAGGCCGACGCCCAGGTCGCAGAAGATCCCGACGTCCAGTTTGACACCTTCTTCGTGAATCGCCACATCCTCGTCGGTCGGGCAGACCGGCTGGAAGCCGCTAGGGCGGCATTCAAGGTGAACGCCGGGAAGCCGACGAAGGTGGACCGAATGCTGGCGGACGGTGACGTGGTCGATCTCGGAAAAGGGATTCGGCTCCATGTGGTCCATACGCCAGGGCACACCCAGGGTTCGGTCTGCTACTACTGGGAGTCCGAGAGGCTGGCGCTCTGCGGGGACTCGGCCTTGGGCCTGAGCAGTCGGCCGGGTGGCCTTCCGCTCATCTACTATCCGGCGGATTTCGAACGCACCATCAACCGGTTACTGGGGATGGACATCGCCACGCTCGCGCTCGGGCACCACTATCGGACGCTCACCGTGCCCAGAGACTCGGTGCATCTCGGACCGAACGTCACGACCTACCTGAGAGCCTGTCAGGAGATTGCCGACGTTATCAGCGAGTCGCTGCGCCGAGCTGCGGGGTCCCGCCCGGACGCCGACTTCCTGGAGGTGGCCAGGGCCGCAACGGACCTCGTCGCGGAGCGGCTCCCCATCACAAAGGGTGAAGACGGGCTCCCCTTGTACGGGAACGTAGAGGCCTTCTACGGCTACTGGCAACTGCTGCACCGACCTGGTTGATGTCAGCGACATTTCAACGTTGGCCGAGAACGGGGTTGCGACTCCTCCACGTCGCCGCCACCATACAAGACAATCCCTGGAATCCAAGGGCCGCTGTTCGAAGATATGCCCGCTGCCCTTATCTTGCCGTGTCTTGTGTCTCTTGTGGCGAGCGAGCAAGCCCCTACGTCCGGTCGAGGACGTACTTGCGGACCTGGGCCAGGGCCAACTTGGTCGTGCGATTCTCGACGAAGCGCATGGCGTGCGGCCAGCGCTGCTCCAGGCTCTCGACGCCGGCGGAGTGCGCGAGCGCGATCTGCACCACGTGGTCCTGGGCCTTCTCCCGTGCCGCCTGACCCGTGAGCGCCAAGCCGAGGTCCGCTCCCGCGAACTGCCGCACCCCCTGGGCCAGGGCGCGGGCCGCCGCCTCTCCCAGGATCGTCGTGTCTCCCAGGGCCCCGGCCGGAATCCCCGGAAGCGCCGCGCCCATCGCCGGGGCGGTGAGGGTGACGCCGAGCTTCAAGAACCTGTCGCTGCCGGCCAAGCCCTTCAGGGTCTGGATGATCGAGCTGCCAAAGCCCGTCTCGGCCACGGCCAACGTCAGGCCGCCGTCGTGGAGCAATCGCGTCAGGACGCCCTCGTAGGTCTCCTCATCCGCGCCGAAGATGAACGCCTCCAGCCGTTCCCGGACCCGGCGCTCCAGGGCGGCGTTCAAGGCCTGGGCGTCCGCCGCGTGCTCGGCCTTGGCCGTGAGGCGGACATGGACCTCACCGATCTGGGTGTGAGCCAGCAGGCCGATGGTTGGGTTCTGCCCCGCGGCGATGAGATCCGCGAGCTTCTCGTCCACGAGGCTCTCCCCGATGCCGAAGAGCTTCAGGACGCGGGAGACGATGATCTCCCGGATGCCCATCTTCTGCCGCAGGTAGGGGAGGACGGCGTGCTCCATGAAGTGGCGCATCTCGTGGGGGACGCCGGGGACTGAGGCGATGGCCCGGGGTCCGATCTCGACGATGAAGCCCGGGGCCGTGCCCACGGGATTCTCGATGGGGATCGCCCCCTCGGGGATGAAGGCCTGCTTGCGATTGTTCTCGCCCATCGGCCGGCCCACGCGGGTGAAGAAGTCGGCGATCTGATCGCACAGCCGCTGGTCGAAGACGAGCGGCCGGCCCGTCACCTCGGCGACGGCCTCGCGGGTCAGATCGTCGAGGGTCGGCCCGATGCCGCCCGTGGTGAGGACAAAGTCGGCCCGGCTCAGGGCACTGCGCAGCGTGGCCGTGATCCGCTCCAGGTTATCGCCCACGGTGGACTTGAAGTACACGTCCACGCCGATGGTCGTCAACTGCTGGGCCATGTAGGCCGAGTTGGTGTCCACGGTCTGCCCCAGGAGCAGCTCGGTGCCCACGGCCACGATTTCCGCTTTCATGCATAGCTCCTCTCAGTTATCGAGTACGGGAAGACGCCGCAACCCCTTATCCACTCCCGAGGGGTACCTGACCACTATACCATGACCACGCCCAGATGCAGTTGAACGGCTTGGCGGGAAAGGTGCAGGTGCGTGGCGATCCACTGAGGAGCGATGTCTGCCGGGCGGCATGTGGTTTCGCGCAACCTTCTCACCCCAGCCCGTACTCGACCCAGCGGGGCTCGACGAGATGGCGGGCGAACCCGGGCTGGGATGCTGGTGAGTCGGGAGACGGTTGATCTGGCGCAGCCGCACAAGCCACCGCAAGCCGAGCGTGAAATGCATCCCCTCAACCCTGCCGTCACCTAGAGGACGGGCAGATCAAATACGCGTTCTCGAATGCTCCAGCGAACACCCCCCCTGGCCGCCTGCGTTCGCCTTTTCCGTTGACATGCTCAATCCACAAGGCGTAGGCTTCCGCGTAAGGCTCTCGGCATGTTTCGTAAGCGGGAAGCCGTACGCGCTTTCCAGCCTACCGCCTATTTGCCCTTCCGGGTTGCGCGACCACGGTTGAACAACGGCTTCCCATGGAGGTGCGAAAGAGAGGGGATGGCGGGGTGCTGCGGGTGAAGTATGCCTGGCACCCCATGTATGAGCATTCGAGCCGCGGATCTCGTCGAGGGTGGACGTTCGCCCTCCTGAGGATGGGTGAACGCCCACCTTGAGCGCCGAAGAAGGAGGCGTTCAATGCGGGTCATCCGGGTCTGCCTGGCGAGCCTTGCATTTGTCTTCTTTCTGGTGTCACCGCTGATGGCAAGCTGTCAGTGGGAGTGGCTCTGCGACGAATGGGGGCGTTGCGTTCAAGCGCCGATCTGCGATTCGGCGTACGACACCCCGCCACCGAGGCCCCCCGGGGTGCAGCCGATTGTTCCGCCCAGCCTCAGACCAACCCCCCCACCGGCGGTGTTGCCTCCAGATGCCCGGTCGTGCAATCAAGTGCGCCGCTGCAATTCCGTAGGGATTTGTTTCTGGGATATTGTGTGTCAATGACAGCGGAGGGCAAGCCCCTCCCGACCCGACTCCCCGGATAGCTGCAGCGCAGCCTTCCCAAAACACCGCGAGCGCCGAGAGGATCCCCGGCGCTTGCGAGAGCGCTCTCTCTGGTGATGTCGCTAGACGGCGGTGTAGCCGCCATCCACGGGCAGCACGGCGCC
>JAPLLC010000155.1 GCA_026387775.1 Candidatus Methylomirabilota bacterium | reverse complement strand
CCTGCGCGCCTGACAGCGCGGTGCGGTGATTGAAGATAAAGCACGGCACACCGTTGATGCCGGCCTGCCGGGCTTCGAGGTCGGCGCGCAGCACTTCCTCCCGGCCGTCCCCTGACGCCAGGTAGGCTGCCAGCGCCGCGCGGTCCAGGCCGGCGCGTTCGCCGACGCGCGCCAGCGCAGCCTGGTCGGTGAGATTGGCGCCCTCCAGAAAATAGGCGCGGAAGAGCTGCTCCGCGACCTCGTCTTCGCGCCCCTGCTTCGCCCCGTAGATCATGAGTCGGTGCGCATGCAGTGTGTTCGGTTGCACCGTGATGCGATCGAACGCAAATGCGATGTCGACTTCCCTGCCGACGCCCGCCACACGCGCGTAGCTGTGAGAATGGCCGGGGCCAAACTTGCGCTCGAGGTATTCCTGGCGCGGGATGCCCTCTGCCGGCAAGTCCGGGTTGAGCTGGAATGGGAGCCAGCGCACGGCTGGCTTCTCCTCATCGGGCCTGCGCTCCTGGTACAGCCGCAGTGCGGCTTCCAGGCGCCGCTTGCCGATGAAGCACCAGGGTCAGACGATGTCCGAGACGATGTCGATGGTGGGCGTGGGCTCGGCCTTCATGCGCTGATCCTTTCTGCTGGTCGCGCCGGTGATTGGTCCTGGCGCGGGTTGCGAGTTGCAGGGCTGGGGCATTATACCGTCGTAATGATCCTTAGAAAAGGTACCGGACACCTTTAGCGAGGTAACTGCCTGATTTCCCTGGAGAGGGTTTTCAATTCTTCGACAATGAGGGGTGAGCAGGACACCGCAGCATGGCAGGAACGCTTGGAGCGGAGGGATGGGTAGGATACGGGGTCAGGCCTTGATAATTTGCTATTCGCCGCCACCGGTTGGCTGGCCCTCCGTCCTCGAGAGAAAGCCACTAGTCGTGCTCCCGGTGGCCCCCGCCCCGAGCACCGCCAGCTTCTCGAATGGCAGGGTTTGGTTAGACGGAGTGACCCAACCGCGCGCCGATCCCCTGCCACGGCTTGATCTTCTGCAGCGTCTTCGCCAGAGCGCCCTCGGCGACCTCCGTGTCGTAGGCCACCTGAGCGCGAAGCCAGTAGCCGTTGGACAGGCCAAAGAACTTGCACAGGCGCAAATCGGTGTCTGCGGTGATGGAGCGCTTGCCGGCGACGATCTCACCGATCCGCTGGGCCGGGACGTTGATCTCCTTGGCGAGGCGGTACTGCGAGATCCCCATCGGCACGAGGAACTCCTCCAGAAGGAGCTCGCCTGGCATCACGGGCTTGAGTTTTGCCATCATCATCACTCTAGTGGTAGTCCACGATCTCGACGTCTTCAGCGACCGTCTTCATTGTGATCCTCGCGTCAAATGCGACACCTCTAGCAGGCTGCTGAAAAAGACCCATCTGCTGCGTCGTTGGCCCGCTCGGACACTCGCTGCGGCGTACCTGGAGTACGCCTCTCTCGGCCCTTCGCGTGCCGCCTTGCATCTGGACCCTTTTGAGCAGCCTGCCGAAAAGTGAGTTTTCAGCATCCTGCTAGTGATAGTCCGCGATCTCGACGTCTTCAGCGCCCGCGGCCGTCCAGCGGAAGCAGACACGGTACTGGTCGTTGATTCGGATGCTGTGTTGACCGGCGCGGTCGCGCTTGAGGGCCTCAAGTCGGTTGCCAGGAGGCACACGAAGGTCGTCGAGCTGCCCCGCGATCTGCAACTGTCGAAGCTTGCGTCGTGCGACGGACTCGATGCCAACGAACCGCTTGACCCGCCACCCATGGGCGAGGCGCTGGGTGTCGGCGTCCCTGAACGACACGATCATAACGAGATAGTAACACGCCGCGTGATTAACGTCAAGCGTGACTATCGCGGTGGCCTGTCATCCGGCCTAACCCGGATTATTCGCGAACGCCATCGCGAATAATCTCGAGAATGACCAATTCCCAATGATCAATGACCAACAACGAACCCGGCCTCCATTCGTGCCCCTGACAGCGCGCCAGCCGCGCGTACCATCCTTGGTTATTGGAATTTGGTCATTGGTCATTGGATTCGCAGAATTCACGGTACTGTTCGTGAATAATGCGGGTTAGCGAGGTAACTGCCTGATTTCCTTGGAGAGGGTTTTCAATTCTTCGGCAATGAAATGGGAGGTGAGCAGGACACCGTAGCATGACGGAAAGGCTTGGAGCAGAGGGATGGGTAGGACAGTGAACCCCCGGTATTATAGGGACAACAACGAACGGAGATGGCGTTCCAGATTCACAGCGTTGCCTCAAACCGCTCCAGTGCTTCGTCGCTCAGCATATCCCAGGCGGCCAACTCTCCTCCGAGGGTCGCGGTGGCCTCCAGTTCGGACTGAACAGACCGCGCGAGCTGCTCGATGAGATTGAGCTGCTGCGACAGGGGCAACCGCCGGGCTTCCTCTATCAAACCCGCAACATTCTTTTCCATGAACCCCCACCCCCTTCAACAAAGCCGGTGGAATCATAGCACACTCCAATCAACAGGTCACATCTCCCTCATGATGAGAATGGCTCGATCGATTTTGAAGACACCGGCAACACCGCACGCCCCGCAGGGGGTGCCTGCGGGGCGTGCGGAGGTGGTGGACGGAGGCGAGGACTAGATGTCGTAGTACAGCACGAACTCGTACGGGTGCGGCCGCAGGCGGACCGGATCCACTTCGCGCTTCCGCTTGTAGTCGATCCAGGTGTCGATCGCGTCCTGGGTGAAGACGTCCCCTTTCAGCAGGAACTCGTGATCGTTCTCGAGCGCCGTCAGGGCCGCGTCCAGCGAGCCCGGCACCGACGGAACCCCCTTCAGCTCCTCCGGACCCAGCTCGTAGATGTCCTTGTCCAGGGGCTGGCCCGGGTCGATCTTGTTCTGGACGCCGTCCAGGCCGGCCATCAGCATGGCCGAGAAGGCCAGATAGCCGTTGGAGCTGCAGTCCGGGAAGCGCACCTCCATCCGCTTTGCCTTGGGGCTCGGCGAGTACATCGGGATACGGATGGCCGCGCTTCGGTTCCGGCTGGAGTAGGCCAGGTTGACCGGCGCCTCGTAGCCCGGCACCAGCCGCTTGTACGAGTTGGTGGTGGGGGCCACCAGGGCGCAGAGGGCGTTGGCATGCTTGAGGATGCCCCCGATATACCACAAGGCCATGTCGGACAGGCCGGCATAGCCGTTGCCGGCGAAAAGCGGCTGCCCGCCCTTCCAGAGGCTCTGGTGGCAGTGCATCCCCGTCCCGTTGTCGCCGAAGATGGGCTTGGGCATCAGGGTCACCGTCTTGCCGTGTTTCCGGGCCACGTTCTTGATGATATATTTGTACCACATCAGGCTGTCCGCGATCTTCGTCAAGGAGTTGAAGCGCATGTCGATCTCGGCCTGCCCCCCGCTGGCCACCTCGTGGTGCTGGGCCTCCACCGCGATTCCCACCTGCTCCATGACGAGGACCATCTCGGTTCGAAGGTCATTCATGCTGTCCGTGGGAGGGACCGGGAAGTAGCCCTCCTTGTAGCGAGACTTGTACCCGAGATTCGGGCCCTCTACTCGGCCCGTGTTCCACTGTCCCTCGACGGAATCGATGTAGTAATAGGTGCAGTTCGGCTGGCTATCGTAGCGGATGTCGTCGAAGATGAAGAACTCGGCCTCGGGGCCGAAGAAGGCCGTGTCCGCGATCCCGGTCGACTTCAGATACGCCTCGGCCTTCTGCGCGATGTTCCGCGGGTCGCGGCTGTACCGCTCCTTGGTGATGGGATCCACGATGTTGCAGATCAGGCTCAGGGTCGGCGCCGCCGTGAAGGGGTCCATGACCGCGGTCGCCGGATCGGGCAACAGGAGCATGTCGCTGGCGTGGATCGCCTGCCAGCCGCGGATCGAGCTCCCGTCGAAACCGAACCCTTCCTCAAAGGAGTCTTCCTCCAGTTGGGAGATGGGAACCGTCAGATGCTGCCACATCCCGGGATAGTCCATGAACTTCAGGTCCACCATCTTGACGCCCTGCTCCTTGGTCATCTTCATCACTTCTTTCGGGATCATGCGCGCGCTCCTTCTCCTCGAGACAAGCTGCGGTTCACAACGTCGAGCCCCCGACCACGACATCCATCACCCTAAATTGCGGCGGTCCCACGCTCCCCGGTCCGGATCCGGATCACCTCTTCACAGGGCAGGATGAAGATCTTCCCGTCCCCGATCCGGCCGGTCTTGGCCGAAGCCTGAATCGTCTCGACCACCTGGGAGCACTTCTCGTCCGGCACGACGATCTCCACCTTCACCTTGGGCAGGAAGTCGATCGTGTACTCGGCGCCCCGGTACAGCTCCGTGTGGCCCTTCTGTCGGCCGAATCCCTTCACTTCGCTGACCGTGATCCCCTGGATGCCCACCTCCGCCAGGGCATTTTTCACTTCGTCCAGCTTGAACGGCTTGATGATGGCTTCAATCTTCTTCATGAGGTCTCCTTTGCCCTGCGCTTCTCAGACGTTGTCCTCACGAGAGAGCAAGCGGTATGCCAAGTGGACTCCCCGCTCCTCGCAACTTCCTCGATCACCCAACTGTCGGTCGGAACA
Organism: Candidatus Methylomirabilota bacterium; assembly: GCA_026387775.1. Taxonomy (GTDB): domain Bacteria; phylum Methylomirabilota; class Methylomirabilia; order Methylomirabilales; family 2-02-FULL-66-22; genus 2-02-FULL-66-22. The sequence continues at coordinate 3,094 of JAPLLC010000155.1, read as the reverse complement.
ACGATTGCTCCGTCGCAGCAATCCCCGGATGACCGAACCGACCTTGCCCTCTGCCCCCCGAGTAGGCATCACTCCGCTGGCCTGCAAGCTTTTTCACCACCCTCGTCCTTTCCCAGAAACTCGGCGATCTTCATCTTGAGCTCCTGCACGTCTGCGGACTTGGTGATGAAAGCATCGCTCGCCCAGGTGCCGAAATCCCGCTTCAGGTCGCCGTAGGCGCTGCAGATGATGATCGGCAGATCGCGGTGCTTGGCCCGCACCTTCGCCAGGAGCTCGATCCCGTCCATGCCGGGCATCCGGATGTCGATGGTCATGAGATCCGGCCGCGACTGCTCGACCATGCGGAGTGCCTCGGCCCCATCCGCCGCCAGGTCAACCTGATACCCGGCCTCCGAGAGCTCTACCCGGTACAGCCTCCGGATCGCCTCCTCGTCATCCACCACCAAGATCCGCTTCATGGATCTCCCTCCGGTGCCGACCTGGCACCCACCGACGCCGCTCCCGTCCTCTGACTCCTGACCTCTGACCTCTGACCTCTGTCTTCTGACCCCCGGCGTCATGCCGGCACGTCCCCGGGGGCGGGCGGAACTAAAGTCGGCAGCCAGAGGAGAAACGTCGCGCCCTCCCCCGGGCGGTTCTCCACCTCCACGTGTCCTCCGTGGGCGCGCACGATCCGTCGAATCAGCGTGAGACCGAGCCCGGTCCCCACCTCTTTCGTGGTGAAGAAGGGGTTGAACATCTCGCCCAGGACCTCCCCCGGAATGCCGCCCCCCGTGTCGGCCACGCTGAGCATCACCCATTTCCCCCCTGCGGGTCGCGCGACCGGATGGTCGAGCGGCCGCGCGGCCGCCGCATCGGCCTCCCCCGCATGCTCGTCCGATCCAGTTGGCCCATTCGACTGGTCGAGCAGCGCCCTCGGCCCGCCCCCGGACGTACGTGTCACGAGGGTGAGCGTCCCTCCGGACGGCATGGCCTCCAGCGCATTCGCGACCAGGTTGACGATCGTCTGCTTCACCTGCATCGGATCCAGACGGAGGATCGGCCACGGCTCTTCGAGGTCCAGGCGCAGCGACACCTTCTGGAGAGCGATCTTTTCCTCGAAGAGGACCAGGCAGTCCTGTAGCAGGACGTGCAGGTCGGTTTCCGCCAGGTGCAGACGGATCTCCCGGGACAGGCCGCGCACGCCCTGGACGATCCGCTCCAGTCGCTCCACCTCCCGGGCGATGATCTGGGCGTACTCCCCCTCCGGCTCGCGCGACCCCAGCCGCTGCGCCAGCCGCCGCGCGAATCCGCCGATCGCCACCAGCGGGTTCCGGATCTCGTGCGTCACGTGGGCGGCCATCTCGCCCAGCGCCGCCAGTCGCTCCTGTTGCAGGAGTTGATGATGGGTGCGCTGGATCTCGCGATTGGCCTCCTCCAGGCTGGTGTACACCCGGGCGTTCTCGACCGCCAGCCCCGCCTGCGTCGCGAAGACCGAGAGAAACTCCAGGTCCTCGTCGGTGATCGGCTTCCCGTTGAACTTGTTGTCCACCGCGATTACCCCTACGACCTTGCCCTTGGTCACCAGGGGAACGCAGGCGAACTCCTCCACTCCCAGGAGTCCCTCCCGGTCCGGATGCACCCCGGGATCCTGACGAGCCTCCCGGATGCGGATGGGTCGCGCCTCCAGGACCGTGCGCACCAGGACGCTCGCCTCCCCGTGGAGCGGGATCCGCAGGCTGCGAGCCATCTGGTCGAAGGGGGATTCGACCTCGTTTCCGTCCACCATCGCCCGCTCGGCGATGAGATCGGAGAGCGGTCGTCGCTGCGAGGTCAGGGCGTCCCAGATCCTCGCCGCCTCGGCGCCCGAGCTGGGCCCCACGCCCATCCGGCCCGTCAGGAGCTGCCGGGACTCGTCCACGAGCAGCAGGATGGCCCGGTTGAACCCGAGCCCGCCTCCGTATGTCACTCCGGTCAGGATCATCCGGAGGAGCGCGTCGAGCTGCATGGTCCCCCGCATGGCCGACCCGATCTCACTCAGGATCGAGATCTTGCGCAGCCGCAGGATCTCTACGACCGCCAGCCGCTCCTTCTCCCGGAAGAGCCGGGCGTTCTCGATGGCGATGGCGACGTGCTGGGCAAAGGACGTGAGCAGCTCGACGTCGTCCTCCTGGAAGGTCCGGCCACTCCGCCGGGCGACCGAGAGGACACCCACCGCCCGCTCGCCCAGATGCAGCGGAATCACCGCCACGTTGCGGACTCCCATGCTGCGTGCCCAGCTCTGTTCCATGAAACGGGGGTCCCCATCGGCCTCGGAGAGCGTCACCACCTCCAGCGAGCGAAACACGGACCCGGTGACCCCTTCCCCGGACGCGAACGTCTCCCGCGGCGGAGGTAGGAGGTCCACATGGCCCGCGCTGGCCTGCACGTGCAGGAGGCCGGAGTCCTCCTGCCACACCCAGAGGCGCGCCAGGGCCAAGTCGAGGAGGTCCACGGCCGCCTGAACGGCATAGTCGAACACCTGCTGGAGGTCCAGCGACGCCGTGACTTTGCGGCTCAGCTCGCTCAGGGCGCGGAACCGAGCGCTCCGCATGCAGGCCTCCTCGTACAGCCGCGCGTTCTCGATGGCGATCGCCGCCTGGGTGGCCAGCATCTGGAGCAGCCGCAGGTTGTCGGGCGTGAAGCGCTTGCCGGGCTGGGTGGTGTGGGAGTGCAGGACCCCCAGGAGGCGATCCCCGAAGACCACCGGCGTCGTCATGGTGGCCACGACGTCCGGGAACTCCGGCAGCGCATACGGGGACGCCTGGTAGTCATCGAGGATTATCGACTGCCGGATGCGCGCCACCGTGGCGTTCACCCCCCGGCTCTCGGCGAAGAGTTGCGCCCTGACCCGCTCCACCTCCGGTCCCATGGCCGCCCCGTACTTGAGCTGCTGGGCCATCTCGTCCCAGAGCAGGATCTGGGCGAACTGGCTCCCCAACAAACGCATCGCCCCGGCCGCCACGGCCTCCAGGACGTCGGGAAGCTCCAGCCGCCCGGTGATGGCCTGTCCGCCCTCGCGCAGCGCCGACAGCTCCGCTGCGCGCTCCGCCGTCTCGAGAAAGAGCCGGGTGTT
>JAPLLC010000117.1 GCA_026387775.1 Candidatus Methylomirabilota bacterium | reverse complement strand
GCGTCCTGCAGGCCCTGGGGGATCTCGCGGGAGCGCGGGCGTATTACGAGCGGGCGCTCGCGATCGACGAGGCCGCCTACGGGCAGAATCATCCCGAGGTGGCCACGGACGTCAGCAACCTCGGCAGCGTCCTGCGGGCCCTGGGGGATCTCGCGGGGGCGCGGGCGTATTACGAGCGGGCGCTCGGGATCGACGAGGCCGCCTACGGGCCGAGCCATCCCACGGTGGCAATCCGCGTCAACAACCTCGGCGGCGTCCTGCGGGCCCTGGGGGATCTCGCGGGAGCGCGGGCGCATTTCGAGCGGGCGCTGCGAATACTGCACAATTCTCTAGGTGAAGCCCATCCCTCCACGCAGACAGTCGCTCGCAATCTGGCCACCCTAAAAAAGGGGGGGCTGTAGAATGAATGGACTGCGATGCGAGTGCGTCGCCTTCTGACTCACGGCCCCGACGACGAACCCGTCTGGCGGACTATCCACGTGCGCCCCATCGACAACCGCTGGGTGGCCATGATCCTTGCCGACGGCGGGAAAACGGTACCGGACACCTTGAGAGAGGCAACCCCTTGTTTCTCCAGGAGCGGGATTTCAATTCCGCGGCCCCAAAGGGCGAGCGGCCCGCCCCTCCGTAAAAAGGTACCGGACACCTTAAGAGCGGTAACTACCTAATATTCCTGGAGACGTAATGCGGGACGTAGCTCGATCTGTATAATCTCGCAGAGATGAGGCGTGCCATGCCCTGCCAACCCCGCTTGGATGCTCCGGAGACCCTCCACCACGTGATGGTGCGGGGGCTGGAGCGCCGGGTTATCTTCAAAGTCGACGTGTTGGGCCGGCGAGCCAGCGCCCTTGCCCGCGCCTGGAGGCAGACCCGCGGGAATGTCACATGGGCGGCCCGCTGGCAGACCGAGATCCCGGACTGGTGTCGGTGAGGGAATTCGAGAGATCGCGCTACGCGATAGAGTCAGGCGACCATCGATGAGTCGATCGAATCTGCGAGGCCGATCCGTAGCGCCGTTTCTGACGCTGGTTGCCTGCGCTGCATTGTTTGTCTGGGGTACTAGCCGAGCTTTGCCAAGTGTTGTTGCATCTCATTTCAGTGCGTCTGGTGAAGCGAATGGGTTTATGCCGAGCGAGTTCTATATGTGGTTCATGCTCGGCATCGTCGTGGTTGTACCGCTAGTCATGTTCATCCTGCCAAACCAGATCTTCAGCAACCCAAATGCGCGTATCAATCTACCCAACGGAGAGTATTGGTTGGCGCCTGAGCGTCGGCCCGAGACAATCGAGTTTCTTTCTCGGCAAACAGCGCGCTTTGCCTCCATGCTGCTCGTCTTTCTCTGCTATGCACACTGGCTTGTAGTTCGCGCCAATGCTACAGTGCCGCCGAGCTTGTCCTCGCTATGGTTTGTCGGTGGGCTGGTCGTCTTCTTGCTGGCCGTCCTTGTTTGGCTGGTTTCGCTTGTTGGGCACTTTCTCAATGTTCCCCACTAAGCGCCTGACCCTTCGTCAACGAAACGGCGGCCTCCGGCCGCCCGTCAACTCACACGTTCGGCACAGAAATGACGACTGTAGATATCAGGCCGTACGAACCGGGTGATGAGGAGGCCGTCGTCCAATTGTGGACCGACTGCGGGCTGGTCGTTCCCTGGAACAATCCCCGGCGCGACATCCGGCGGAAACTCCAGGTGCAAGCCGGTATGTTCCTGGTCGGATGTGTGGAGAACCAGGTCGTGGCCACCGTCATGGCCGGCTATGAAGGGCACCGCGGGTGGATAAACTACCTGGCGGTCAGCCCACGCCACCAGCGTGCAGGGATCGGCCGACGAATGATGGAGGAGGCGGAAGCATTGCTTCGGGCCGCCGGCTGCCCGAAGATCAATCTGCAGGTGCGCAGCACGAATGCGGCAGTGATTGAGTTCTACAAGCGGATCGGGTTCAAGATCGACGATGTGGTGAGTTTCGGCAAACGCCTGGAACCCGATGAGTGAGCAGTACAGATGCAGCTACCCGATCGCACGTTGCGCGTGCGAAGAGTGACGCGTTCGTTATGCCCAAGTGACGAGAACCTCATGATAGCTGAGCTCATTCCCGAAGCGTACGATCTCTCTGGGCAGCCAACCTCGATCCCCATTTCGAGGAGGCAGAAGCGGGTGTTTGAGCCGAGCTTCCCCATGGGTCGCTTTCTGACGCAGCCTCTCGCAGTTCAATGCACCAATATCCACCAATGAAAAGAGGTACCGGACACCTTAAGAGCGGTAACTACCTGATATTCCAGGAGACGAGTTTCAACTCCTCGGCCACAAGGGGTGAGCGGGACGACCACCCCGAAGCTGCCCCCCCCGCGTGCGAAGGCCACGGCCCGCACCTTCGCAGGGCGTGGTCCCGATAGTCGGTGGCTGTTGGCGTCATCATCCGCCTCCCCTCGTCCGAGGGCACGAGGTCGCCAGGAGTCATAGGACGTAATGCCCCCCCATCACACAAAGCGGCATGCATCGTTGATGCATTGACAGGTGTTGTCATATATGACAACATATAGGTATTGAGGCGACGGCGCGAGAGGCCACACTTCCACACCCGGGGAATGAGCGACAGCCCATAAGAAATCGACGCAGGGCATCAAGACGTCCCAGCGCGACATCGAGATGATCAAGGATCGCTTGCAGCGACTGAAGGAGATCGTGCAATGAAAGGCCAGAGGCTGGAAGTGACGCATGGCAGCGGCAATGTATTCCGCGATCTTGGGCATGCGAACGCGGACGTTGAACAGTTCAAGGCCATCCTGGCCGCCGAGATCATCAAGGTGCTCGATCGGGAGGGTCTGAGTGTGCGCGTGGCGCAGACCCGGACGAGGATTGCGGCGGCCGACTTCTCGCGCATCCGGAATGCGGACCTCGGGCGGTTCACTGTCGATCGCCTCATGTCCATCATCAATCGGCTCGGATCGCGAGTGGAAGTGAAGGTCAGGATCCGGCGTGCAGCGCTGGTTGAGGATAGGCTCCCAGCCTAGATCGTGAGCCCTCGTGTAATTAGGATGCAACGTCCTCCATTACGGAGATTGGGGATTGACGGATGGTGAGAGCTTCCCGCGAATTTCAGGTGTTTGCGAAACCGGCTGGCTCCATTTGCAACCTGGACTGTCACTATTGTTACTACCTGAAGAAAGAACACCTCTTCCCAAAGACCGAGTCGCTTCGGATGCCCGACGACATCCTGGAGAAGTACATTGTCCAGCACATCGATGCTTCCCCCGGGTCGGTGATCAACTTTTCCTGGCATGGTGGGGAGCCGACCATCCTGGGGCTGGACTACTTTCACAAGATTGTGGCCCTGCAGCGCAAGCATCAGTCTCCTCACCAACGCATCACCAACGGGATGCAGACCAACGGTACCCTTCTTGATGAGGATTGGTGCCGCTTCTTGGCAGCAGAGGGCTTTGCCGTAGGGCTTAGCCTGGACGGTCCGCAGGAAATGCACGACCGCTACCGTGTCACCAAGGGCCAGCATCCCACCCACAAGCAATCGATGCGTGGGTATACACTCTTGCGGCAGCACCGAATCCCGTGCAGTATCCTGTGTGTGGTCCATGCACAGAACGTCCAGTATCCCACCCAGGTTTACCGGTTCTTCAAAGAGATCAAGGCCCAGTACGTGGAATTTCTACCTCTGGTCGAGCCGCAGCCAGACGAAGAGGGTGGCGTCAGCCAGCGCAGTGTGCCCGCTCTCGCTTGGGGCAATTTTCTCTGCACCATCTTCGACGAATGGATGGGCCAGGATATCGAGCGGGTCAACGTGCAGATATTCGAGGAGGCGGCCAGAACTGCCTTCGGGCAAGAGCATGCGCTATGTATCTTTCGGGAGACCTGCGGTGATGTGCCCGTCATCGAACACAACGGAGACTTCTTTTCGTGTGATCACTTCGTCGACACGGAACATCGCCTGGGAAATATCCAGGAGACTCCACTGGTCGATCTTCTTGAATGTCCAGCGCAGCGAGCATTCGGGCAGGCCAAATTGGACACGCTACCCCGCTATTGTCAGGCATGCGAGGTCCGGAATATGTGTCATGGTGGGTGCCCGAAGGATCGCATCCTCCGTACGCCGGAGGGCGAAGGTGGGCTAAACTACCTGTGTGCGGGCTATAAACGCTTCTTCACCCATTGCCGACCTTTCGTTTCACAGCTCTCCGCCCTATGGCGCCGGCAGTCCCTTGAAGGGCAGATGATGATGGCGCAGGCTGAGGGTGTGCAGGCAAGCCCCAGAGCGGGTCGTAATGACCCGTGTCCGTGTGGCAGTGGGCGCAAGTACAAGAAATGCTGCTTGGGCAAATGATCCGCATACCGGCTGCTATTTCTTGAGCTTCTCCTTAAAGAATGAGATTGTGCGCTGCCAAGCTAGTTCGGCCGCTTCCTTGTTGTACCGCTCAGCGTTTGTGTCGTTGAGAAACGCATGCTTGGCATCCTCGTACATATACATCCTGTAATCTATGGACACCCTCGTACATATATATCCTGTAATCTATGGATGCATTCTTTAGAGCGGCCTCGTACGCCGGAATCCCCCTATTAATCCCCTCGTCAATACCGGCATAATGCAGAAGTAAAGATGCCTTGATCTTGGGGACATCTTCAAGGGCAGGTTGCCTTCCATAGAAGGGGGCCACGGCTATCAACTCCGGAGAGTTCACTGCGAGTTGGTTTGCCACTGCTCCTCCCCAACAGAAGCCTACGACTCCGACCTTTCCAGTGGACGCAGGGTGAGCCATCAAATACCTTACCGCAGCAAGGAAATTTCGTATGTTCGATTGACTATCCAGACTCTGAATCATCGATGGAGCTTTACTCATATCTTCCGGGGTTCCCCCAAGCGGCGACAAAGCGTCTGGGGCCAAAGCCAAGAACCCCTCCAAAGCTACGCGTCTGGTAACGTCTTCGATGTGGGGAACAAGACCTCTGTTCTCATGGATGACGATCACTCCGGGTAGTTTCTCATCTCCTTTCGGTCTCGCCAAATAGGCACGAACATCGCCTGTTGCACCGGGATACTTGATATCGTCCGTATTGAGGCGAAGATCGGTCTTGGGGACCACTTCGGCTCTGGCATAGTTCTGTTCCAGGAAAGGCAGCAGAGCGCTAGCCGCAGCGGTGCCACCAGCGAGAATTGACGATTTCTTGAGGAATTCACGACGATCTAGTAATCCATGGGTGTATTGGTTGTACAGGGCGATGATTCTTCGATCCATGGTCTCTTCTCCTTTCTTTAATGAAATGTCGTACACATATACCGAATAACATAGGCAGGGTCAATCGCAATTGGACCAAACCGCTTCACGGTACGTGGTAACGCCTGCCCGTCGGTCCTCCCGTAAGCCCCTTCTCATTGAACTGCCTGATTTTCCAGGAGAGGGGTTTCAATTCTTCGGTTACAAAGAGCCACACCGCAAGAGGCTGTCCCTCGGCGTCATGGACTGCCTTGATCTTGTCCATGCGGTGATCAAGAATCCCGCCCCGTCATCCCGTCGCACGACAGCGCAGATCCACCGCGGCTTGTGCCCGCGATAGAACAGCAGCACCCACGGCGCCCCGGGGCTCGGCGAGGCTACGCAACCCGCTTCACTGCCACCTCGAGCAGTTCGTGCACGAGCGTCTGGTATGGCTTGTGCTGCCGGGCCGCCATCTGGCGGAGCTCTGCCAGGAGACGCGGCGCGATGCGGATCGCGATGAGCTGCTTTGCCTGTCCCGTGGCGGGCCGTCCGACCCGACGGGCGTGACGCAACTCCTCGTCGGATGCTTCCGGGATGTCGCTGAAGTCAATGCGGCTATCCGGCATATGCCGTGCGCTCTTTGCGGGAGGCTTGGCGCGCGCTGATGATGCGGATCGTCTCTGAGCCATGAATCGTCCTCCGTGCCGTATACACAACGAGCAGGATGCGGCCGGCGACCGATCTGCCGAGGCGCTTGGAGCGCCTCTCCTCCTGTGAATGCACCGGATCCCCCCAGTCAAGCCCGGCAGGATCGGCAAAGACGGTTGCCGCCTCTTCAAATGCGACGCCGTGCTTGTCGTAGTTGCCCCGGGCCTTCTGGAGATCCCACGTGAACACGGGAATGTATATACACTAATTCGTCACATCCGTAAAGAGGTTGGAATACTTGACGTGTGTCTGATAGCGGTATATCATTCAATCACTCAGTTGATTGTTTTTGTATTGGAGACTGCCATGCCTGTCACGATGGACATCGCCTCTCTCAAGGCCAAGCTGTTTCGCGGCTTCGCGGACCCGACGCGGCTGGCTATTCTTGAATCCCTGCTGGACGGGGAGCGGAGCGTCGGGGAGATCGCGCAGCTCACCGAGAACGCCGTGGCCAACGTCTCCGCCCATCTAGCGTGCCTGACGGGCTGCGGTCTGGTCCGAAGCCAGCGGCGGGGGAAGTTTGTCTACTACCAGCTCCAGGAGCGTCGCGTCCGGGATCTGCTCAAGCTCGCCGACGCGATCCTGGCCAACGTGTCCCGGCAGATGTACGAGTGCGTCCACAACGGACGCTGACTGATCCGGCTTCTCGAAGATTCACACGAGATCGCCCCATGCCAGCTACCCCAACTTCCACCGACCAACCGACCCGGATCTTCCGGCTCACCGGGCTGACCTGTACCGACTGCGCCGCACGACTTGAGAAGGCCATCGGGGCGCTGCCCGGCGTGGATCGGGCCAGGCTCAATTTCGGTGCCGGGAAACTGACGGTCGAAGGCGTCGTCGATCCCAAGGTGGTAATCCGCGAGGCGGCGCAGTACGACGGGACGGTCGCCCGTCTCGAGGGCGCCCCGGCCGGACCCGCTCGCAATTGGCGCGAGCGGCTCCCACAGCTTCGCATGGTGACGGCGGGCCTGTGCATCCTGGCCGGGTGGATCGCGGAGTACGGCTTCGGCAACGTGCCGCTCGGTACTGCGCTGTTCGCCGCGGCAATCCCCATCGGGGGGTACGCGACCATCCGCCAGGGGCTCCGCGCCCTCGCCCGCATGCAGTTCGACATGAACGGGATGATGACGGGTGCCGTGATCGGCGCCGCCTTCCTCGGCGAGTGGGAGGAGGGCGCCGTGGTGGCCTTTCTCTACTCGGCCTCCAACTGGCTGGAAGGCTACACGATGGATCGCGCCCGCCGGTCGATCCGCAGCCTGATGGACCTCGCGCCCAAGATGGCCCGGGTGCGCCGCGACGGCGGTGAGACCAAGATTCCGGTCGAGGCGGTCCGGCTCGGCGATCTTCTCCTGATTCGCCCCGGGGAGAGTCTCCCCATGGACGGGACCGTTCGTGCCGGGATCTCGGCGGTGAATCAGGCCCCCATCACCGGCGAGGCGATCCCGGTCGACAAGGCAGCGGGTGACCCGGTGTACGCAGGCACCATCAACGGGCACGGGGCGCTGGAGGTCGAGGTCACCCGCCGCGTGGACGATACCACGCTGGCGCGGATCATCCATCTCGTGGAGGAGGCGCAGGCGCAGCGGGCGCCGTCCCAGCAGGCCGTCGAGCGCTTCGCCCGGGTCTACACCCCGGCCGTCTTTGCCCTGGCCGTCGGCCTGATGGTGGTACCGTCGCTTCTCTTCGGCCAGCCGTGGGAGCCATGGATCTATCGCGGCCTGGCCCTCCTGATCGTCTCCTGTCCCTGCGCGCTGGTCATCTCCACACCGGTGACGATCGCCTCGGCCATCGCCAACGCCGCACGGCGCGGAGTCTTGATCAAGGGAGGGGCGCACATCGAGGAGCTGGGCCGGCTGAAGGTGATCGCGCTGGACAAGACCGGCACGCTCACGCGGGGAAAGCCCGAGGTGACCGATCTGGTTCCCTGGAGCGGCCAGGGCGCCGCGGAGCTGCTCGCCCTCGCCGCGGGGGTGGAGGCCCACTCCGAGCATCCCCTGGCCCGGGCGATCGTGCGGGCGGCCAAGCGGGACCGACTCGCCCTTCCGGTCACGACCGGTTTCACGGCCATCCCTGGACAGGGCGGCTCCGCCGCGCTGGACGGCCAGACGATCTATGTCGGAAGCCCCCGCCTCTTCGCGAGCCTGAATGGATGTCGGCAAGACGGCCAGACGGTGGAGGCCATAGAGGCACAAGGCAAGACTGCGATCCTGGTGGGAACGGCCGAGCGGCTCCTCGGCCTGATCGCCCTGGAAGACCAGCTCCGTCCCGCGAGTCGCCGGGCGGTGGCCGATCTGCGGGCTGCCGGCATCCGGCACGTCGCCCTGCTCACCGGTGACAATCGGGTCACCGCCGAGGCGATCGCCACACAGGTGGGCGCCGACACGGTGCGGGCCGAGCTGCTCCCCGAGCAGAAGCTGGCAGCCGTCCATGCGCTGCGGATGGAGTTCGGCAGCCTCGCCATGGTGGGAGACGGGGTCAACGACGCCCCGGCGCTGGCGGCGGCGAGCGTGGGGATTGCCATGGGTGCGACGGGAAGCGACGTGGCCCTGGAGACGGCCGACGTCGCCCTCATGGCGGATGACCTCTCGAAGCTTCCCCAGATCATGCGACTCGGGCGCCAGACCATCCGGGTCATCCGTCAGAACATCGCCATCGCCCTGGCGATCAAGGCCGTCGCCATCGCGGCCGTTTTCCCCGGCTGGCTTACGCTCTGGCTCGCCGTCCTGGGCGACATGGGCGCCAGCGTCCTGGTCACCCTGAACGGCATGCGGTTGCTGCGATGGAACGGCGCGGCGCGGCACACCCCGGGGATCGACCGGGGGCGGCATTCCTGAAATGCTTAGGAGCCGTTACGAAATAACATGGCCATTTGTTGTGATTTCGTTACGGCTCCTTATGCCGTTCCGGAATTTCTCCGGTCAAGTTATTCTTTGACAACGGCTTAGCCCACATTATGCACGAACAATGTCGTGAGACTTCTGGTTTCAATGACCAATAACCAATTCCTAATGACCAATGGTGGTACGCGCGCCCGGCGCGCTGTCAGGGACACGAACGGAGACATGTTCGTTATTGGTCATTGACCATTGGGAATTGGTCATTCCCCGGACTATTCGCGAAGGCTTTCGCGAATAGTCCGGGTTAGAGCCCGGTCGCTTGGACCGCCTCCCTCAAGACCTCGGCGCTTCGTCGCAGCGCCGCCGCCTCCTCTCCCGAAAGATCCGGCCGCAGCGTCGTCGCGATCCCCTGTGACCCCACGATCCGCGGCAGCGAGAGGCTCACCCCCTCGAGTCCTTCGATCCCTGCCACGCAGGCCGAGACGGTCAGGACGGCTCGCTCGTCGTCCCCGAGGGCGCCGACGATCCGGCTGAGACCCGCCCCGATCCCGAAGTAGGTGGCCCCCTTCCCCTCGATCATCCGGTAGGCGGCCCGGCGCACCCCGTCGTCGATGCGAGCCACCACTTCCGGCGTGATGGTCCGGGCGGTCTGCGCGGCAAAGTCGAGCAGAGGGATACCACCCACCTTGGCGCTCGACCACACCAGGACCTCCGAGTCGCCGTGTTCGCCCATGACGTAGGCGTGGACCGAGTGGGGTGCCACGCCCAGGTGCTCTCCCAGGAGGACCCGGAAGCGCGCCGTGTCGAGGACGGTCCCCGAGCCGATCACCCGCCCCTCCGCGAGACCGGAGAGTCGTGTCACCACACAGGTCAGCAGGTCCACCGGATTCGCGGCGACCAGCAGGAGGGCATCCGGGGCGTGGGCGAGAACGCTCGGAACCACCTTCCGGAACACCTGGACGTTCCGGTCCATCAACTGCAGGCGGGTCTCGCCGGGGCGCTGCGCCACGCCGCAGGCCAGGACCACCGCGCCGGCCCCCGCAACGTCGGGATAGTCGCCGGCGAGAATCCGGACCGGCGAGGCGAAGGGCGTGGCATGGAGGATATCTTCCGCCTGCGCCCGAGCCAGCTTGACGTTGAGGTCGATGAGCACGATCTCGCTTGCCGTGCCCTGGAGTGCCATGGCGTAAGCCGCGGTGCTCCCGACCGCCCCGCAGCCGATGATGCCGACTTTCATTGCCACCTCCGCTTCTGTTCCACCCGAGTTCGAGATGCCCCTCTGGTCTTGAAACTTGGAATATGTTGGCAAACCTCTAACTCAGGACGTTAGCCTAATAGGATGGTGAAAGACTCACGCTTCGCAGGCTGCTCAAAAAGGTCCAGATGCAAGGCGGTTTGCGATGGGTCGAGCGAGGCGTACACTGGGTACGCCGCAGCGAGTGCCCGAGCAAGCGGGGTACCCAGCCACCGGCTGGGTCCCCGCAGATGGGCATTTTTCAGCAGCCTGCCAGGATATGCGTTCCCCGATCCGTTATTCGCCGAGCGCCTTGTCGGGCCCTGCGGCCTCGGGGAGTCGCAGGTTGGGGGGGTCGAATCCGACCACGGAGCCGGCCCGCACCCGGGCCAGGTACGGGGAGAGCGTCGCGCCGGGCAGAGTCCGCACGCCGTCCTCGATCTTGATGGGCCCGATCCCTGTCCCCCCGCCGATAATGCAGTTCGACCCGATCTCGACCAGACCGTACCGGAACCGCCCGCACCCCTCGTACGCGTGCACCGTGATCCTGCTGAAGGCGCCGATCAGCGTGTGGTCGCCGATCCAGATGAGTTCGGGCCGATAGTGGTCCAGCCAGGCAAACTGCATGATCTCGACGTTCCTGCCGATGTGGGCTCCCATCCAGCGGTAGAGCCGGTTCTTGAGCGGGGTCCCCTTCATGACAAACGAGACCGCCACCTGGAGGAGGACGAGGATTCTCCGACGGAGGGGCAGATTCAGCGAGCGCCAGTTGATGGCGTTCTTCTCCTCGGGGGCGCCGAGGCCGGAGACGGTATAGTGGCGGCGGACGGGGGTCAGGAAGGCGTCCAGCCGCTTCTTCCCGTCGGGCGTCCGGGGATCGAGGGTGGCGACGTCGACCCCTTTGCCCCGGGCCGTCTTGCAGATGTAGACGGATCTCCCCCTCTTCCGCGCCATCCGGACCGCGCGAAGAACGATCTCCTCCGTCACGGCCCGCATGGCGTCTTCCGGGGTGCTGTACCTTTTGGGCGTCATTATCCCTGGCCTTGTGTGTCCAAATGCCCCAGCATACGTAAAGCCCCGGCTCATCCGTGCGGCGCCTGGGGCCTGCACCCATCCGTCTTCAGCAGGATGGAGTAGGTGCCTGATGGTGTCAAGCCGAAAGGCAGCCACACCTCTCCAGCGATCATTTCCCCATTTGCTTGACGCACGGGGAGGGATATCAGATAGAATACGCCAGGGTGGACCGGACCCGGCGCGTTGCTCCGTCCCGTCCCCCCCATCTCGAGGAGGTTCTTCTCATCATGCCCACGGTTGCCTCGTCGGCCCAGCAAGTCCCACAGTCGCGCATTCGAGAACTGGCGGAGGCCGCCATGAAGATGGACGGCGTCCTCAAGCTCTATTTCGGCGAATCCAACCTCCCCACGCCGGCCTACATCAAAGAGGCCGCCGCCACGGCTCTGCAGGACGGCTACACCTACTACACCGAGAACGCCGGCCTGCCGGGTCTGCGGCAGGACCTGGCCGAGCACTACCGCAGGCTGCAAGGGGTGACCCTCGATCCCCTCTCGGAGATCGTCGTGACCGCCTCGGGCGTGCAGGCGCTCAACGTCGCCATCCGCTGCGTCCTGAACCCCGGGGACGAGGCGCTCCTGCTCACCCCCGCCTGGCCCAACGGCGCGGCCATCGTCCGGATGGACAACGCGGTCCCCGTGGAGATCCCGCTCCTCCTCCGCCGCGGCCTCTACCGGATCGACTTCGATGCGTTGCGGGCGGCGCTGACGCCCCGCACGCGCCTCCTGGTCTACACCTCGCCCTCGAACCCCTTGGGGTGGGTCAGCACCGAGGACGAACAGATAGGGCTCCTGGAATTCGCCCGCCGCCACGACCTGTGGCTGCTGGCCGACGAGGTCTATGATCGCCTCTACTACGGCGCGGCGGATCTGGGCACGCCCGCCCCCTCGATCCTGCGCCAGGCGACCCGCGGCGACGCCGTGATGGTGACCCAATCCTTCTCGAAGACTTACTGCATGACCGGCTGGCGCCTCGGCTGGCTGGTGGCCCGCCGGGACGTGGCGGAACGCGCCACGCAGCTCAACGAGTTCATCATCTCCCATGCGACCAGCTTCATCCAGCGCGCGGCCCAGACCGCCCTCGCTCACGGAGAGGACGAGCTCCGCCGCATGCTGGTCCGCCTGAAGGAGAACCGGGACTTCTGCCTCGCAGCCCTCCGCCAAATGCCGGGTGTGACCGTTCCGTCCCCCGACGGGGCGTTCTATGTCTTTCCGCGGATCGAGGGGCTGAAGGACTCGTTCGCGTTTTGCTTGAAGCTGCTCCAGGAGACCAAGGTCGGAATCGCGCCCGGCGTGGCCTTCGGCACCGGGGGGGAGGGATCGGTGCGGATCTGCTATGCCGCCGAGCGCTCCATCCTCGAGCCGGCGATGGAGCGGCTGGCTCGCTTCCTGTCCACGTCGTGGGGTTGAGGAGCGTCCCATGCCTACCACTAGCGATCGCGTCGCCGATCCCAGTCGCGTCCTCACCATCATCATGGGGGGCGGACAGGGCGCCCGCCTGTTCCCCCTCACCCGGGAGCGCGCGAAGCCCGCGGTGCCTCTGGCGGGAAAATACCGCCTGGTGGACATTCCCATCTCCAACAGCATCAACTCGGGGATGAAGCGGATCTATCTCCTCACGCAGTTCCTCTCCGCCTCGCTGCACCGGCACGTCTACGCCTCGTTCAAGTTCGATCAGTTCAGCCCCGGCTTTGTCGAGATCCTGGCCGCAGAGCAAACCCACACCGACACCTCCTGGTACCAGGGCACGGCGGATGCCGTGCGGAAGAACCTGATCCACTTCCGGAACGCGGACTTTGACTACGCGCTGATCCTGAGCGGCGATCAGCTCTACCGGATGGATTTCCGCAAGGTGCTGGCGCAGCATGTCGCCGCGGGGGCGGACCTCACCATCTCCACCCTTCCGGTGGTCCGACACGCGGCACAATCCCTCGGCATCATGCAAAGCGACGCCGGGCGACGCATCGTGCGGTTTGAGGAGAAGCCAAAGCAGGACGACCTTCTGGACACACTACGGCTGGACCGGGCCACCTACGGAGAGCTCGGCATCCAGGAGGATCAAGATCTCTTCCTGGCCTCCATGGGCATCTACCTATTCAACCGGGAGATCCTCTTCGAGCTGCTCGACAACGACTTCGCGGATTTCGGCAAGCACATCATCCCCCGGGCCATCCAGACCCACAGGGTGTTCTCGCACCTCTTCCAGGGCTACTGGGAGGACATCGGAACGATCCGCTCGTTCTACGAGGCCAACCTCGACCTCACCTCCGAGCTGCCGCGCTTCAACTTCTTCGACATGAGCGCCCCCATCTTCACCCGCCCGCGCTTCCTGCCGGCCTCCAAGATCAACGGGGCCTCCATCGACCACGCGATCATCTCCGAGGGGTGCATCATCAGCCATTGCCACGTCTCCAACAGCGTCATCGGCATCCGCTCGCTGGTGGATATCGGCAGCCACATCACCCGCACCGTCGTGATGGGGGCCGACTACTACGAGTCGCAGGAGGCCATCGCCGCCCACGCCGCGGCGAGCCGCCCACGCGTCGGGATCGGCAAGTACACCCGCGTCGACCACGCCATCATCGACAAGAACGCCCGCATCGGCGATAACTGCGTCATCACCCCCCACGGCAAGCCGGAGACGGTGGACCACCCGCTCTACTTCGTCCGCGACGGCATCGTCATCATCCCGCGAGACATGGTTATCCCGCATGGCACCGTGATCTAGCAGGCTGCCGAAAACCCCGCTTCACCCAGGCTGCTCAAAAAGGTCCAGACGCAAGGCGGCGCGCGCAGGGCCGAGTGAGGCGTACACTGGGTACGCCGCAGCGAGTGCCCGAGCAGGCGGGTACCCAGCCGAAGGCTGGGTGACAGCAGATGGGCCTTTTTCAGCAGCCTGTCAGAAGTCCGCCTGTCGGGGGGCGCGGGGGAAGGGGATGACGTCGCGGATGTTGGTCATCCCGGTGCAGAACTGGACCAGCCGCTCGAAGCCCAGCCCGAAGCCGGCGTGGGGCACGGTGCCGAATCGTCGCAGGTCTCGATACCACCAGTAGTCCGGCTTCCGGAGTCCCATCTCGTCGATCCGCCGGTCCAGCACCTCCAGCCGCTCCTCGCGCTGGGAGCCCCCGATGATCTCGCCGATCTTCGGCATCAGGACGTCCATGGCGCCGACGGTCTTGCCGTCATCGTTGAGACGCATGTAGAACGCCTTGATCTCCTTCGGGTAGTCCGTGAGGATGACCGGCTGCCTGAACTGCTTCTCGGTGAGGAACCGCTCGTGCTCGCTCTGCAGATCGGCGCCCCACTCCACGGGGAACTCGAACGTCCGGCCCGACTTCTTCAGGATCTCGACCGCCTCGGTGTAACTCAGCCGCCGGAAGGGGGTCTCGACCACGTGCTTCAGCCGGTCCACGACCCCCTTCTCGATCCGCAGATCGAAGAAGGCCATGTCGTCCGACCGGCGGGTGAGCAGGTCGTCGAAGAGGTACTTCAGCATGTCCTCGGCCAGCTGGGCGTTGTCCGAGAGGTCCGCGAAGGCGATCTCTGGCTCGATCATCCAGAACTCGGACAGGTGGCGGGACGTATTGCTGTTCTCGGCTCGGAACGTCGGCCCGAAGGTGTAGACCCGCGTCAGCGCGCAGCAGTAGGTCTCGACGTTGAGCTGGCCGGAGACGGTGAGCCGGGCCTCCTTGCCGAAGAAGTCCTGGCCGAAGTCCACCGCACCCGTCTCGGTCCGGGGGAGGTTCATGAGGTCCAGCGTGCTCACCCGGAACATCTGGCCCGCGCCCTCGGCGTCCGAAGCCGTGATGATCGGGGTATGGACATAGTAGAAGTCCCGCTCGTCGAAGAAGCGGTGGATCGCCACCGCCAGGGTGTGCCGGACGCGGGCCACGGCGCCGAACGTGTTGGTCCGCGCGCGCAGGTGGGCGACCTCGCGCAGGTACTCGAAGCTGTGCCGCTTGGGGCTGATGGGATAGGTGTCCGGATCGTCCACCCAGCCCACCACCCGGATTGCCGCGGCCGCGACCTCCACCGCCTGCCCGCTGCCCTGGGACGCAACCAGGGTTCCGTCCACCTCCACGGCGCAGCCCGTGGACAGCCGGACGACCTCGCTCTCGTAGTTGGACAGGGCGCGGCGGGCCACGACCTGAATGGGATCCTGGCAGGTGCCGTCGTGCACAGTGATGAAGGAGAGGCCGCCGTCGGCCTTGGAGTCACGGCGACTCCGCACCCACCCCTTCACGGTCAACGGGGTTCCCACCGCCGCCCGAAACGCCTCAGTGAGCTTCATCCACGCCATGGGACGCCTCCTCCTTGGAAATGTGGACAGCAGGATAGTGGAGGCCTGCGGCGCATGCAAGCGCTATCCAGCCGTGGCGCCACGAGGGGTGCCCGGACCCGGGGCGGAACCCAGCCTATCCGATCAACGTCAGGAGTTGAAGCAGCAAGCGGAGAGCGAAGCCAAAAAAGATCAGCCCGGCAACCACGTTGAGCGCCCGGAGGGTTCGCCGGCCCATCCAGTGCCGCCCGTACCCCGCCAAGCCCGCGACAACGGTGTCCCAGCACAGGACCCCGGCCACGAAGCTGACGCCGAAGGCCGCGGCCAGCCCGGCCCGACCCCCGGCGTGTCCTGCGATGAGGCCGCCGCCCACGGTCAGGAACCAGAGCAGGGTGATGGGATTCGCGATCCCGATCCCGAACCCGGCCAGAAATGGATGACCCGTCGACGGTGCGGCGTCCATCTCCCCGGGCTGCGCGCTTGCCCGGACCGCATCCACACCGAGATAGCCGAGGACCAACAAGCGTGAGGGCCACCAGGATCGCGTGGGACGCCGCGGCCCCCAGTCCCACCAGCCAGGCGGGCAGGAATCCCCCGCGCAGTCCGCGCCGTATGAGCCCGGTGATGACCGGCCCGACCGGCAAGGCGATCGCGATCCCGATCAGCCAGCCGCTGATGCCCACCTCAATCATGGAACCTCCGGCTCCATTGCTTCATTCGGGGTCAGGGAGACGCGGTCCCAACCGCCCGCGCGAAGCTCTTGCGCTCCGCGATCCGGCCAGAGACCTCGATCGGGCTGCTGAAGATCCCGCTTCTCCCCCAGGCTGCTCAAAAAGGTCCAGATGCAAGGCGGCGTCACCCATCCTTCGGATGGGTACCCGGGGCCGAGTGAGGCGTACTCCAGGTACGCCGCAGCGAGTGCCCGTGCAAGCCAACGCGGCAGATGGGCCTTTTTCAGCAGCCTGCCGCGACGCTTCGGTAGAGCGCGAGATAGTTGTCGATCTCGCCCTCCAGCCGGAACTGCGTCACAGCCGTCCTTCTGGCTCGCCGCCCCATCACGGCGCGGAGGCCCGGGTCGCGCAGAAGCCGCTCCGCCTTCGCCTCGAACTCCGCCTCCGAGCCGAAGAGAAACCCATTCTCGCCATCCACGATGATGGAGCGGTTCCCCTCGATGTCCGAGGCCAGCACCGGGACCCCCTTGCTCATCGCCTCCAGAACCGCGTTGGACATTCCCCCCTCCGAGAGGGAGGAATTGACGACCACCTCCACCGCGGACAGGCCAGCGCAGATCTGATCGTGGGTGACCGCACCGAGGGAGGTCGCCCAGGCGCGGCCCTCCAGCAGGGCCGTGACACGCGCCGCCTCATCCGCCTCGATCACCGGACCGGCCAGCACATACCGCAGACCCGGATGCCGCCTGGAAAGCCGCTCGAATGGCGGGACGACCGCCGGGATGTTCTTGACCCGCCGGATCCCGGCGGGCTGAAAGAAGACGAAATCCCCGGGGTGAAGCCCGGCGGCGGCGCGGAGGTCGTAGCGGGATCCGTCGCACAGGACGGCCTGCCCGATCACGTGCAGCCTGGCCGCCACCGTCGGGACCTCCCGGCGGAGCTTCTCGCCGATCGTCTCGTGGAAGACGACGACCGCCCGGGCGGCCTCCAGCGCGTCCAGAACCGTCGGCCGCCGCGCCGGATCGAAGAGGTCCTGGTTGACGTCGGTCCCCGTCAGGGTGATGACGCCCGGTATCCCCAGGGAGCGCGCCGTCTCCGTCACCAGCGGCCCGGTGGCGGTGGCGTGAAACGCGTGCAGCAGATCCGGGCGCGCTCGCCGCAGTGCGGACAGGATCGCCTCCCGATCCTGTCGGTCCAGGGAATAGACCTGGACCTCGACGCCCTGGTCTCGCAGGCCGGACTCGATCCGCTGGACCGTGATGGAGTTGCCGCGCACCGAGGGGAAGTAATGCGGCGTGACGAGCGCCAGGATCATGAAAGCATCGCCGCGTGTGGTCCTTAGGAGCCGTTACGAAATAACTTGTCCATCTATTGGAATTTCGTTACGGCTCCTTATGCCGTTTCCGGAATTCCTCCGGTCAAGTTATTCTTTGACAACGGCCTACCGGCCGAAGAGTCCCTTGAGCAGATCCTTCAACCCTTGGCTTTGCCCCCCGGGCAAGGCCTTGTCCAGCTCACCCTCGATCTTGCGCTGATAGCGTCCCAGCTTGGGGATGACGATCGGCTGCGCCGTCGTCCCGGCGAGCTTGGCTTCGACCGTGGCGCGGCCCAGCTTCGCCACCACGTCGAAATTCAGGCTGGAATCCAGGAGCCCCAGCGCCCCCGAAGCCGTCACCGTGCCCTCCGCCTTGGTGAGGGTGGCATCCTTTGTCCGGAGGATGCCGTTCTCCAGGGTGTAGGTGCCGGTCAGCTTCTCGAACTCGTTCATGCGCACCCGGACCCCCTGGGCCGCGAGCACCGGCATGACCACCTCGGCCAGCCGGTCGAGCGGCAGGTAGTCGGTCAAGCGTCCCGGTCCCAACTGGATCGACCCGCCCCCACTGGCGGATCCCAGGATATCCGGGAGGGTCAGCCCCACGAATTTCACCTGGTTCTCGGACGAGAGTTCGCTCGTGAGCTTCCAGGAGCCCGCGGCCAGCGCCTTCACCAGGGGCTCCGTGGCCACCTTCTCCAGCCGCGCGCTGAGGGAGACGCTCGGCGTCTTGGGGCGAAGATCCACCTCGCTCTTCGCGACGAGCCTCCCCTTCATGAAGTCGGCCTGGATCTCCGACAACTGGAGCAGGCCGCCCTGGTATCGAATCTCGGCGGACACGGCGCCCCAGGTGAGCCCTCGGTACTTGAGCTCCCCGATGCTCAGCCGACCCTGGGCGCCGAGGCTGGACTCCCTCGCCTTGGGAGTCTCGCGCTCCCGTGCGGCGGCCCAGGCCTCTCCCGGGAAAAGCCATGCCTGCTTCGGCGGCGCCATCAGCCGATCCAGGTTCACCCTGGGCGACGTCGCCGTGAAGGTGACCCGCGGGGTCTTCAGATCGGGAATCTGGAGGGTTCCATCCACCGTCGTGTCCCGGCAGACCACCACCAGCTTGGTGAACCGGACCCCCGGATCCTCGCGCTCCCCCTGGAATGTGATGCGCGCCTCTTCGCCGGCGGGCTTCTGGAAGGCCTCGCCAATCCGGAGAGCGGCCGCTTTCAGATCGAGCGTGCCGCTGAAGGCCGGGCGCGCGAGCGGTCCGGTCACCCGGACCTCTCCCGAGACGGGGCCGGACAGCGTGAGCCCTTCCCGCCCCGGGGCCGACCAGGTCTTGAACTCCACCTCCTTGAGGAAGGTCGATGCGTCCAGACCGACGCCCCCCTTGTCGCCCGGAACGATCCGGGCCGTCGCCTCGATCTGACCGGACGCGACGCCGCCCAGCCTCGCTCGCAATCGGAGGTCGATCGGCTCGGTCGGGTTCTCCTCGCGGAGGGTGAGGTCGACATCGGCGAGGGTCAGCACATCGGTCGCGGGCTGTCCCAGCTCCATCAGGACAATCTCGCCGCTCCGGACGCTCACCTCCGAGAGGACAAAGCCGGCCAGCAGCGGCGCCTTACCGGGGCGCGCGCCTTCCGCCGGCGGCCTCACGGGCGGGGGGACGGGGTGGCTCTTGAACAGATCGTCCACACTCCAGCGTCCGTCCCGGGCGCGCACGAGGCGGATGCGGGGCCGGTCCAGGACGGCACTGGCCACCTTGACCTGGCCCTGGAGCAAGGGGAGAAAGTGCACGCGAACCCGCATGGCCTCCGCCGTGAGAAACGGCTCGGACCCGAACCCCGGCGCCTGAGAGACCTGCACGCCCGTGGCTTCGGCCCCGATCCCCTGCCACAGGCTGACGCGCAGGGCGCCCAGCGTCACCTCGCGGCCCACCATCCTGCCGATACGCTGGGCCAGGAGGCTGCGATACCGATCGAGATTCACCAGCGAGGGAAGCAGCACCGCGGCCAGGACGGCCAGCAGCACGAGTCCGATGACGGCGATGCCCGCCCACTTCCGCAGGCGCGTCATCGCAGATCTCTCTGACGGAGAGGCTGGGCTTGCATGAGGTGCATTCTAATCCGCATAGTCCGCAAAAAGCGAGGAGTTTCCGGTCTGGTCAGACGATCAATTCCACGCCGCGGCTCGACATTGCGCCGACTTTGATTCATGATGCGGCGGTTCGCTTTGATATGCCTGAAGGGACCATCCCCGATGCCGACCGATCCGAGAGTGAACATCCAGCAGGGGCGCGGCTGGGTCATCTTGGCCGTGACCTTCATCACGATGATCCTCCTCTACGGGGTCTGGTACGGCTACTCGGTCTTCCTGGTCACCCTGCTGCACGAGTTCGGCTGGAGCCGCTCCCTCGTCTCGGGTGCTTTCTCGACTTTCGTCATGGTGCACGGTCTGCTCGGCCCAGTCATCGGCTGGCTGCTCCGCCGGTTCGGGCCGCGACGCCTGATCATGGCCGGCGCCGTGCTGATGGGTTTCGCCATGTTCCTCATGGCGGAAACCACCCAGTGGTGGCACCTCTACGTGGCCTTCGGTCTCATCGCGGCGTCCGCCATGAGCCTGGCGGGATGGATCCCGTCGGTCGTTCTCGTGGGCGGCTGGTTTCCGGATCGATACGGAACGGCAATCGGGATCATGGGCAGCGGCATCGGCGTGAGCATCTTCGCGTTGATTCCCCTCGCCCAACTGCTCATCGACGCGTTCGGCTGGCGCTGGGCCTATCGCATCCTCGCGATGGCCGTCGTCGCCTGGGTGCTGCCCGCAACCTTCTGTCTGGTCCGCGATCCCCCGCCCGCCGATCGGCCAAAGGCCGGCAGCCCCTCCCATCTGCCGGCCAAAGGCAGGGGGTCGGCGAGCGAGTACTGGACCCTCGCCGGCGCCGTCCGAACCTGGCACTTCTGGGGAGTGGCCGGCGTGTTCTTCACGGGAAACTTCGTCACGCAGATGCTTTTGATCCATCAGGTTGTCTACCTGGTGGACCACGGCGTCCCGGTCCTCACCGCCGCCGCCCTGGGTGGCCTCGCGGGGTTGGTGAGCATCGCGGCAAAGATCGGCTGGGGTGCACTCTCCGACCGGACCACCCGGCCGCTGGCCTACAGCCTCGCCTTTCTCTGTGTGAGTGCCAGCATCGGCGGATTGATCCTGGCCGGGCGGTACCCGACATCGCTCTTCCCCTATCTGTATGCGATCCTGATCGGTGTCGGCTACGCGGCCATGGCCCCGCTGCCGCCCGCCGTCGCCAACGACCTGTTCGCCGGACCGGGCTTCTCCATGATCTTCAGCGCCATGTACACGGTGGGCGGCCTCGGCCTCGCCACCGGCACCTGGATCGCCGGGTGGATCTTTGACGCCAGCGGAAGCTACGCCGGCGCGCTCTGGCTGGGCCTGCTCATGGCGCTCCTCTCGCCGCTGCTCATGTGGATGGTCGCGCCGCGCCGCCTCCCGAACAGACCGGAGAGATCCTCGTGACGTCCCCCGGGTCCGCCGGCACGCCGTTCCGGCGCTGGATCGTTCTCGGCGCCGTCTTCGTCAACCTGGCCATGCTCTACGGGGCCTGGTATTCCTATTCGGTTTTCCTGGTCGCCCTCCTGCGCGAGTTCCACTGGGGCCGGTCCGTCGTGGCCGGCGGCTTCTCGGTCTTCGTCCTGGTCCACGGCGCCCTCAGCCCGTTTGTCGGATGGCTGACGGGCCGCATCGGCCCACGACGGATCATCCTGGCGGGCGCCTGCCTGCTGGGCGGCGGCCTGCTCTTGGCCGCCCAGACCTCGCAGTGGTGGCACCTGTATCTCGCCTTCGGAGGCGTCGCCGCCATGGGGATCAGCACGGCGGGATGGCTTCCCTCGGTCCTGATGGTCCGGGGCTGGTTCCCGTCACAGGTCGGAACCGCGGTCGGGATCGCCTCGGCCGGGATCGGCGTGGGGATTTCGGGGCTGGTCCCGCTGGCGCAATACCTGATCGATCTCTGCGGCTGGCGGTGGGCCTTTCGCATCTTCGCCATCTTGATCGTCGGCTGGGTTCTTCCCGCCACCCTCTGGCTCCTCCGCGACCCCGCCTCCCTGGAGGCGCCGGTGACCACCGGACCCGCGAGCAATGCGCGGACCCCCGCGGGCGCCCACTGGACGCTGACCATCGCCATTCGGGATGGGCGCTACTGGGCGTTGGCGGGCGTCTTCTTCGCGGGAAACGTCGTCACCCAGATGCTGCTGGTCCACCAGGTCGCCTATCTCGTGGATCACGGCGTCTCCCCCCTGTCGGCGGCCACGGTGGGCGGGGTCGTGGGCCTGGCCAGCATCGTCGGGAAACTGACCTGGGGCAGCATGTCGGACCGGACGGGGCGCGAGCTGGCCTATACCTTGGCCTTCATCTGCACGCTCCTCAGCGTCGGGGCCCTCGTCGTGGCAGGGCAGCAGCCGGCCTCCATCATCCCGTATGTCTATGCCGTCTTGATCGGTCTGGGATATGCCGGCACCGCGCCCCTCACCCCGGCCGCGGCGAGCGATCTCTTCGCCGGGCCCGGATTCTCGACCATCTTCGGCTCGCTGCACACCCTGCTCTGTGTCGGCGCCGCGGTGGGCTCTTGGGGGGCCGGAATGCTCTTCGACTTGACGGGGAGCTACGCGGGGGCGCTCTGGGTGGCGGCGGCATGTGCCGTCATCGCCCCCACGCTGATGTGGGTGGCCGCGCCGAGCCGACCCCATCCGGCACCGGAGGGAAAATGACTAATGACCAAATCCCAATGGCCAATTCAGGACTCACATCCATCGTTGGTCATTCGTCATTGGCCATTGGTCATTCCCTGTACAACCCATCCCTGACAAGGACGGTGGCTTGTTGACACACGTACACGCGGGCGAGACGCATGCGAACCGGGGCTGGGTCGTCGTCGGAGCGGCCTTCGTCACCATGGCCCTGCTCTACGGGCTCTGGTACAGCTATTCGGTCTTTCTCGTCGCCCTGCTCAAGGAGTTCGGCTGGAGCCGATCCGTCACCGCCGGGGCCTTCTCTGTGTTCGCCCTGGTACACGCGGGCGTCGGCCCCTTCTTCGGACCCTTCGCAGAGCGGGTTGGTCCGCGCCGAATCATCTTTGCGGGCGGATGCGTGCTGGCGCTCGGGCTGCTGCTGGCCGCAGAGACGTCGCAGCCCTGGCACCTCTACCTGGCGTTTGGCTTCGTCGCCGCGATCGGGATCGGCTTCAGCGGATACGTGCCGCTGGTCATCCTCATCCGGGGGTGGTTTCCCACCCGGATCGGGACCGCCACGGGCATCGCGACCGCCGGGATCAGCATGGGAATCGCCACGCTGATCCCCGTCTGCCAGTTCCTGATCGACGAGGTGGGCTGGCGATGGGCCTTTCGGCTGCTGGCCGTCGCCGTGGTCTGCTGGCTGACCCCGGCGACCATCTGGCTGCTCAGAGAATCTCCCGATCCCTCGGCCCATCTCCCGCGCGCGTCGGCACAAGCCGCATCCCAGGCAAAGCCCTCCTACTGGACGCTCTCCACGGCCTTGCGCTCCTGGCGCTTCTGGGGGCTGGGAATCGTGCTCTTCACCAGCAATATCGCGGTCACAATGGTGATGATCCACCAGGTCGCCTATCTCGTCGATCATGGGGCGTCCGCCATGGTGGCGGCCGCCGTGGGAGGCATCGTCGGGTTGACCAGCATCGCGGGTAAGGCGGGCTGGGGATTTCTGATGGACCGAACGCTGCGGGAATCGGTCTATACGCTGGCCTCGGTGAGTCTCGTGCTGAGCATCGGCGGTCTTGTCCTCGCCGGTACCTATCCCCTCTCCATCATTCCATACGTGTACGCCGTCGTGCTCGGCCTCGGGTACGCCATCACCGCCCCCATCGCACCTGTCGTCGCCAGCGATCTGTTCAAGGGTCCCGGGTTTCCGACAATCTTTGGCACCATCCACATCTCCCTGGGATTGGGCACGGCGGGCGGCGCCTGGGCGGGCGGGAAGGTGTTCGATCTCACCGGCAGTTATACGGAGGCCCTGTGGGGTGCCGTCGGTCTGATCGTCTTCTCCTGTGCGCTCCTCTGGTTCGTGGCCCCGCGCCGCCCCAACCCACTCCCCCAGCAGGATGGCCGTTGACCGCCCCATTCACCTTTACGTCAAATGCGGAAATGTCGGAGAAGCCGTGAATCTGACGAGGGGCTCTGAAGAGAAGACACTGCGGGATGCGCGGGCCTGGATCATCGTCGCCGCCACCTTCGTCAGCCTGGCGGTGATCTATGGGATCTGGTATTCCTACTCGGTCCTCTTGGTCGCCCTGGTCCGTCACTTCGGCTGGAGCCGCTCGCTCACCTCGGGCGCGTTCTCCGTCTTCGTCTTGATCCACGGCGGGCTGGGCCCCGTGGTCGGCTGGCTGGCGCGCCGCTTCGGCTCCAGCCGGCTATTTCTGATCGGCGGACTGCTGATGGGAATCGGCCTCGCACTCACGGCCGAGACGAGGACATGGTGGCATTTCTACCTGGCGTTCAGCGGGATCACCGCGGTGGGCGTCAGTCTGGCCGGCTGGGTCCCGGCCGTGGTCCTGATCCAGGCGTGGTTTCCCGACCGGTTCGCAACCGCCATGGGCATCGCCTCGGCCGGAATCGGGGTGGGGATCCTCGGGTTCAACCCCCTGGTGCAGATTCTCATCTCGACATGGGGCTGGCAGTGGGCCGTGCGCGTCGAGGCCATCCTGGCGATCGGCTGGCTCATTCCGGCGGGTCTGTGGCTGATTCGCGATCCGCCCGGCTTCAGCGTCCCGCGGGTCGATCGGCCCGCGGAACCGGGAGAGCGACCTCCCGCCTACTGGATGCTGCCGGTCGCCCTCAAGACATGGCGCTTCTGGGGCGTGGCCGCGGTGTATTTCACGGGGAACCTGGTGACACAGATGCTGATGATCCATCAGGTGGCCTACCTGGTGGATCATCGGGTGTCCCCCATGCTGGCCGCCACGGTCGGCGGCGCCGTCGGTCTGGTGAGCATCGGGGGCAAGGTGGGGTGGGGAGTCCTCTCCGATCGGATCGGACGCGAGACGACCTCTGCGCTGGCCTTTGGTTGTGTCGCCGCCAGCCTGGGCGCGCTGATCCTGGCCGGCCGCTATCCGGATTCCTGGCTGCCCTTCCTGTACGCCGTCCTGATCGGCCTCGGCTACAGCGTGCTTTCGCCGGTCTTTCCCGCCGTGGCGGGCGACCTCTTCGGTGGACCGGGCTTCTCGACCATCTATGGCGCCCTGTACAGCGTGATCTGTCTGGCGCTCGCCGCCGGCCCGTGGCTGGCCGGCAAGATCTTCGATCTCACCGGCGATTACGCGGCGGCCTTCTGGATCGGTCTGGGATCGGCGATCGTCACTCCTCTCCTGCTCTGGCTAGTGGCGCCGCGCCGGCCAAATCCCGCGCCACGAGGGTAACGCCGCGAGCCACGAGGGGCGAAAAAACAGGGCCGGGGGCCGGATCCCCCCAGCCCCTCAACTCTCAATTCTCGGCTCTCGGCTCTGAATTCTCGGCTCGCCCCTCGCGGCTCGCGGCTTACAGCTTGTACGCCTTCTTCGCCAGCCGATACGCCGTGTCCTGGATCATCTCCTCGGCGTCCTCCATGTCCACGATCCCCCGGACAACCAGGCCCGCGATCCAGTTGGCGTCCACGCGGCGCGAGAGGTCGTGGCGCGCCGGGATCGAGGGGAAGGCGCGGGTGTCGTCGTTGAACCCGACGGTGTTGTGCAGCCCGGCCGTTTCGATCATGAGCTCGCGGGCGCGCTCCATGCCGTTCAGGCTGTCGAAGAACCACCACGGCGGTCCCAGCCGAAGGGCAGGATAGTGACCGGCCAGGGGCGCCAGCTCGCGCGAATAGGCGGACTCGTCCAGGTTGAAGAGGATGAGCGTAAGGCGCTTGTCGTTGCCGTATTTCACGAGCAGTGGGCGAAGATTGCGCGTGAACTCGCTGGCGATCGGGATGTCTGCTCCCATGTCGGTGCCGAAGCGGGTGAAGAGGATCGGGTTGTGGTTGCGGTACGAGCCGACGTGCAGCTGCATCACCAAGCCGTCCTCGATGCTCATGCGGGCCATCTGCATCAGCATGTGCCCGGTGAAACGGGTCGCGTCCTCAGGTGTGGCCTCGCCGCTCGTCGCCCGCTGGAAGATCGCCTCCGCTTCCGCGTCCGACAGCTCCCCGGTATAGGCGGTCATGGCCGCGTGGTCGGTGGAGGTGGCCCCCAGGCTCTTGAAGAACACCCGTCGGTTCTCCAGGGCGCGGATCAGGGCCATGTAGCTCGTGGCCTCGATCCCGCTGACCTTGCCCAGCGCGTCGATGTTCTTGTGCCAGTTGGGGGCGTCGATGTTCACCACGCCGTCGGGGCGGAAACACGGCACGATCCGCCCCTTCCAGCCCGACTTGCGGAGAGCCTGGTGATGGACGAGCGGGTCGGTCGCGAAGTCGGTCGTGGACATCACCTCGATGTTGAACCGCTCGAAGAGCTTCCGCGGTCGGAACTCGGGCGACGCCAGCCTGGCCTCGATCTGGTCATAGACGCGCTGCGCCGACTCGCCGCAGAGCTTCTCCTCCACTCCGAAGACGGACAAGAGCTCGTCGTTCAGCCACATGCCGGTCGGCGTGCCGCGGAACAGGTGGAAATGCTCGGCGAAGGTCTGCCAGACCCTGCGGTGGTCGCGCTCCACCTTCCCGCCGTCGCGTCGGGGGATGCCCAGCTTCTCCATCGGGACGCCCTGGGAGTAGAGCATCCGGAAGACGTAGTGGTCGGGAATGATCAGCAGGTCCGTGGGCGTGCCGAGGGAGTAGTTCGGGTCCGCGAACATGCGCGGATCCACGTGGCCGTGCGGGCAGATCAGCGGCAGCTTCGCGACCTGCTGATAGAGGCGTTGCGCGATCTCCTTCTGACGGGGATCAGGACCAAAGTACCGGTCCTCGGGCAGATGAACTTTGCTCGCCATGGTTTAAGGCCTCCCTTGTTCAGGCGCTTGCGCGCAGACTCACTCACCGCAAGAAGGTATCTTGAGAGCCGGTCACCGGCTGACGATGGCTGCCTTTCGACAAATGGTGGCTGCCATGGCATCCCCTCCATGGCACCTCTCAGAGCTTGTGAAGAACCCCCGTCTTGCGGGAGCCTGAGATTCTTTCACAGAGTCTCGGCGGCGCCAATCCTCCGCCGTGGCCTATCTGAACATCTCGACGAACTTCGCGAGATCGTCCAGGACCATCAGCACGATATCCTGGTCGGCAACGGGCAGGCCGAAGATCGCGCGTGTCACGCCCGCCTTCTCGTAGGACCGCAACACCTCCGCGTCCGGCTTCGCACCGAAGACCGACACCGTGAGGGAATCGGGATCACGCCCCGCCGCCGCGGCCCGCCGGCGCAGATCGGCGATCCCCTCAGGAATATCGCCCGCCCGGTCGGCCAGGGGGAACCAGCCGTCGGCGTACTCGACCGCCCGTTGCCGCGCGGTCGGCTTGTTGGCTCCAAGCAGGATCGGCGGGTGCGGTTTCTGCACCGGCTTGGGCCACGACCAGATCGGGGCGAAGTTCACAAACTCGCCGTGAAACTCCGGCTCGTCCTTGGTCCAGATCTCCTTCATGGCCAGGACCCGCTCGCGCAGGATCTCCCACCGCCGGCCGTACTCGATCCCGTGGTTCGCCATCTGCTCGGCGTTCCAGCCCCCGCCGATACCAAAGAGGAACCGGCCACCGGAGAGGAAGTCGAGGCTGGCCACCTGCTTGGCCAGGATGATGGGGTCCCGCTCGGCCACGAAACAGATCCCCGTTCCGACCTTGAGGCGGGTCGTCGCCGCGGCGGCGGCGGTCAGGCCCACGAAGGGGTCCAGCAGATGCCAGTATTCCTGGGGCAGCGTGGGCCCTCCCGGCCAGGGGCTCTTCCGGCTGACGGGGATGTGGCTGTGCTCCGGCAGGAAGAGCGACTCGAACCCCCGCTCCTCGACCGCCCGCGCCAGCTCGTCGATCCGGATGGAGTAGTCCGTGTTGAACATGACGACACCGAGCTTCATGGGAGCCTCCTCTGGGAGCAGAGGTCAGTAGGCAGTAGGCAGAGGTCAGAAGTCAGATGCCGGGACTCTGCCTTGCCGCCGAATGCTGAAGGCTTCATCCGCCTTGCAGGATCTTCTTTAGGATCTCGGTCACCAGCTTCGGGTTCGCCTTGCCCTTGGTCGCCTTCATCACCTGACCGACGAAGAAGTTGAACGCGCTCTCCTTGCCGCCGCGATATTCGGCCAGGGGGCCGGGATGGGCGGCGACGATCTCCGCGATGATCCCTTCGACTTGCGCCGTGTCGGTAATTTGCCCGCCGCTCTTCTTGAGGATCTCGGCCGGGTCCGCGCCGGACGCGTACATCGTGTCGAAGAACTCCTTCGCCATCTTGCCGCTGATCGCACCCTTGGCCACAAGATCCAGCATGGCCCCCAGCCGCTCGGGGGAGATGGGACTCTGCGCGATCTCCTTCCCGTCCTTGTTCAGCCGACCCAGGAGCTCCACCATGACCCAGTTGCTGACGACCTTGGGGTCGCGGTGCGCCCGGACGCAGGCCTCGTAGTAAGCGGCAAGCTCCTGGCTTGCGGTGAGGACGCCCGCGTCGTACTCCGGAATCTCATACTCCCGCACGAAGCGCGCGCGCTTGGCCTCGGGGAGCTCGGGCAGGCTCCGCCGGATCTCGTCCACCCAGGTTTGCTCGACGACCAGGGGCAACAGGTCGGGATCCGGGAAGTAGCGATAGTCGTGCGCAAACTCCTTGCTCCGCATCGAGAGGGTGATCTCCTGGTCCGCGTTCCAGAGCCGGGTCTCCTGGATGAGATCCTCCCCCTCCTTCACTGCCTTGATCTGGCGCCGGATCTCGTACTCCAGCGCCTTCTGGACGTTCTTGAAGGAGTTCATGTTCTTGACTTCGGCCTTGACCCCCAGCTTCTGCTCGCCGACCGGGCGGACCGAGACGTTGGCGTCGCAGCGGAAGCTCCCCTCCTCCATGTTCCCGTCGCAGACCCCCAGGAAGACCAGGATCGCCCGCAGTTGCCGGAGATACTCCGCCGCCTCTTCGGGGGAGCGGATGTCGGGCTCGCTCACGATCTCCATCAGAGGGAGGCCGCACCGGTTGTAGTCTACCAGACTGGATTCCGACTCTTCCAGGGTGCCGGCATGCACCAGCTTGCCCGCGTCCTCCTCGAGATGGATGCGGTGGATCCCAACCCGCTTCTCCGTCCCGTCCAGCATGAAGGCGATGAAGCCGCGCTCCGACAGGGGCAGCTCGTATTGCGAGATTTGATAGGCCTTGGGCAGGTCGGGGTAGTAGTAGTTCTTCCGGGCGAAGATCGAGCGCCGCGCGACGCTGCAGTGGAGCGCCAGGGCGGTCTTGATGGCGCACTCGACCGCGCGTCGGTTGATCACCGGCAGCACCCCCGGCATCCCCAGACAGATGGGACAGGTCTGCGTGTTCGGGGGCTCCCCGAATTTCGTGCTGCAGCCGCAGAACATCTTGGAGCGGGTGAGCAGCTCCGCATGCACTTCCAGGCCGATGACCGCTTCAAGCTCAGGCATGGTCAATCCTCGGTGGGAATCGCTTCCAGTATGTGGCCGGACTGCACGTTGAATCCGTAGGCAAAGTAGAGCACTGCGAGCCTTCAGTAATCAGTGGTCAGTGGGCAGTGGGCAGTAGTCAGTGGGCAGTGGGCTGCCTCACTGCCATACCGCGTGCATCTCGAACTCGTATCGGGTGGCGAGCCGGTTCTTCTCGACGATCGCCAGGCTCCAGGACGACTGATCCCCGGAGCGCAGGTCCCCCACGCTGACCCGCTGGGTGCCGAGGGGCTTTTTCCTCCGATCGAAGAACTTGACGATCACCGTCACGTCGCGGGCCGACTGCTTGCTGTAGTTCTTGACCGTACCCTTCAGCGTGTCCAGCCACCGCTCGTGATCCACGACGACCAGGTCCCGGCTTTTGCCGGCGGCAGTCGCCGGCCCGGCCATGGCCAGGACGGTCACCACGATCAGGACCCCGATCCAGATCCACCCCTCGACCCGACTAAAGCGTCGCATGTTCGCCCGTCCTTCTCCTACAGGTTCGGCCGCCGCGTCCGCCACGGCGTCGCCTGCTCGTAGGCGTGAGCCGCTTTCAGGATCGTGCCCTCGTCGAACGGCTTCCCGATGACCTGCAGCCCGATGGGAAGCCCCGCCCCGGTGAAGCCGCAATTGATGCTCATCCCGGGTACGCCGGCCAGGTTCGCCGAGATGGTGAAGACGTCCGCCAGATACATCTGCAGCGGATCTTCCACCTTCTCTCCGAGCCGGAAAGCGGCCGTCGGAGAGGTTGGCGTGAGCATCACATCGCACGCTTCGAAGGCCCGGGAGAAATCTTGGCGGATCAGAGTCCGCACCTTGAGGGCCTTGAGGTAGTAGGCATCGTAATACCCCGCGCTCAGCGCGTAGGTCCCCAGCATGATCCGACGCTTCACCTCCGCGCCAAACCCCTCGCGCCGGGTCTTCATGTACATGTCGATCAGGTGTTCGGAGGTCGGCGTGCGGTACCCGTACTTCACACCGTCGTACCGGCCCAGGTTCGAGCTGGCCTCGGCGGTCGCCACGAGGTAATAGGTGGCGATGGCGTACTCGGTGTGCGGCAAGGTCACCGGCACCCGGACCGCGCCCAGCCCCTCCAGGGTCGTGATGGCCTCGCGGATGGCGGCCTCCACCTCGGGGTCCATGCCCTCGATGAAATACTCCGCCGGGATCCCGACTTTCAGTCCCCGCACGTCGCCCGTCAGCGCCGCCTCGTAATCGGGGACCGAAATCTCGGCCGACGTCGAATCCAGCGGGTCGTGGCCGGCGATCGCCCCCAGGAGGATCGCCGCGTCCCGCACGTCCTTGGCCAAGGGACCGATCTGATCCAGCGACGAGGCGAACGCCACCAGCCCGTAGCGCGAGACCCGGCCGTAGGTCGGCTTCAGCGCCGCGATCCCGCAGAAGCCGCCCGGCTGACGGATGGAGCCGCCCGTGTCGGTCCCCAGGGCCCCGGCGCACATGTCGGCGGCCACCGCGGCGGCAGAGCCCCCGCTGCTGCCCCCCGGCACGCACTCCAGGTTCCAGGGATTCCGCGTCTTCCTGAAGGCCGAGTTCTCCGTGGACGAACCCATGGCGAACTCGTCCATGTTGGTCTTGCCCAGCACGACGGCCCCGGCGTCGTTCAGCTTGTGCATCACGCTCGCGTCGTAGGGCGGCACGAAGTGCTCCAGGATGCGGGAGGAACAGGTCGTCGGCACCCCCTTGGTGCAGATCACGTCCTTGATGGCCAGGGGAATCCCCGCCAGGGGCGGCAGCGGCTCCTTCTTCGCCTGCATGCCCTCGATCTTCCTGGCGCGGCGGAGCGCCGCCTCCGTCGTCAGACTGTTGAACGCCTGCACCCGCTCGTCGACCGCACCGATCCGGGCCGCATAGGCTTCCACCGCCTGGACCGGCGACACCTCTCCCCCTCGAATCAAATCCCGCAGCTCGTGCAGCGTCAGACGACAGATATCCACGCGTGTCTCCCCCAAAAACCGTTAGCCGCCGGCCCCCGGTCCCGTCTCCCCAATTTCAAATTCGCAATTCGCAATTCCCAATTCCCAATCCCCCTAGCCTTCGATGATGCGCGGCACGCGGAAGAACGCGTCTGCGCGATCCGGGGCGTTTGCCAGCGCCTCTTCCCGGTCGAGGGACGGCCGCACGACGTCGTCCCGCATCACGCTGACCATGGGGATGACGGTCGTGGTCGGCTCGACCTGGCTGGTGTCCAGGGCGTTCAGCTTATCGACGTATCCCAGGATGGCGTCGAGCTGGGCCGTCATCCGCTCCTTTTCGTCCTCGGTGAGCTCCAGCCGCCCCAGCCGAGCCACGTGCTCCACTTCCGCTCGCGTGATCTTCGCCACAGGATGCCCCCTTCCGACCGCCACGGCCTAGCAGGCTGCTGAAAAACTCACTTTCCCGCAGGCTGCTCAAAAAGGTCCAGATGCAAGGCGGAATGCGGAAGGCCGAGCGAGGCGTACTCCATGTACGCCGCAGCGAGTGCCTGAGCGTTCCAACGCCGCAGATGGGCCTCTTTCAGCAGCCTGCTAGGCGCGATCCAGACGCGCGAAGCTCGCCGCCAGCTTCTTTCGTCCCACCCCGGCGAAGGTCACGACCACCTTCAGGTCCTCGCCCTCCCCGATCCGCTCCCTGATCGTCCCGATGCCCCACTCGGAATGACGCACCCGCATTCCCACCTGCAGGTGGTCCACAAACGACTCCTCGGCCTCGTAGTGGAGTCCCCCCGCCTCTCGCCTCTCGGCTCTCGGCTCTCGGCTCCTGCTCCCTCCGTCGTGGCTCGCTGCTCGCGGCTCGCGGCTCCCCCAGCCGTAGCTCTCGGCTCTCGGCTCTCGGCTCTTCCCACTCCCGTTCCACCGCTCCACCAGCCCTTCCGGCAGCTCGTCCAGGAACCGGGACGGCAGATTGTAGCTGTCGCTATTGTACAGGCGGCGGGACATCGCGGACGTGAGGAAGAGCCGCTGCTCGGCGCGGGTCATGCCGACGTAACAGAGGCGGCGCTCCTCTTCCAGCTCGGCGTCCTCGGAGAGGGACCGGGTGTGAGGGAAGACCCCTTCCTCCATCCCGGTCATGAAAACCACTGGGAACTCCAGCCCCTTGGCCGAGTGGAGCGTCATCAGGGTCACCGTTCCCTTCCCCTCGGCCAGCGTGTCGATGTCGGCGATGAGCGCCACGCTGTCCAGGAAGGCTTGCAGGCTCCGGTCCTCGCTTTGGTCCATGAACTCCCGGGCGGCGGACACCAGCTCCTGCAGGTTCTCCATCCGGGATTCGGCCTCGATCGTCCCTTCGCTTTTCAGATCGGCCAGGTACCCGGTGGCTTCCAGCAGCTCCATGATCAGCTCGGGCAGCGCGAGGACATCCAGCTTGGCTCGCGTCTTGTCGATCAGGGCCACCAGCCCTCCCAGCGCCTTCAGGATCTTGGGCCCCAGGATCTTCCGGGGCGCGATCCGCGTGCAGGCCTCCCAGATCGAGACGCGCTCGCTCTGGGCCAGGCCCTCCAGTTTTTCCACCGAGGCGGCGCCGATCCCGCGGGCCGGGACGTCCACGCTGCGCTTGAAGCTCTGGGCATCGTCGGGGTTGGCCACCAGCCGAAGGTAGGCTAGGAGGTCCTTGACTTCCTTGCGCTCGTAGAACCTGAGCCCACCGACGATGACGTAGGGGGTGACGGCGCGACGCAGCGCGTCTTCCAGGACGCGCGACTGGGCGTTGGTCCGGTAGAAGACGGCGAAGTCATCGAGCGAATGCCCCTGCTCGGCCGCCAGCTCCCGGATCCGCTCGACGATGAAGCCCGCCTCGACCTGCTCGTCGCCGGCCTGATAGACGACGATCGCCTCCCCGGCGGGATTCTCGGTCCAGAGGGTCTTGCCCTTCCGCCCCGCGTTGTTCGCCACCACCCCGCCTGCGGCGTCCAGGATGTTCTGGGTGGAGCGGTAGTTCTGCTCCAGCTTGATGACCCGGCAGCCGGGATGGTCCCGCTCGAAGTCCAGGATGTTGTTCAGGTCCGCCCCGCGCCACCGGTAGATGGACTGGTCGTCGTCCCCCACCACGCACAGGTTCCCGTGGCGGCGGCTGAGAAAGTTCACGATCTGGTATTGCGCCTGGTTCGTGTCCTGGTACTCGTCCACCAGGACATACCGCCAGAGGTGCTCGTAATGCTCCAGGATGTGCGGGTGATCCCGGAAGAGGAGGACCGTCAGCATCAACAGGTCGTCGAAATCCACCGCGTGGCTGGCCCTGAGACGCTCCTGGTACATGCTGTAGATCTTGGCCGTACGCTCCTCGGTGAAGTCGGCCGCCGTGGCCGCGTACTCGCCCGGTGTGAGCATCTCGTTCTTGGCCCGGCTGATCCGCGCCAGAACGGATCGCGGGCTCAGGGCTTTCTCGCTGAGATTCAGGGCCTTCAGGCAATCTCGTATCACGCCAAGCTGGTCCGCATCGTCGTAGATCACGAAGCTCGAGCGGAACCCCAGCTCGACGTGCCACTTCCGGAGGATCCTGACGCAGGTCGAGTGGAAGGTGCCCAGCGCGACGTTCAGTCCCCGCGCGCCCAGCAGTTGTTCCACGCGCTTCCGCATCTCGGAGGCGGCCTTGTTCGTGAAGGTGACCGCCAGGATGTTCCAGGGCTGTACTCCCCGACGGGCGATCAAGTAGGCAATCCGCCGGGTGATGACGCGGGTCTTCCCCGATCCGGCGCCTGCCAGGATGAGGAGCGGGCCGTCGGTGTGCTGCACCGCCTCTTGCTGAGGCGGGTTCAGATCAGCAAGGATGGGATCTTCGATCATTGGCTTTCCGGGATAGAGTGGAAGTAGAAGTGCGGCCTGAACGCGGTCGTGCACAGGGGGATTATAGACCAGGTGAGCCGAGCCGCAAAAACAAAACCGGAGGCGGCGGAATCCCACCCGGCAGGAAACGCCTCCGGCCTCGACGACGACCAGCTTCCGCACAAGCTCCCAACCCCCCGTTTATCGTTGGACACGTGACACCAAGATCGGTCTGTGCAAGAATACACTCCAATTCTTCTTCCCGAGTGCCTGGGTTTCGTCACCGTTGACGCGCGTCCGTCCATTGACGCTGGCCCGGGACAACACATCTCAACGAGGTGCAGGATCATGCCGTTCGACATCGCCTTCATCGGCCACTACACCAAGGACACCATCGTCTATCCGCACCTGACCCGAGTCGTGGACGGCGGCGCCTTCAATTACGGGGCGAACGTTGCGGCGCGGATGGGCCTCAAGGTCGCCGTGGCCACCCGCTTGGCCCGCGAAGACTGGCGCGTCGTGGAGTCCCTGGAGCGGCTCGGCGTGACGGCTTTCGCGACGGCCACACCCGCCTCGACCTGCCTCACCCTCACCTATCCCACGGCCAACCTGGACGAGCGGACCGTCGCCCTGACCAGCTCGGCCGGACCGTTCACGGTGGAGGAGGTCGCCGGGATCGACGCCAGGGCCTACGCCATCGGGGCCTCCCTCCGGGGTGAGGTCCCCGTGGAGGTGGTCCGGCACCTCGCAGCCACGGGCGCGACCCTCGCCCTGGACATCCAGGGCTGGCTGCGCATTGCCCAGGATGGGATCCTGACGTCCGACGGCTGGCCGGGCAAGGAGGCGATCTTGCCCCTCGTCACCGTCTTCAAGACCGACGCCGTGGAGGCCAAGCTCTTGACCGGCGAAGACGACCGGTACGAGGCCGCTCGACGGCTCGCGGCCTACGGCCCGAAGGAAGTGCTCCTCACCCACAGCGGCGGCGTCCTCGTCTATCATGACGGCGTCTGTGACGAGGCGCCCTTCATCCCGCAGGAAGTCCGGGGGCGCAGCGGGCGGGGAGACACCTGCACGTCGGCGTACCTCTCCCGGCGACTGACGGCCTCCCCGGCCGAGGCCGTCGCCTGGGCCGCCGCCGTCACCAGCCTCAAACTGGAGGCCGAGGGCCCCTTCCGCCGCGAGATGGCGGAGGTCGAGGCGCTCTACCAGAGATTGCGCCGCAAGGGCTGATCGCATCGACAGACTCCTCTCAACCGCGAGGTCATCAGAAGGGCGACGGCGATGACAGCAGACAGCGGACGGCACGAGAGCAGCCAGACGATCCTCCTGAAGGCCCCCCTCTCCGGCCATCTGATGCCAATCGAGCGGGTTCCCGACCCGGTGTTCGCCCAGAAGATGGTGGGCGACGGGGTCTCGATCGACCCCACCAGCCAGCGTCTCCTCGCCCCCTGCGACGGTCGCATCATCCAGATTCACTCCGCCGGCCATGCGGTGACGATCGGCCTGTCTGGCGGCGTCGAGGTGATGATGCACATCGGCCTGGACACCGTGCAGCTCAAGGGGCAGGGGTTCGTCGTCAAGGCCAAGACCGGCGACACGGTCGCCGCCGGGGATCCCTTGATCGAGTTCGACGCCGACTTCATCGCCACCCACGCCAAGAGCCTGCTCACCCAGATCGTGGTCACCACCATGGACCGGCTGACCTCCCTGACGGCCCGCTCGGGCGACGTGACGGCGGGCGCCGACGTCATCCTGGAGCTGATCCTGACCGGCGCGAAGGTCGAGGCGGAAGCGGCGGCCGGCGGAACGGTCACCTCGGACGCCATCCTGGTGCCGAACGCGACCGGCCTGCACGCCCGGCCGGCGGCCGTCCTGGCCAACCTCGCCAAGAAGTTCAAGTCCGACATCCGCCTGCGGCGGGGCGACGATCAGGCCAACGCCAAGAGCGTGGTCGCCATCATGGGCCTGGAGGTGGCGTACGGCGACAAGGTGAACCTGGTGGCCCAGGGCCCCGACGCCGAGGACGCCGTCGCCGCGCTCGTTCCCGCGCTCGAGCGCGGTCTGGGCGACGAGGGGACCGTGGCGGCCCCGGCGCCGGCCAGCGTGATGGTGTCCGCGGGGGCGGCTCCCGCGCCGCGGTCGCGCTCGACCGACCCCGACGTCCTGCTGGGCGTCGCGGCCTCGCCCGGCCTCGCCGTAGGGAACGTCTTCCAGTTGCGCCACGAAGAGATCGAGGTGGCGGAGGACGCCGAAGACCCCTACCAGGAGCGCCGCAAGCTGGACGAGGCCATCGAGCGGGCGAAGCTGCAACTGGAAGCCCTCCAGGCGCGGCTCAAGGGCGAGGCCAACCCCGGCAAGGCCGCCATCTTCGCCGCCCACCAGGAGCTGCTGGGGGACCCGGGCCTGCAAGAGATCGCCGTGAGCGCCATCAACAAGGGGAAGAGTGCGCCCTTTGCCTGGCGGCGGGCCTACCGCACCCATGCCGAGCACCTGGCCACCCTGAAGAACGAGCTGCTCGCGGCCCGCGCCAACGACCTCAGGGACGTCGGGGAGCGGGTCCTGCGGCTGCTCACCGGGGCGGAGGCCGAGCAGGCGGAGCTTCCCGCCCGGACGATCCTGGTGGCAGAGGACCTGACCCCCTCCGACATCGCCGAGATGGATCGATCCCGGGTCCTGGGGTTCTGCACGACGCGGGGCGGCGCCTCCTCCCACGTCTCCATCCTGGCCCGCTCCCTGGACATCCCGGCGGTGGCCGGGATCGACCCCGCGGCCCTGGATCTCGGAAACGACGCCCCGGTGATCCTGGACGGCGGGAAAGGCACCCTGCGGCTCAACCCCTCGCCCGACGAGGTGGCCCGCATCCGCCGGCTCCAGGAGCGGCAGGTGGCGAGGCGGAAGGCGGACCTGGCCACGGCGGTGCAGCCGGCCATCACCGGCGACGGCCGACGGGTCGAGGTGGTGGCAAACATCGGCGGCCTCGCCGACGCAGAGCAGGCGCTCCGGCTCGGCGGCGAGGGGGTCGGCCTCTTGCGCTCGGAGTTCCTGTTCATGGGACGATCCGCCGCGCCCAGCGAGGACGAACAGGCCGAGATCTACAGCGAGATTGCCGCCGCCCTGGGTCCGGAGCGGCCCCTGATCATCCGCACGCTGGACGTGGGGGGCGACAAACCTCTGCCGTACCTGCCGATCCCCAAAGAGGACAACCCCTTCCTCGGCGAGCGCGGCATCCGCATCGGCCTGGACCGCCCCGAGATCCTGCGCACGCAGGTCCGCGCCATCCTGCGCGCCTCGGAGAAGGGCAAGGTCCTGGTCATGTTCCCGATGATCGCCACCCTGACCGAATGGCGGAGCGCGCGGGCGCTTCTAGAGGAGGAGCGGTTGAAGCTGGGCCTCCCGCCGATCCCGGTCGGCATCATGGTAGAGGTTCCCGCGGCGGCCATCATGGCAGAACAGTTCGCCCGGGAAGCGGACTTCTTCTCGATCGGCACCAACGACCTCACGCAATACACCCTGGCCATGGACCGCGGCCATCCCAAGCTGGCCCCGCAGGTGGACGGCCTCAACCCCGCCGTCCTCCGCCTGATCGCAGGCGTGGTGGAGGCGGCTCACCAGCAAAAGAAGTGGGTCGGGGTGTGCGGCGGGATCGCCGGCGATCCCCAGGCGATCCCGCTCTTGATCGGCCTCGGCGTGGACGAGCTCAGCGTCAGCGTGCCCGCCATCCCCGGCATCAAAGCCGAGGTCCGGGCGCTGCGCCTGGCGGAGTGCCGACGGCTCGCCCAGGAGGCTTTGCGGAAGGACACGGCCGCCGCCGTGCGCGCGCTGTGCCCAAACCCGCTGGAGGATGACGCGTCGGTTCCCCAATCTTAAGGTATCCCGATCTGGAGGGAACGGTGATGACAGACCAGCCCTCGGGATTCTTGTGGACACTCGGCGAGCGCCTCAAGAACTCGTTCGACTTTCTCCAGAAGATCGGCAAGTCCCTCATGCTGCCGGTCTCGGTGCTCCCCGTCGCCGGGATCCTGCTGGGGGTCGGCGGCGCCCTCCTGTCGGGTGTCGAGCGCGGGGCGCTCCGGATCGAGTCGCCGCTCCTGCTCCTGCTCTTCCAGACGATGAAGAGCTCGGGCGAGCCGATCTTCGCCGGCCTGCCCCTGATCTTCGCCATCGGCGTGGCGCTGGGGGTGGCCAACAACGACGGCGTCTCGGCGCTGGCGGCCGTGATCGGGTATGTCGTCATGCTCGGCACCATGGGCGTGGTGGCCACCCATCTCGGGCTGGATCCCAAACCTGTGATGGGCATCCCCTCCATCGACACCGGCGTCTTCGGCGGCATCATCATCGGTCTGATCGCAGCCAACCTCTTCAACCGCTACTTCAAGATCAAGCTCCCGTCCTATCTCGGCTTCTTCGCCGGGAAACGCTTCGTCCCCATCGTCACCGCCTTCGCCGCCATCGCCCTCGGCGGGATCCTGAGCCTCGTCTGGCCCCCGGTCCAGGGCCTGATCAACGTCTTCTCCGACTTCGCCTCGAAGGGGAACCCGGCCCTGGCGGTCTTCCTGTACGGCGTGGTCGAGCGGCTCATGCTACCCTTCGGCTTGCACCACGTCTGGAACGTACCCTTCTTCTTCGAGATCGGCTCCTTCACCACCCCCGGCGGCGCCGTTGTCCACGGCGAGCTCACCCGCTTCTTCGCCGGCGATCCCACCGCCGGGAACCTTGGGGGCGGCTTCCTCTTCAAGATGTTCGGTCTGCCGGCCGCCGCCATTGCCATGTGGCACTGCGCCAAGCCCGAAAACCGGGTGCGGGTCGGCAGTATCATGGTCTCGGCGGCGCTGACCTCCTTTCTCACCGGGATCACCGAGCCGATCGAGTTCTCTTTCCTGTTCGTCGCCCCGGTTCTCTACGGCATCCACGCCTTCCTCGCCGGCTGCGCCTTTCCGCTGCTCTACCTCTTGGGGGCAAAGCTGGGCTACACCTTCTCCCACGGGTTCATCGACTATGCGCTGTTCTACGCCATGGACACCCGGCCCTGGCTGGTCCTGGTCCTCGGCCCGCTGTACGCCGGAATCTATTACGGCGTCTTCCGCACGTTCATCCTGCGGCTGGACCTCAAGACCCCGGGGCGAGAGCGGGAAGAGCTGAGCCGGGTGGACGCCCGAGCCGAGGTGGCCCTGGGTATGGCCAGAGAGCTGGTCCTGGCCTTCGGCGGCAGGAGCAACATCAAGAGCCTGGACGCCTGCATCACCCGGCTGCGCATGGGGCTTCACGACGTTCACAAGGCGAACCAGGCCAAGCTCAAGGCGCTGGGCGCGGCGGGCGTGATCGTGGCGGGGAACGGGATGCAGGCGATCTTCGGCACCCGCGCCGAGGGGCTCAAGACCGACATGGAGGAGTTCCTGAAGACGGCGGGGCCGGAGGCGGAGCTCGGCGAGGAGGCTCAGCCGGCCGTCGAGTACGCGGCGAAGGGGGTCATGCCCAAGCTCCGCGACCCCGAGGCCGCTCACAAGGCCAGTGACTTTCTCAAGGCGCTGGGTGGGGCGAAGAACGTCAGGAAGGTCGAGGCCTGCGCCGA
This sequence comes from Candidatus Methylomirabilota bacterium, assembly GCA_026387775.1. Lineage (GTDB taxonomy): Bacteria > Methylomirabilota > Methylomirabilia > Methylomirabilales > 2-02-FULL-66-22 > 2-02-FULL-66-22. The sequence continues at coordinate 11,447 of JAPLLC010000117.1, read as the reverse complement.
GACCCGGCTCCGGCTGCTACTGGCCGACGACCACGCGGTGGACGAGGCGGCGCTCCGCTCGGCCGGCGTCCAGGGCATCATGCGGTTCCCGGAGCGGGTTCTCCATCTCCTGGTCGGCCTCAACGCCGACCAGTACGCCGCCGAGATGCGGGGTCAGATGGCGTAGCCATGCGCTCCCTTTCGCGTGCGTTGCGCAGCCCCGGGACCCTCGTCTATATCCTCAAGAGCGGCCGCAGGCTCTCGGCCTCCCGCCGATCCTTCACCACCACCAGCAGGTAGAGCCCGCGCGGGTCGAGCGAATCCATCAGGAGGCGCGCATCATCCGGCGCGAGCGATCCGCGGATCAGGAGCGACCGCTTCGCCTTCTGGACCATCTGAAAGTACGGGAGCATCTCGGCGAGCGGCGGCCCGATGGCGTCGTTGTTGATTTCGAGGCAGCGCAGCTCCTCGATCTCCAGGAAGGCGTCCAGGATGAACATGGAGGTGGAGTGCAGGTGGATGAAGCTGTTGGCGTACCGGCTCGCCAGGTAGCGGTCGAGGGGCTGGAGAAACTGACGATACAGCGCGGGCGAGTAGAGGCCCGAGGCGTCCTCCTGCATCCGGATGATCGGCCCCGGCGCCCAGAGCTGGTACATGCCGTCGAAGGTGCCGCCGTGGAAGCGGGGAAGATGCCTCCAGATCTCGCCGGTGACCTCGTCGAAGATCCGGGTGGCCCGCCAGAGCGCCTGTCCGGCCCGCTCGGGCTCCTCCATGATGTCCAGGATGCTCTGGGTGTGGCCGCGCAGCTCCCCCAGGATGTCGCACGGACCCACGAAGGCCCCGTGGCTCACCGGATAGCGGCCGCTCGAGTGGGTGACAAGCGCCTCGGCGAACTCGACGTACTTCTTGAACCAGGGGTTCTCCCGGTCGAGCCGGAGGCTCTCCATCTCTTCCCAGCTCGCCGACCGATCCTCTCCCAGGACGTTCCCCGGCAGGATGCGCAGCCGACTCCCCAGCATGCCCGACAGCCAGGGGATCGCCGCCGCGGCAGGCATGTCGCCTCGGATGATGTCGTCGTCGAGGACCTCGCCTTCACGGAGGAGCTGCTCTTCGTCCTTCAGGAACGCCTCCGGCACGACCATCTCGGGGGTCAGATACTCGTTGACGGGCCAGGCGCGGGTGGCGGCATACTCATCGAGGGGGAACCAGCCCCGCATCGTGAAGCCCACCAGCGGGCGCGCCACGTCGGTCCGGCTCCAGAACGCCTGGTAGCGCTCGATCTTGGCGGGGTCGTTTCCGAACGGCGCTGTGGCCATCGATGCCTCCTCCTGCTTAGGAGCCGTTACGAAATAACTTGTCCATTCATTGGAATTTCGTTACGGCTCCTTATGCCGTTCCCGGAATTTCTCGGGTCAAGTTATTCTTTGACAACGGCTTATCCGGTTGTGGTCTCGACGAGCTTGCGGAAATGGCGGCAGTTCTCGGCGAGATCCGACCCCTGCGTCATCAGGCCGCCGCCGATCAACAGCACGACGTCCTGTCCGTAGGCGTCCACCATCTCCGAAACCCGGTCCAGGCTCATCCCGCCACCGGGGCTCGGGAAGATGGGCCTCATGGATCCCATGACCATCTCCGTCCCCCGCACGATGCTCTGGCACTCCGCTTGGGTGAAGGCGAACCGTCCGCCGAAGTTGGGGTAGATGGTGGCGTCGGCGCCGGCCAGGCGGGGGAGCTGTCCGAAGAGCACCTGATGGGAGATACCGTGCTCGCGGCCCAGGACATAGGTCCCCTGGAAGGCCGGATGCGAGAAGATCGGCAGCCCGATGCCATCATCCTCGGCCAGCCGGCGCATGGAGTCGAGACCCGCGAGTCCCGGCGCGATCAACAGGCCGCCCGCACCCTGCTCCTTGGCGAAACGCGCCCGGGAGTGGATCGCGTCCACGGGCGCCGTCACGTTGGGCACGTAGATCGAGCGCTGGCCGGATTCCCGGTTGGCCCGCAGGACGGCCTCCGCGCATAGCCGCACCCGCTCGTGGAAGCCGGCGAAACCCTGATCCGCCAGGCCGTGATCGTCCTTGATGATGTCGATGCCGCCCAGGGCGAATCGATACGCCAACTCTGCCAGTCCCTGCGCCGACAGCCCCAGGGGCTTCAGCGCGGTGCAAAGCAGCGGGCGATGCGGGACGTGGAGGCGCTCTCGCAGCCCGGACCGTCCGAAGCGCGGGCCTTTGAACGATCGCAGCGCCTCGTCGGGCAATTCCAGGCCCTCCACGCGGATGCCCGGCTTGATGCTGATGTTGCCGAAGACGGTATTCAGGAGCTGCGTCAGCTCGCCTCCTGCGACCTCGACCGCGTAGCTGATTTTCGCCGCATACCCGCCGTCCGGCCCGGCCTCGAACCGTTCGACGCGCCCCAGGATCTGATCCCGGATGACCCCGTCCGGGATCAGCGCGTCCGGGAACTCCACCGTCTGTTCTAGACAGATATCGCGCGCCTTGGCGCGGGCCTCCTGCTCATCCCCCGAAAGACGGTACGAGACGGAGAAGCGCCTGCCGGAAATCGGATAGCTGGAAACCAGGTCGGAGATCATCCTTGAGATATCCATGTCACGCCCACTCGGATTCGATCCATGCCGATCCTGGACAGGCGGCCCGCCTCGTCACCCACGGCGTCGTAGCCTCCCCCACCGGCGTCACCCGTGTCAAGCCCGAACCTCGCCCCCGTGAGGAATCGCCGGGTTGCGAGGCGGGTCGGCGCGCTTCGCGAGGGGGCCGATGAAGGCGAAACGCTCGTCACTTCGGCGGAGGGTCGAAGCGGGTCAGTTCCCGAAGGATCTCTCGCGAGTCTCCCCCTTCACCGGGTCCCTGATACTTGATCCAGACATGGGGGGCGGCCACGGTGTGCCACATCTGGATCTTCGGCATCAACAGATCCGCCAGGACGCCGAGGAGTCCGGTGGGCGCGACCTCGATCCTGTAGCAGTCGAAGCTTCCCGCCGGCACGCTCACCACTTCCCGGCCGACGATCCGGGCCTCCATCTCCAGCACCTTCCCCGGAATCGTGACCAGGCTGAATCGCATCCGGTGGCCGTCGGCGTCGGGCAGGAGCCGTAACTCGACGGCAAGCATCTCGGCGCCGACCGAGGGCTCGGGGAGCGGGAAGCGCCGGCTCTCCTGCCGGCCGGTGCGGGGGTCGTGGTCGGTGACGTGACCGGTGCCGCCCGTGAAGTCCAGATCGCGCTCGTGGATCTCCAGAAGACCGCCGGAGGCGTCCCGGACCTCGCGGCGATAGGAGAGGTGCCGGTGGGTGCCGAAGAGCCCCCCATCGATCTGCACGATCCAGGAAGTCGGCGTCTCGCTATCCCGGCGGCCGCGCCCCTCTTCCCGGGCCTCGATGATCGTGTTCCCATCCCGGGTGTGCCGCTCGATCGACCACTGGTTGCGCCAGATTTCCTCGCCGGTTCGTGCGTCGCGCGCCCGGTATTCACCCCGCTCGATCGGGGCCAGCGGCGGCACCGGGAGCGAGTGAGCGGCGGCGGCACAACGGGCCTCCCCTGCGCCCCATAACAAGAGGGCGCCGAGGATCCCGAGCAAGGGTGCGGCGAGCGGAATGACCCTTCGCGTCATCGCTCTTCCTCCATACCCCAAGTTGAACCGGAGATCACCCGTCCTGTCAATCGAAAGTTGTCTTGATCCATCGAGGAAGCCTTTGACCGGCGGACGATTGACATTGGGCAGGCGCCCGATTATAGTTAGATATTTGGGACTTGCCTTTCTCGGAGGTCCTGTGGCAGCCCCCGGTCGGTGACATAGACGAGCCGGAAAAGAAGAGGCTTCGACCTCACGACGGAGCTTGCCGACCAATGCGCTCACACGGTGATGGAGACCGTTCCGCAGATACTGAGCGCCATCCGCAATGAGGGTGTAATCCAACCACATGCACTATTGGCGGTGGGCCGCGGCGGTGACGGCTCAACCGACCCGCCAGGCCATGGATCGACAGGGAGAACACGAATGGACGTAGGAAACCGCTGCAATCTCACCAATCGTCGTGCCGCACCATGCCACCAGCCGGCTTTCGCTCGGAGGCGACGGGCCGTATCCTGGGTCTTGCTGCTCCTGACCGTGGCCTGCCTCGGCGCCTGCTCCAACGGGGAATCCAACCAAGGCCAGCCCAAGAATGGTGCGGGACGGGAGGGCGTCCCGGTGACCATAGACACCGCGGTCAGTAAGACCGTCCCGGTCCAGATCCGTGCGGTCGGAAGCGTGCAGGCGTATGCCAGTGTGACGCTCAAGAGCCAGTTGGATGCCGAGGTCGCTCAGATTCATTTTTCGGAGGGCCAGGCTGTCAAGAAGGGCGATCTGCTCTTCACGCTCGATCAGCGCCCATGGGAGGCGGTCCTCCGCCAAGCCGAAGCCAACCTGGGACGGGATACGGCCCAACTCCAGCAGGCCGGCGCTGCCGTGGCGCAGACCATGGCGGCGGAGAAACAGGCCGAGGCCAATCTCGCGCGCGACACGGCGCAACTGGAGAATGCCAACAACCAGCTCCGCCGCTACAAGGGGCTGATTGAGGAGGGGGCTGTTTCAAGGGAGCTGTACGATCAGGTACGCACCAACGCCGCCGCCTTGGAGGCGACGATCGAGGCGGACAAGGCCGCGATCGCAAACACCAGGGCCTCGATCCAGGCGGCACAGGCAACTGTCGAGAACATCAAGGCGGTCATCAAGGCCGATCAGGCAACGGTGGAGAACGCGCGGGTCCAGCTCAGTTACACGACCATCCGCGCCCCCATGGACGCCCGCGCGGGAAATCTCTTGGTACGGGTAGGGAGCGCCGTCAAGGCCCGGGACGATACCGCGCAGATGCTCCTCCTGAACCAGATCCAGCCGATCTACGTCAGCTTCTCCGTTCCGGAACAGTATCTGCAGGACGTCAAGAAGTTCTTGGCGGCCGGCACCCTTCGAGTCCAGGCGTCCCCCCGAGGCCAGGAGGGATCCCCCGCATCGGGCGATCTCAGCTTCGTGAACAACACGGTGGACCCCGGCACGGGGACGATTCAGCTCAAGGCCACCTTCCCGAATCGGGAGAGCGCCCTCTGGCCGGGGCAGTTCGTTAACGTGGTGCTGACGCTCACCACCCAGCCGGACTCGGTCGTCATCCCCTCCCAGGCCATTCAGACCGGCCAGCAGGGTCAGTACGTCTACGTGGTGCGGAGTCACGGCCCGTCACGGTGGGACTGAGGCTCGGCGGCGAGACCGTGATCGAGAAGGGGGTGTCGCCCGGCGATAAGGTGGTGACAGATGGCCATCTCCGGCTGGTTTCCGGCACGCGTGTGCAGGTCAAGACTGCAGCCACCGCTGCGTCGGGACAGGCGCGATGAACATTCCCGAGCTCTTCATCCGCCGGCCGGTCATGACGACCCTGGTCATGGCGGGTATCCTGATTTTCGGCTTCATGGGCTACCGGCTCCTGCCGGTGAGCGACCTGCCCAACGTGGACTTTCCCACCATCCAGGTGACCGCCAGGCTCCCCGGCGGTAGCCCGGAGACGATGGCCTCGTCCGTGGCCACCCCTCTGGAGAAGCAGTTCTCGACCATCGCGGGCATCGACAACATGACCTCCAGCAGTGTGCAGGGGGCCGTGCGGATCACGCTGCAGTTCTCCCTGGAGCGGAACATCGACGCCGCCGCCCAGGACGTCCAGTCCGCCATCGCGGCGGCCCTGCGTCAATTGCCGGCAAACATGCCCAGCCCGCCCACCATGCGAAAGGTCAACCCTGCCGATTCCCCCATCCTCTTCCTGGCGCTGAGCTCGCCGACGCTGCCCCTCTCCGCCGTGGATGAGTATGCGCAGACCCTCCTGGGCCAGCGCATCTCCATGGTCAGCGGCGTCTCGCAAGTGCAGGTGTTTGGAACCCAGAAATACGCCGTCCGGGTCCAGGTGGATCCGTCGGCCCTGGCCTCGCGCGGGATCGGCATCGATGAAGTCGAGAACGCCATCGCGCAAGGGAATGTCAACTTGCCCACGGGGAATCTCGACGGGCCTCACCAGACGGTCTCCGTCGAAGCCAGCGGGCAGCTCTTTGACGCCGCGGCCTACCGTCCGCTGATCGTGGCCTACCGGAACGGATCCCCGGTGCGGCTGGAGCAGCTCGGCCGCGTCATCGACAGCGTGGAGAACGACAAAGTCGCCGGCTGGCGCACCGACACGCGGGCCATCGTCCTGGCCATCCAGCGCCAGCCGGGAACGAACACGGTGGAGGTGGTGGACGCCATTCGGGCGCTCCTGCCCACGTTTCGCGCCCAGCTACCGGCTTCAGTGGCCCTGAACACGCTGTACGACCGATCTCAGACCATCCGGGGCTCGATCAACGAGGTGAAGTTTACCCTGCTCCTCACCATGGCCTTGGTCGTGATGGTGATCTTCCTCTTCCTGCGCACCCTCTCCGCCACCGTCATCCCCAGCCTGGCCCTGCCCATGTCCGTCGTGGGCACCTTCGCAGTGATGTATCTGATGGGCTTCAGCCTGGACAACCTCTCCCTCATGGCCCTCACCCTCTCGGTGGGCTTTGTGGTCGACGACGCCATCGTCATGCTGGAAAACATCGTGCGCCACATGGAGAACGGGGAAACGGCGTTCGAGGCCGCCATCATCGGTTCGCGAGAGGTCGGATTCACCATCGTATCCATGACCCTTTCCTTGGCCGCGGTGTTCATCCCCGTCCTCTTCATGGGTGGAATCCTCGGCCGTTTGTTCCGCGAGTTTGCCGTGACGGTCAGCACCGCCATCCTCGTCTCCGGTTTCGTATCGCTGTCCCTCACCCCCATGCTCTGCAGCCGGTTCCTGAAGCCGCCGGCCGAGGCGCACCACGGCCGCATTTACGCGCTCACCGAGCGCTTTTTCCAGGGAATGCTCTCCACCTACCGCTGGACGCTGGAGCGCTGCCTGGCGCACCGCCCCGCCGTCATGGCGGTCGCGGGCCTCACCCTCGTCGCCACGGGCGTCCTCTTCTACGTGGTCCCCAGGGGATTCATCCCGTCCGAGGACACCGGACAGATCATCGGCTTCACCGAGGCGGCCCAGGACATTTCTTTTGATAGCATGGTGCGGCACCAGCAGCAGGTGACGGCCATCGTCCGCCAGGATCCGAATATCGAATCCTTCATGTCCAGCGTGGGCGCCGGCGGGGCCAGCGACACGCAGAACACGGGACGGCTGGGCCTCATGCTGAAGCCGCGATCGGAGCGGAAGCTCTCCGCCGACGAGATCATCCAGGGGCTACGCCCAAAGCTCGCCGGCGTGCCCGGCATGCGCGTGTTCCTGACCAACCCGCCCCTCATTCGGCTGGGGGGGCAGATGACCAAGAGCCTCTATCAATACACCCTGCAGGGAACGGACATCGGAGAGCTCTATCGGGTGTCGCGGGACGTTCAGGCGAAGATCACCGCGCTCCCTCTCCTGCAGGAGGTCACCAGCGACCTGCAGATCACGAGCCCGAAGATCAGCGTGGAGATCGACCGGGACAAGGCCTCCGCCCTCGGAATCACCGCGAACCAGGTCGAGAACGCCTTGTACGACGCCTATGGAAGCCGACAGGTCTCGACGATCTACACGCCGACCAACCAGTACCAGGTCATCCTGGAGCTGGATCCCGACTATCAGGAGAACTCGGATGCCCTCTCCCTGCTCTACGTCCGATCGAACAAGGGCCAACTGGTTCCGTTGAACGCCGTGGCCAGGTTGACCCCGGGAATCGGGCCGCTCACCGTCAACCACCTCGGGCAACTCCCGTCGGTGACGATCTCCTTCGACCTCAAGCCGGGCGCCTCGCTGGGTGATGCTGTCACCCAGGTCCAGCGGATCGGCCAGGCCACATTGCCCGCCACGATCAGCGCCACCTTCCAGGGGAGCGCGCAGGCCTTCCAGTCGTCACTGAAGGGTATGGGACTCCTGCTCCTCCTGGCGGTCCTGGTCATCTACATCGTCTTGGGGATCCTCTACGAGAGCTTCATCCATCCCCTGACCATTCTGTCGGGTCTTCCCGCGGCGGGCGTCGGCGCCCTCCTCACCCTCCTGATCTTCCGCCACGACCTGAACATCTACGCCTTCGTCGGGATCATCATGCTGGTGGGCATCGTGAAGAAGAATGCCATCATGATGATCGACTTCGCCCTGCAAGCGGAGGCCAGAGGGAAGTCTCCGGTTGAGGCGATCTACGAGGGGTGCCTCCTCCGGTTCCGCCCCATCATGATGACCACCATGGCGGCGCTGATGGGAACCCTGCCGATCGCCCTGGGTGCAGGGCAGGGGGCGGAATCCCGCCGACCCTTGGGCCTCGCCGTGGTCGGCGGACTGCTGGTCTCGCAGCTCCTCACGCTGTACATCACACCGGTCGCCTACATCTACATGGACAGCTTCAGCCGCTGGGTGCGCCAGCGCAGCGGGGCGCCCTCCCCGGCACAGCCGGAGCACGGTCAGGCGGCCTGATCGTCGGCCCGGACCGGAGGTAGGAGCGATCCGACAAAAACGCCACTGGGGAGCAGCCGCTGCGATCGCGGCGCTCCCCAGTGGCGGAGATGTCTGTGCCCTACTTCGTCTTGGTGATGGTGATCGTGCACCCCTTGCCGCCTTTGGCAATGGTGTCGCCGAGCTCGAACCGGAATTTCGGGAACGCCGAGATGATCCCGCGGTCCCCATCCATGGCGATGTCGCAGAGCTTCTCGATCTTCTTCTCGTCCTTGGTCAGCTTCTGCCAAGCGGCCACGTGCGGGCAATAGTGGAACTCGACCTGGAACTTCTCATCCGAGAGCTCCTTGATATCCATCTCGAAGATTCTGGAGTAGAGCTCGTTCGCAAACTCCTTGCCGAAGGCCTTGAGATCTTCGGTCCGCGTGAAGTTGGCCTCTCCGTGCAGCCTCCCGCACCGCGTGATGGCCTTGCGCGCGAATCCCTCCCAGTCATAGCCCGCCTTCTCGGCCTCCTCCAGAAGCAGATAAAGCCAGGTGCCGCGATGCTCGAGGGCGGACCGCATATCGTTCACGCGCTGTTCGGTGGCGATGCTCGGCTTGTTCTTGATCGTCATTCGACTCCCCCCTGTGATGAAACAGCCTCTCCTGTGGCCGCAGGACCCCCATGTGGGACGCGACCGCCGTGCAGTTGCTTCGTAGCAGCATGGCCCGGAGAGCGCGCAAGCGTCAAGCGGAAATCGCGACCCGTACGGGGGGGCAGACAGACCCCGAACATTTCACCGCAAAGCTCGCAAAGACCGCAGAAAGCCAGGATCTGCAGATCGAACCTCGGACCAGGGTTGGAAATCGTACGGCCCGCTCAGCCCGGAATTCTCACGCCAAGATCGCCAAGAACGCTAAGACGAGCTGAGTCATTCCATTGCACCGGATGGGCTCGGCCAAACTTTTCCGATACGCCCCCAGGGGGCTTTCGAGAAATCCTTTGCAGGTCTTGGCGTCCTTTGCGTGCTTTGTGTGAGAACTGCAACGTCCGGGCTGACCCGGAAAAGGGCGACTCGCGTCCGTCGAAGGTGTCAGGTCGTCCAGACCCTCTCCGGCATATACCCTCTCAGGCCTTGACACACCCCTCGCTTCTGCTGAATCATGGGGTGGTTTCGTCGTCGTCTTGACATCCCGAAGCGATATCCGGTTGATTGTATCGAACCGTCGGTGATTTTCCTCATTCGAGGAGAGAGGAGCGGCATGGAGACCCTGAATTACTTGCAGTGGCTGGTCCGCGAGACCCCCACCACATGGTGGAACGATTCGGCTGACCCGGACGAGATACGCCAGGCCCTCGCACACGGCGCGACGGGCGTCACCACCAATCCGGTGCTGACGAGCCGCACCTTGCGCGGCCGGCCCGAGATCTGGGCGGACGCCCTGCGCCTCGTGTCGAAGGATCTCCCGGCGGAGCGCCGCGCCGAGGAGCTGATGAGCCACGTGGTCCGCCGCGCGGCGGAGATGTTGCTCCCGCAGTACGAGAGCACCAAGGGCCGCTGGGGTTACGTCTGCGGCCAGGTGAACCCCGCCCACGCCGGGGATCGAGAGACGATGATGGCCATGGCGCGGCGCTTTCACGCCTGGGCTCCAAACATCGCCGTGAAGCTTCCCGTCACGGCGGCCGCGCTGGACGTCCTGGAGGACTGCGCCGCCGAGGGGATCACCGTGACGGCCACCGTGAGCTTCACCGTTCCCCAGGTCCTGGCCGTGGCGGAGCGGTACCAGCGAGGCCTCGAGCGCGCCCGCAAGGCGGGCAAGGGGACCGGCCGCTGCTTCCCCGTCCTGATGGTCGGGCGGCTGGACGACTACCTGCGCGAGGTGGCCCACGACCGAAAGGCCAAGGTTGAAGAGTCCGACATCCGGCAGGCGGGCCTGGCGGTGGCCAAGCGCTCCCACGCTCTGTTCAAGCAGCGCGGCTACGAGGCGGTGCTGTTGCCCGCCGCTCTACGCGGCATCTATCACATGACGGAGCTGGCCGGGGCCGAGATGGTCATGTCCACCGCTCCGAACATCCAGGCCCAGCTCCTGGCGCCGGGCGTGTCGCGCGAGAAGCGGATCGAGAAGCCGATCGCTGCGGATGTCATTCGCCGGCTGGAGACGATTTCCGAGTTCGTGCGCGCCTACGAGCCGAACGGAATGACGCCGGAAGAGTTCATCACCTTCGGCCCGACCCAGCGGACGTTGTCGTCGTTCTGCGATGCCGGCTGGAGCCTGATCGAAGGGATCAAGCTCGCCTGAGCGCGAGCAAGATGGCTGGAGGGGGCGATGTACTGGTGGCTATGGCTCGTGCTCGGCCTGATCTTCGTTGGGCTCGAGGTGCTCACCCCGGGGGGATTCTACGTGTTGTTCTTCGGGATCGGCGCCCTCGTGGTCGGCAGCCTGGCCGGATTCGGGTGGGGCGGTCCGATCTGGCTCCAGGTGCTTCTCTTCTCGGCGATCTCGCTGCTCTCGCTCCTCTGCTTCCGCCCCCACCTCGTCCGGGCGACCCGCTCGAAGGAGCGCCCGGACCCCATCGACACCCTGGAGGGGGAGACCGCCCTCCTGGTGGACGATCTGCCGCCGGATGCCGTGGGGCGAGCGGAACTGCGCGGGACGACCTGGACGGTTCGCAACGGGGATCAGCGGCCCCTGGTGCGGGGCCAGCGCTGCCGGGTATCGCGGGTGGACGGGCTCACGCTGTGGATCCGCGGTGAATGAGCCTAGCGAGTGAGTCTAGCAGGATACGAATGAACTCACTTTGTGGCAGGCTGCTCAAAAAGACCCAGATGCAAGGCGGCGCGCGCAAGGCCGAGTGAGGCGTACTACCGGTACGCCGCAACGAGTGCCTAAGCGTGCGGGTACCCATCCGCAGGATGGGTGACCGCAGATGGGTCTTTTTGAGCAGCCGGTTGGAGGGAGAGCGATCATGACCGAAGCCCTGGTTGTCACCGTCGTCCTAGCGGGCCTGATGATCAT
>JAPLLC010000176.1 GCA_026387775.1 Candidatus Methylomirabilota bacterium | reverse complement strand
CTACCGTACCAAGCAGGAGATCATCTACGAGACGATCCGGGAGGCCATCCAGATCGGGCGCTATGCCCCAGGGTACCGCCTCGTGGCGGACGACCTGGCCCAGGAGCTGGGCACGAGCCGCATGCCCGTGCGCGAGGCGCTACAGCGGCTCGAGGCCGCCGGACTGGTCAGCATCACGCCCCATCGGGGTGCGGTGGTCAGCGAGCTCTCCGAGGCGGAGATCGTGGAGGTCTACCATATCCGTGCTGTGCTGGAGGGGCTGGCCGCCCGCCTGGCCGCCCCCCAGCTGGGCCCCGCCGATCACGAGCGTCTGAACGGCTTCATGGACGAAATGGCCGCCGCGGCCGCCGCCGATCCCGATCTGACCCAGATCCTGCGCATCAACCGCGACTTCCACGAGGTCATCTGGCAGGCCGCCCAGGCGCCGCGCCTCCACGAGCTGCTGGAGAATCTCTACGCCGCCAGCCACCGATTCCGCAATATCAGCCTACTGCTTCCCGGACGACTGGACCAGGTCCTCCTGGAACATCGCAGCATCGCCCAGGCCCTGGCGGCCAAAGATCCGGCCGCCGCCGAGCGCTTCGCCAACGAACACCACGAGATCACCGCCCAGCGCCTGCTCGTCGAGGTCGAGAAAACCAGGCAGAGAGAGGAGACCAGCCCATGAGCCAGAGCATCCCGCAGACCATGCGCGCCGCCGTGCTGCACGGAAAGAGCGATTGGCGCCTCCAGGATTATCCCGTCCCGACTCCCGGTCCCCTGGAAGTCCTGATGAAGGTCTATGCCTGCTCTATCTGCGGGACGGACCCGCGCGTCATCCGGGACGGCTGGCCGGGTATGCCGCCCTTCGGGTCGTTCATCCCCGGCCACGAATACAGCGGGCAGATCGTGGCCATCGGCCCCGGCGTCACCGATTTCGCGGTCGGGGACCGGGTGGCCATCGAATCCCACAAGGGCTGCGGCCACTGCCTCAACTGCAAGCAGGGCCGCTACACGATCTGCCTCAACTACGGCAAGCCCGAGACGGGGCACCGCCACTACGGCTTCACGGCCAACGGCGGCTATGCCCAGTATGCCGTGAACCATGTCAGCACTCTCTACCACATCTCGGACAGCGTGGCCTACGAAGAGGCGGCCCTCGTGACGACCGCCGCCTGCGTCCACTTCGCGCTGGACAACGTCGGCGGCCTCCTGGGAGGAGAGACGGTGGCCGTGCTGGGCCCGGGCCCCATCGGTCTGATGGGGGTGCAGCTGGTGAAGGCGCTGGGGGCCACCAAGGTCATCCTCACGGGCACGCGGCACGAGCGGCTCGACGTGGGCAAGGCCCTGGGCGCCGACGTGATCGTGAATATCCACGAGCAGGATGCGGTGGCCGTGGCCAAGGCCGAGACCGGCGGGCTGGGAGTCGATCTGGTCCTGGAGTGCTCGGGGAGCCCCGAGGCGGCGGCCCAGGCCATCGAGATGTGCCGCCGCGGCGCGCGCATCTCGTACATCGGCGACCCGCACGTCATGGCCACCATCAACCTGCGCAAGTTCGTCCTGGACGACCTGCGGGCCGCCGGCGTGCGCGGCGAGGGCATGGCCGATTGCCGCCGCAGTCTGGCGCTCCTGGCCGCAGGCAAGATCGTGGCCAAGCCGATGATCACTCACCACTTCCCGCTGGAGGAAGTTAACGAGGGCTTGCAGACATTCATCCAGCGCAAGGGCGGGGCGCTCAAGGTCGTCATCCAGCCCAACGGGTAGGCGGAGGTCTCAGCGCGGCGGATATCTTAAGACTGCCGCGAATTCTGTAGCGAACCGAACGGGGCACGCGATGGCCGAACAACCCCTACTCCAGGCCAAGCAGATCACCAAGACCTTCCCCGGCGTCCTGGCGCTCGACGGCGTGGACTTTGACCTGTCCCCCGGCGAGGTCCACGTGCTCCTGGGGGAGAACGGGGCGGGGAAGTCCACGCTGATGAAGGTCCTGGCGGGTGCCTATCAGCCCGACGCGGGAGCCATCAGCCTGAACGGCCGTCCGGTGCGGCTGGCCAGCCCGCGCCAGGCGCAAAAGCACGGCGTGGGCATCATCTATCAGGAATTTAACCTGGTCCCCTACATGAACGTGGCCCAGAACATCTTCCTGGGTCGGTTTCCCCACCGCTTCGGACTGCTGGATCAGGCCAGGATGCATGCCGAGAGCCGGGCCCTGCTGGACAGCCTGAACATGGACATCGACACCCGGGCCAGGGTCGTGAGCCTGGGGGTGGCGCAGCAGCAGATGGTCGAGGTGGCCAAAACGCTCTCCGTGGATTCCAGGATCCTCATCATGGACGAGCCCACGGCCGCCCTCACGGACCGCGAGATCGAGCAGCTCTTCGCCGCCATCCACCGCCTCAAGCAGCGGGGTATCGGCATCATCTACATCTCCCACCGCTTGCAGGAGGTCCACCAGATCGGCGACCGGGTGACGGTGCTGCGGGACGGCAAGTACATCGGCACCCGGCAGGTCGGCCAGGTGACCGTGGACGAACTCATCGCCATGATGGTGGGCCGGACGATCACGCACCTGTTCCCGCGCGACTATCAACCCCGGGGCGCGGAGGCGGTACGGGTGGCGGGGCTGGCGAGCGGCAGCCGGCTGCGCGGCGTCTCCCTGGCGCTGCACAGCGGCGAGATCGTGGGGCTGGCGGGGCTGGTGGGAGCCGGACGTACGGAGTTGGCGCGGGCGATCTACGGCGCGGACCCGTACGAGACGGGCCAGGTGTACGTCTTCGGCCGGCCGGTGAAGGCGGCGAGCCCGGACAAGATGGTGCAGCTTGGGATGGGGCTCTTGCCGGAGGATCGCAAGACCCAGGGGCTGGCCATGATCCTGTCCCTCAGCGAGAACGTCGTCCTGGCCAGTCTGCGGCGCCTGTTCCCGCGCCGTTTCGTGGACATGGGCAAAGAGCGGGAGGTGGTGGCGGAGTACATCCGCGACCTGCGCATCGCCACCCCATCCCCCAAGCGTCTGGTGCAGTTTCTGTCCGGCGGCACGCAGCAGAAGGTGGTGCTGGCCAAGTGGCTCTGCACCCACTCCAAGATCTTCATCTTCGACGAGCCCACGCGAGGCATCGACGTCGGCGCGAAGGCGGAGATCCACGGCTTCATGAACGAGCTGGTGAAGCAGGGGGCCGCCGTGCTGATGATCTCGTCCGATCTGCCGGAGATTCTGGGGATGAGCGATCGCATCTACGTGATGCGGCAAGGCCGGATCGTCGCCGAGGTGGACCGGGAGCAGGCGACCCAGGAACGGATCGTGGCCTACGCCATGGGACACGGGGTCGAGCGATGAGCGACACGGTCGGAGGGCAGGACAACCGCGGCGGCACGAAGCCCCCGGCCGCCTGGAAGCGGATGCCGCCGGTGGCCTGGGTCGTGCTGGCCATGGTCGCCTTCTTCGGGGTCGCCGCCCCGGGCTTCTTCTCCACCGGCAATTTTCTGAACATCACGCTCCAGGGCTCGGTGCTGCTCATCATGGCGGTGGCGGCGACGCTGGTGATCCTGACGGAAGGGATCGACCTCTCGCTGGGCAGCGTGCTCACGCTCGCCGGTGTGACGGCCGTCCTGGCCTTGCAGCACGGGCTGTCGGTGCCGGCGGCGGTCCTGGTGGGGGTGCTGACCGGCACGGCCTGCGGCGCGGTGACCGGGTTCCTCATCACCGCGGGCAAGCTGCCCCCGTTCATCGCGACCCTGGGCATGATGGGGATCGCCGCGGGATTGGCGCTGGTCTTGACCCGGCAGGGGGCCATCTATTCCGACGTGCCCGCCTTCATCTTCCTGGGCGGCGGATCCCTCGGCGTCCTGCCCATGCCGACGGTGATCGCCGTGCTGGTCTTCCTGCTGGGCTGGATCGTGCTCTACCAGACCGACTTCGGCCGGTACATCATCGCCATCGGCGGGAACGAGGCGGGGGCGCGGCTCTCCGGGGTCAACACTGCCTGGTGGAAGCTCCTGACCTACGTCGCCGCCGGGGCCCTGGCCGCTCTGGGGGGTGTCATCATGGCCGCGCGCCTGCGCGCCGCCGACCCCATCGTAGGGAACGGCTGGGAGTTCGATGCCATCGCGGCGGCGATCCTGGGCGGGACCAGCTTCGAGAAGGGCAACGGGACCCTCGGCGGGACGGTGCTGGGCGTGCTGCTCATCTCGGTGCTGCGCAACGGGCTCAACGTCATCGGCGTGGGGGCGATGTGGCAGCCGGCGCTCATCGGCCTGGTCATCATCGCGGCCATCGTCTTCGACGTCTTGCTCAAGCAGAGGAGGGCCTTCCAGTGACCGGCGCCGCAGATGTCAAGCCCCGCGGGTGGCGCCTGGACCCCCGCATCCTCTATACCGGCTCCCGGCTCTTCGTGCTGGGTCTGCTGTGCATCGTCCTCACGGCGGCCTCGCCGGTCTTTTTCACCGGCACCAACGCCCTGAATATCCTGCGCGTGGCCAGCCTCCTGGTCATCCTGGGCATCGGCGAGACCATCGTCATCCTGACGGCCGGCATCGACCTGTCCATCGGCGCGGTGCTGACCTTCTCCAGCGTCATCGCCGCCCTGGCGATCAAGGCCGGCGTCCCCCTCCCGCTGGCGCTGGCCGCCGGCCTGGTGGTGGGCGCGGCGCTGGGGTTCCTGAACGGGCTGATGGTGGCCGTGGTGAAGCTGCCCCCCTTCATCGCCACCTACGGCATGATGTGGGTGGCCTCCGGGTTCGCGGTGGTCCTGCTCAAGGGGCAGGTGATCTACGGGTTCAAGGACGACTTCCGCTTCCTGGGGGTGGGAAACCTTCTGGGTGTCCCCATGCCCATCATCCTCATGACGGTGCTCTGGATTCCCGCCTATCTGCTCCTGCGGCACACCACCTTTGGCCGGGCGCTGTATGCGGTGGGCGCCAACCAGGAGGCGGCGCGCCTCTCCGGTGTGAAGAAGGATCAGACGCTTATCCTGGCCTACACCCTGAGCGGCTTGCTGGCGGCGGCCGCCGGGCTGGTGTACGTGGCGCGCCTGAACGCCTCGGAGGCCGGCATCGGCGCCAACATGCTCCTGCCCGCGATTGCGGCCGTAGTCATCGGCGGCACCAGCCTCTTCGGCGGGGAGGGCGGGATCGTGGGCACGCTGATCGGGGCGCTCATCATGACCATCGTGCAGAACGGCATGAACCTGCTGGGCATCGAGTCCGTGTGGCAGGGGGTCGTGCTGGGGTCCCTGATCGTGGTCGCCGTGCTGCTGGATCAGTGGGCCCGGAAGGCATTGGCCAGCGAGACCAGCTAGGCAGGCTGCTGAAAACGGCCCATCTGCGGCGTTGGAATGCTCGGGCACTCGCTGCGGCGTACTTCCAGTACGCCTGGACCCACCTGCGGTGGGTACCCCGCCCATCACATTCCGCCTTGCATCTGGACCGTTTTGAGCAGCCTGGGTGAAGACGGGTTATTTAGATACGCCTGCGAATCGGAAGGAGGTGGTCGGGCATTCACCCCTGTGTCGTGCGGAGGACGTTCGCCGGAATAATCGAGGCGCCATCGGCAAGGAATTCACTCTGGAGGAGAAACTCATGAAGAAACTGATCGGGTTGACACTGGCCGTCCTTGTGGCCGCCTTCGTCACGGCGTCACCCGTTGCGGCGGGCAGCGCCGAGCCGGTGTACACGTTCGACACCAAGGTGAAGCCGGCCAAGCCGTACAAGATCGCCGTGGTCCTGAAGAATTTCACCAACCCCTTCTGGCTCACGCACCAGAAGGCCGCCGACCAGGCCGGCAAGGATCTGGGCGTGACCATCACCGTCCTGGCGCCGACGAAGCCCGACAACGTGGAAGAGCAGATCCGTATCCTGGAGGACCTGATCTCCAAGAAGGTGGATGCGGTCGTGGTGGCGCCCGCCAATACCCAGGCGATCGCCGCCGGCGTGCAGAAGCTGAATGCCGCCAAGATCCCTGTGGTGTACGACAACACCCGCGGCTCCGGGGGGGATTTCGTGGCCTACATCGGCGCGGATAACGTGCTGGTGGGGCGCACCATGGCCGAGGAGATGGTCCGGCGCATGGGCGGCAAAGGGAAGCTCCTGGTCCTGGAAGGCATGCCCGGCCAGCAGACCGCCGACGATCGCCTCAAAGGTGTGAAGGAGGTCCTGGCCAAGAGCCCCGGCATCGCGGTCATCTCCCAGACCGGCAAGTGGACTCTGGACGAGGGCCGGAACGTCACCGAGAACACGCTGCAGCGCTGGCCCGACCTCAATGCGATCCTGTGCATCGGCGGCGAGATGGCCCTGGGTGCCGTGGAAGCCGTGAAGGCCGCCGACAAGGAAGGCAAGATCACCATCTCCAGCATGGACGTCTACCCGGCCCAGGTGGCGGCGGTGAAGGCGGGGAAGGTCCACTACACGATCTCTCAGGCCCCGCAGGATCAAGCCTATTGGAGCGTCGTGGCTGCCATCCGGGCTCTGAACGGAGAGAAGGTGCCCCAGGAGATCCGCACGCCCGTGGTTGTCGTGACCAAAGAGAACGTGGACAAGTACGCGGAGCAATAGGCGCCGCCTGGTCCATACCCACCCCTCTCCCTACCCGCCTTCGGCGGGCACCCGGCGGGGAGAGGGGTGCGGACAGACGCAGCGTCACCTGTGCTTCCAGTTGCCGGGCGGATGATACTGACCGCATGAAACTCCTCAAGCCCGCAGTGAACCCTGTCGTCGTGCTGCCCTTGCACGAGGGCGCGACATCGCAAGAGGTGGCCGGCAAGCTGGCCGGGACCAAGCACTGTGCGGTCGGCCTGGCCAGGATTCAACCGGGGGGCGGCTCCGAGATCGACGTGCATCCGGGCGCCGAGCACTGGACTGTTTTGAGCAGCCTGGTGGAAACGAGGTATTCGGCATCCCGCTCGGCGGGCGGGAGAGGTGGAGCGCATGCGACTGTTGCTGCTGGCCCTGATGTTCTGCGGCGGGATCGCGCTGGCCGTGCAGCCGTCCATCAACGGCCGGCTCGCGCAGAAGACCGGCATCCTGGAAAGCTCGTGCATCTCCTTCTTTGTCGGGAGCCTGGCCCTGCTGCTGCTGGTCCTCGTCTCCGGGCAGGCGGGCCTCGCGCGGATCGGCACGGCGGCCTGGTGGGAGCTGACCGGCGGTTTTCTGGGGGCCTTCTTCGTGACGTGCACCATCCTGGTCGTTCCACGCGTCGGGACGCTGGCGGCCATGACGGCCATCATCGCCGCCCAGCTCGTGACGAGCGTCGTGCTCGACCACTTCGGCCTGTTCCGCCTGCAGCAGGTCCCCATTGACGCCTGGCGGGCGGCCGGGGTGGCTCTCCTGATGGGCGGGGCGGCGCTCGTCCTGTGGCGCTGAGCGGATGGGGTCGCTCGGCATCTCGCTCTTCATGAGCAGCTTCGGCACGGCCTGGGATCAATTGATGGCCATCGCGGCCGTCGGCACGCTGCCGATGATCTTGCTCTTCTTCCTGCAGCGGTCGTTCATCCAGGGCATCGCCGTGACGGGGATCAAGGAATAGGTGGGCCAAGGAGCCGGACGCATGAAGACCGAGACGCTCGTTTACGTGGGAACCTACACCGAGCCGATCCGCTTCGGGACCGGGAAGATCCTGCAGGGGAAGGGGGAGGGGATCTACGTCTATCGGCTGGACGAGACGTCAGGCGCCCTGGAGCCGGTCCGGGTGGTGGCCGGCGTCGTCAATCCGTCCTACCTGGCCTTCGACTCCACCCAGCGCTTCCTGTACGCCGTCAACGAGTTGAAGAGCTACGAAGGCAAGCCGGGCGGCAGCGTCAGCGCGTTCGGGGTGGAGCCGAAGGCGGGAGACTTGACGTTTCTCAACAAGCAGCCGACGCACGGGACCGATCCGTGCCACGTCCTGGTGAACAAGAAGGACAGCCACGTCTTTGTGGCCAATTTCATGAGCGGGAGCGTCTGTGTCCTGCCCGTGCGGGAGGACGGTTGCCTGGAGGCAGCCTCCGACTTTCTCCAGCATCACGGGTCGGGCATCGACCCCGCCCGCCAGGCGGGCCCCCATGCCCACTCGGTGACGCTGGACGCCGCCAATCGCTTCGCCTTCGTTCCCGATCTCGGGCTGGACAAGCTCTTGGTCTATCGCCTGGATCCCAGGCGGGGGATGCTGGAACCGAATGCGGTCCCCTGGTTCAAGGTCAAGCCGGGGGCCGGCCCGCGCCACCTGGCCTTCCATCCCAGCGGCAAGTGGGGCTACCTCATCAACGAGCTGGATTCCACGCTGACGGTCTTGTCGTATGACGGCAGGAGTGGAACTTTCGAGGAGCTGCACGTCGTCCCGACGCTGCCGGAGGATTTTCGGGGGGAGAGCACCTGTGCCGATGTCCAGGTGGCCCCGTCGGGCCGGTTTGTCTACGCCTCGAACCGGGGGCACGACAGCCTTGCGATCTACAAGGTCGATCAGCGCACCGGGCGGCTCACGTGCGTCGGCCACGAGCCGACCCAGGGGAAGACCCCGCGCAGCTTCGGCATCGACCCCACCGGCCGATTCCTGCTGGCGGCCAACCAGGACACCGACAGCCTTGTGACCTTTCGCATCGACTCCCGGAGCGGACGGCTCCGGCCGACGGGCGCCGTCACGCCGGTGCCGACACCGGTGTGCGTGAAGTTCCTCCTGCGGAAGACCGGGTAGCCCGGCGGCCGCCCCGCCTGGACGCTTTCCCGAGGGATGGGGGAAATGGCGTTGCAGTACGCGCTGTTTTTCGGGGCGATGGCCCTCAGCTACGGGGTCGTTCACTGGATTGCCAACCTGCGGCGGGGTGAGGATTTGACCACCTCGTTAAGCCACGGCCCCGCGTTGATTGTGTTCCTGATTGGGTTCGTCGGATTCATCGCCGGAGGGAGCTGGCTGATCGGCGTCCTCTCCCGTGTGCTGTTTGGTTCATAAGGGGATCGCATATCCTGCGCATGACCGATCTTTCCCTTGACTCCTCTATCCCCCGGAGGGTAGAAAGGCGCGGCGGATTCGTCTGCGTGCGCAGGAAGGAAACACGATTCTACACGGGAGGAAAATAGGATGACGATCAGGCTGGACGAGGCGATCAAGACCGCCCTCGAGTTCGAGAACAAGGTGTTGAAGCTCTATCAGGATGCGGAAAAGCACGCGGTTGACCCCGTGGGCCGGAAGGTCTTCCAGCAGCTCGCCAAGGAGGAGGCCGGACACGTCGCCTATCTCGAGAGCCGGCTGACCGAGTGGCAGAAGGGCGGGCAGATCGCCCTGGAGGAGCTGCGGTCGGTCGTCCCTGACAGGGAGCGAATCGCGGAGGGGCGCAAGCGGCTGACCAAGCCGATGCGGGGCAAGCCCGGCTCCGCCACCGAGGTGGAGTATCTCCGGCGAGCCCTGACCGCCGAGAAGGAGACCTCCGCCTTCTATCGGAGGATGGTGTCCGAGCTGGCGGAGGAGCGGCGGCCGCTCTTCGCCCGCTTCCTCGAGATCGAAGAGGGGCACGTCGCCATCGTCGAGGCGGAGATCGACGCCGTGAGCGGCGCCGGCTTCTGGTTCGGCATTCAGGAGTTCGACGTCGAGAAGGGCTGAGGGGACCTCATGCGACTGCAAGATCGAGTGGTCATCATCACCGGGGGCGGCCGCGGTATCGGCGCGGCGACCGCGCAGGCCATCGCCGGCGATGGCGGTAAGGTCGTCATCGGCGACATGCTGGAAGCGGAAGGCGAGGCCACGGCGGCGGCCATCCGGGCGGCCGGCGGGGACGCCGTCTTCGTCCGCACCGACATCACAAAAGAGGCGGACTGCGTCCGGCTGGCGGCGACGGCCGCCGAGCGGCATGGCAAGCTGGACGTGCTCATCTGCTGCGCGGGGATCCTGCGGGGCGCCACGCTGCAGGCGGAGGCGCTGGACGAGGCCACCTTCGAGAGCGTCCTCGATGTCAATCTGAAGGGCACCTTTCTCACGGTGAAGGCGGCCCTGCCCCTCCTTCGCAAGGCGGAGAAGGGCGTGGTGCTGTGTCTGGCCTCGGAGGCGGGGACCAAGATCCCCAGCTCCTCGCTGGCCTACGGCGCCAGCAAGGGGGGCGTGCACGGCTTCACCATGACGCTGGAGGCGCAGCTCGCGCCGCACGGCATTCGCGTCAACGAGATCTGCCCGTCGAGCATCGCGACCCCCATGCGGATCGAGAACCTGGTGGACCGAGCCCGCGCCGCCGGCCGCGACATCGAGCAGGCGCGGGCCGAGGCGGTGCGCGAGGCAGGGGATCCCATGGGTGTCGCCCGCATCCTGGCCTTCCTGGCCTCCCCCGACGCCGATTACATGCGCGGGACGATCTTCACGCGATAGCCGCGCGATTCACGGACAGCGTGACGCGCGGTCTCGGGCAAGTCACCGCAGGAAATCCCGCGGCAGCCTCGGACGGGTTAGGACCCTCGGGCCGGCTCCCCGGCACCCCACCCCTTCGCGCGTCCACGCCGCGGCATTGGGTGGGCGAATGTGTTGTGAAGCGCGCTCGGTAGAGGCCAGAAAGGGAAGAGCCATCATGTTTACGATCCTGAAAAACGGTCGCGTCTGCGCCCCCCAGGATCTGGGTGTCAGGGACGTGTTGCTGGCGGATCGCAGCGTCGCCCATCTGGCCGACCGGATCGATCCGGTCCCCGCCTACGGGGCGACCGAGGTGTACGATGTGACGGGGTGTTTCGTGGTCCCCGGATTCATCGACCAGCATGTCCATCTGATCGGCGGCGGCGGCGAAGGCGGCTTTGCCACCCGGACGCCGGAGGTCATGCTGAGCGACTTGACCACCGCCGGCATCACCACGGTGGTGGGCACGCTCGGCACGGACAGCGTGACCCGGCACATGGAGTCGCTGCTGGCCAAGGCCCGGGGGCTGGAGGAGGAGGGAATCTCCACCTGGATCTACTCGGGAGCCTACCCGATTCCGTCTCCCACGCTCACCGGGAGTCTCCGCTCCGACATCATCCTGATCGATAAGGTGGTGGGCGGCAAGGTGGCGATGTCCGATCACCGCTCGGCCCAGCCGTCGAAGGACGAGCTGGCCCGGCTGGCGGCCGAGGCGCGGGTGGGCGGCATGCTGTCCGGAAAGGCGGGTGTCCTGCACATCCACACGGGCGACGGCAGTCGGCGGTTGGATTGGCTTTTCGAAATCGTGGCCGAGACGGAGCTGCCGATCACCCAGTTCACGCCGACCCACCTCAGCCGGAACCCGGAGCTGCTGCTGGAGGGGATCCGGTTCGCCAAGGCCGGGGGGATGCTCGACATCACGACCAGCATCTCGGCCGCGGCGTCCTCGCGCCCGCGGCCGGCCGAGGCGGTCAAGACCTGCCTGGACGCGGGGGCGCCGCTCGACCGGATCACCATGAGTTCCGACGGCAACGGCAGCATGCCGGCCTTCAACCGAAAGGGGGATCTGACCGGTCTGGTCGCCGCCTCCCCGCGCAGTCTGTACGAGGCCCTGTGCGAGATCGTCCGGGCGAAGGTCCTGCCCCTGCCGGACGCGCTCTGTCTGGTGACGACCAATCCGGCCGCGTCGCTGAAGCTGCCCCGCAAGGGACGGATCGTGCCGGGCGGCGACGCGGACATCGTCGTGCTGGATGCCGACCTGACCATCCGCCACGTCTTTGCCAAGGGGCGCTGCCTGGTCAAGGACGGACAGGCAGTGGTGCGGGGCACGTTCGAGTCGCATCCCGCTTGACACGCTTCGGCGACTGCGGCATCCTCGGGATGCGACCGATCGCTATGCGGCCCTCACGCCCGGTGGCAACGCCGCCGCGGCCCAGTCGTTCACGCTTCGCGCCACACCATCGAGATAACGGATGAGTGAAGTGTCCACGCACACCACGCCGGCCCCGCGTCTCACGCTCCGGGGCATCACCAAGGTCTATCCGTCCGTGGTGGCGAACGATCGTATCGACCTCGATGTCGCGTCTGGGGAGATTCACGCCGTCCTGGGGGAGAACGGCGCCGGCAAGAGCACCCTGATGAAGATCATCTACGGAGTGCTGGCGGCCGACTCCGGGGAAGTGCGCTGGGACGGCGAGCCGGTGACGATTGAGAGCCCGGGTGAGGCGCGCGCGCTGGGCATCGGTATGGTGTTCCAGCATTTCTCGCTCTTCGAGACGCTCAGCGTGGCGGAGAACATTTCGCTGGCGGTTCCGGGGACGCTCAAGAAGTTGACCGGCCGGATCGTCGAGATCTCCGAGCGCTACGGCCTCCCGGTGGACCCGCGCAAGCCGGTGCATGCACTCTCGGTGGGGGAGCGGCAGCGCGTGGAGATCGTGCGGTGCCTGTTGCAGGCGCCGCGACTCCTGATCCTGGACGAGCCCACCTCGGTCCTTGCCCCGCAGGCCGTGGAGAGGCTGTTCGCCACGCTGCGCCAGCTCGCGGCCGAGGGGGTGAGCATCCTCTACATCAGCCACAAGCTGGAAGAGATCCAGTTGCTTTGCCACACGGCCACGATCTTACGCGCCGGCCGGGTGGTGGGCACGGTGGATCCCCGCCAGGAGACGGCCGCCGGCCTGGCGCGTCTGATGATCGGCCGGGATCTTCCGGTGGCCGCCCACCCGGCGCCGGCCGCGGAGCGCAAGGAGCGGCTGCGGATCGCCGATCTCTGTCTCGCGCCGGACGACCCCTTCGGCACACCGCTCCGAGGCCTCTCGCTCTCGGTGTCGAGCGGGGAGATCGTGGGCATTGCCGGCGTGTCGGGCAACGGACAGAAGGAGCTGATGACTGTCCTGTCCGGCGAGCGACTGGTGGATCCGCCCGAGGCGGTGTGGCTCGGGGGCGAGCCGGCCGGCCATCTCGGACCGCAGGCGCGCCGCCTCCGCGGGCTGGCGTTCGTCCCCGAGGAGCGGCTGGGCCGCGGGGCCGTGCCTCCGGTGACGCTGGCGGCCAACGCCCTGCTCACCGCTGCCCACCTGGACATGGTCCGCTCCGGCTTCGTGCGGGTGGAGAAGACGCGCGCCTTCGCCGCCCGCTGCATCGCCGAGTTCAACGTCAAGGCGAGCGGGCCGGACGCCATGGCGCGGAGCCTCTCGGGCGGCAACCTGCAGAAGTACCTGGTCGGGCGCGAGCTCTTGCAGCAGCCCAGGGTGCTCCTGGTGTCGCAGCCCACCTGGGGGCTGGACGTGGGGGCGGCGGCCTTCATCCGGCAGCGGCTGGTCGCGCTACGGAACGCGGGGACCGCCATCCTGGTCGTGTCGGAGGAGCTGGAGGAGCTGTTCGAGATCTGCGACCGGATCGCGGTGATGTTCGGCGGCCGACTCACGGCCGCCGTGCCCGCGCGGGAGACGTCGGTGGCCAAGATCGGGGCCTGGATGACGGGGCTCTTCCCGGGGGCCGGGAGCGGGGTCGCCGCCGGAGGGGCGCGGTGCGTCTGAGGCTGGAGTCGCGGCCGGAGCCGTCGCGCGCGATGCTCGTGGCGTCGCCGCTCCTGGCGGCGGGCTGCACGGTCGCCATGGGCGTCCTGCTCTTTCTGGCCCTGGGGCAGCGGCCGGCCAGCGCGCTGCACACGTTCTTCGTGGCGCCGGTCAGCTCGCGCAACGGCCTGGCCGAGCTCTTGCTCAAAGCCGCGCCGCTCGTCCTCATCGCCCAGGGGCTGGCCATCGGCTTCCGGGCCAACGTCTGGAACATCGGGGCCGAGGGACAGCTCACGCTGGGGGCCATCGCGGCCAGCGCCCTGGCCATCCGCTTCGACGGGACCGACTCCGGCTGGCTTTTGCCCGGCATGGTCCTGGCGGGGATCCTGGGGGGCATGGCCTGGGCGGCGATCCCGGCGTACCTGCGGACGCGCTTTCACGCCAGCGAGATCCTGGTCACACTGATGCTGACCTACGTGGCCACGCTGCTCCTGTCGTACCTGGTGCACGGGCCGATGCGCGACCCGCAGGGGCTGAACTTTCCCCAGTCCATCCTGTTCGGCGAGTCGGCGCTGTTCCCGAACGTCCTGGAGGGGACCCGGCTCAACGCCGCCATCGGTTTCGCCGGTCTGGCCTCGATCGCCGCCTGGGTCTTCGTGACCAAGACCTTCGCCGGGTACCGGATGCTGGTGGGCGGTCTGGCCCCGCTGGCGGCCCGGTACGCGGGCTTCAGCGAGCGACAGGCGATCTGGACGGCGCTGCTGATCGGCGGGGCCGCGGCGGGGCTGGCCGGGGTGGGGGAGGTCGCGGGGCCACTCGGGCAGCTCTTGCCCACGGTCTCGCCCGGGTACGGCTTCGCCGCCATCATCGTGGCCTTCGTGGGGCGACTCCACCCGCTGGGGATCGTCCTGGCGGGCCTCCTGATGTCGCTCCTGTATCTGGGCGGGGAGGCGGCCCAGATCGCCCTCCAGATTCCCTACGCGGTCACCGGGCTGTTCCAGGGGACGCTCCTTCTGTGCCTCCTGGGGAGCGACCTGTTCGTGTTCTACCGGGTCCGGTTTGCGGCCGGCGGACGGCGGACCGGGAAAGGCAGGCGGCCGTGACCGACCTGGTGGTGCCCCTCCTGGCAGGCACGATGGCGGCGGCCACCCCGCTCGTCTTTGCGGCGCTGGGCGAGCTGATCACCGAGAAGTCGGGGGTCTTGAATCTTGGCCTCGAGGGGATGATGCTGATGGGGGCCATCGCCGCCTTCGCCGGGGCGACGACTAGCGAAAGTCTGGCGCTGGGGGTCGTCTGCGGCGCGCTGGCCGGGGCGGCCACGGCGGCGCTTTTCGCCGTCCTGACGCTCTCGCTCCTGGCCAACCAGGTGGCCACCGGCCTGGCCCTGACCATCTTCGGCGCGGGGCTGTCGGCCCTGGTCGGGCAGGGGTACGTGAGCCGGACGCTGACCGGACTGCAGCCCCTGGCGATCCCGGGGCTGTCGCGGATCCCGCTCCTGGGGCCGGTGCTCTTCACCCAGAACGTGCTGGTGTACCTGTCGCTCCTCGTCTTTGCCGGCATCCACTGGTTCTTGTATCGGACCAAGGCCGGGCTCGCCCTGCGGGCCGTCGGCGAATCCCCGGAGTCGGCCCATGCCGTCGGCTATCGGGTGATCCCGATCCGCTACCTGGCCACGCTGTTCGGCGGGGCGCTGGCCGGGGTGGCGGGGGCGTACCTGGCGGTGGCCTACACACCCATGTGGGTCGAGCAACTGACCGCCGGCCGAGGCTGGATCGCCCTGGCCCTGGTCGTGTTCGCCACCTGGCGGCCGGGGCGCGTGCTGGCCGGGGCGTATCTGTTCGGCGGCGTGACGATCCTGCAGCTCCACGCCCAGGCGCTGGGATTGGCGGTGCCGTCGCAGCTCTTGTCCATGCTGCCGTACCTGGCCACCATCGCGGTGCTGGTGGTGATCTCGCGAGACGTGCAGGTGATTCGCGTGAACGCGCCGGCCTCGCTCGGGAAGCCGTTCCATCCGGGAGACTGAGTGCGGGGGTACAGAGGGGCAGGGGGGACGATTTCGGATTGCGAATTGCGCGAATGCGCGAATTGAAGACATCAGGTGCTGACGGCTGAAAGCTGGAAGCTTCTCTTCTCTCACATAGGAGGTTTCGATGCGCAGGACGACATGGGTGACGATGCTGGTGGTTGGGGTGGGCATGCTCTTTGCCGCAGGTGCCGCCCAGGCGGGCGAGGCGCTCAAGGTCGGGTTCGTGTACGTGAGCCCCATCGGGGACGCGGGCTGGACCTTCCAGCACGACCTGGGCCGGAAGGCCCTGGAGAAGGCCCTGGGCGACAAGGTGGTCACCAAGTACGTGGAGAACGTGCCCGAGGGGGCGGACGCCGAGCGGATCATCCGCGACCTGGCCGCCAGCGGCCACAAGCTGATCCTGACCACCTCTTTCGGGTACATGAACCCGACCATCAAGGTGGCCCCGCAGTTCCCCAATGTGGCCTTCATGCACGCCACCGGCTACAAGTCGGCCAAGAACGTCGGGGTCTACAACGCCCGCTTCTACGAGGCGCGCTACCTGACCGGAGTGGTCGCCGGCAAGATGACCAAGTCCAACGTGGCCGGCTACGTGGCGGCCTTTCCCATCCCCGAGGTGCTGCAGGGAATCAACGCCTTCATGCGCGGCATGCGAAGGTGGTCTGGGTGAACTCCTGGTTCGACCCGGGCAAGGAGCGCGAGGCGGCGCAGACCCTGATCGCCCAGGGGGCCGAGGTGGTGACCCACCACACCGACTCCACCGCCGTCGTCCAGGCCGCGGAGGAGAAGGGGGTCTGGGCGGTCGGCTACCACTCCGACATGTCCAAATACGGGCCCAAGGCCCACTTGACGGCGGCGACCCACCTCTGGGGGGACATCTACACCAAGGCGGCGCAGGACGTCCTGGCGGGCAAGTGGAAGCCGATGAACGTCTGGGGCGGGATCAAGGACAAGATGGTGAAGCTGGCCCCCATCAATGCGGCCGTCCCCGCCGAGGTGAAGGACCAGGTGACCAAGGTCGAGAAGGAGATCGTGGCGGGCAAGTTCCATCCGTTCGCCGGCCCGGTGAAGGACAACGAGGGCAAGGAGCGCGTGGCGGCGGGCAAGGTGATGGCTGACGATGCCATGCAGAAGATGGACTTCTATGTCGAGGGGGTGCAGGGCAAGCTGCCGAAGCCGTAAGCGCGGGCGCGGGCGACCCCGATTTCCAGCATGAATGGAGACCAGATGAACATCAAAGAGCGCATCCTGACCGCCATGACCTGGGGCCAGCCGGATCAGGTGCCCCTCACTGTCTATGATTGGATGCTGCCCCGCGGGGCGACCGAGCGGCGGCTCCGCGAGGAAGGGGTCGGCCTGATCGTGCGGCTGCCTGGCCACAAGGTCACGCACCGGGAGGTCGAGATCGTCTCGCATGAGTACCAGGAGAACGGGCGCAAGCTGATCCGGCGGACGATCAAGACGCCGGTGGGCGAGGCGTACCAGATCCTGGAGCCCGATCCCGCCTATGAGACGTCGAACTGGACCCACGTCCACTTCATCAAGGGGCCCGACGACTACCGGGTGCTGGAGTTCTACTACCGGGACATGGTATTCCGGGACAACGGCGAGGCGATCCGCGAAGCCCAGCGGCGGGTGGGGACCGACGGGCTGGTGATGCTCCGGATTGCCAAGTCGCCCCTCCAAGAGATGCTCTATCTGTTGATGGGGCTGGAGCAGTTCGCCGTTGATTACCAGGAACGGCGTGAGCTCTTCGATTCTCTCCACGCCACCATGGTCGCGCGCTACGAGGAGCTGTACGAGTTTGCGGCCGTCTCGCCTGCGGAGATTCTCCAGCTCGGGGACAACATCTACAGCGACATGGTGGGTCGGGAGCGGTACCAGCGGTACCTCATGCCGGAGTACGCCAAGATCACGGCGCGGCTCCAGGGGACCGGGAAGCTCCTGGCGGTGCACATGGACGGGAACCTGCAGTCGCTCGCGGCGGACATCGCCGCCGCCCCCTTCGACATCGTGGAGGCCATGACGCCGCCCCCCATGGGCGATCTCTCCGTCCGGGAGGCCCGCCGGCTGTGGCCGACCAAGGCACTGTGGCTCAACTTCACCAGCTCCATGCACATCGAATCCCCCGCCGTCATCGAGGAGCATACTCGGGAGCTCTTGGCGGAGGCCGGCACCACCCGCGGGTTCGGGATCAGCGTGACCGAGGACGCCCCGGTAAAGGCGCTGGAACAGAGCCTCACCGTCATCGCCCGGGTCCTCAAGGAACACGGCCGGGGGCGCTGACGCGTCCGCCGGCCGTGTCGTCCCACGCGCTTTTTCCTTGACGGGCGCATCCGGTGAGCCGGATACTCCGCCCTGCCCCGCGGGTTTCCGAGGGGCAGCGCGATCGGTTCGAGGTCGGGCGGGCCGCGATTACCGGAGGAGGGTCGACGTTGGGCAGTTCGGTGAAAGTGGGGATGGTGGGGGCCGGGTTTGCGGCCTCGTTCCATCTTCGATCCTACCAGCAGGTGAAGGGAATTCCCGTCGAGGTCGTCGCGATCGCCAGCAAGACCCGGATTCGCGCCGAGCAGCTGGCAGGCCGCTTCGGCATCGCGAAGGTTTACGACGACTATCGTGTACTCCTCGACGACCCCTCCATTGCCATCGTCGATCTCTGCGTTCCCAACGCACTCCATCTTCCGCTGGTGCTGGAGACCATCAAGGCAGGGAAACACGTCATCTGCGAGAAGCCCCTCACGGGGTACTTCGGTCAGGGAGAGCCGGACGGCGAGGTGGGCGCGACGTCGAAGCGGAAGATGCTCGACAAGGTGCGGGCCGACCTTGCCGAGGTCACCCGGGTGATGGCGGACCGCCCCGTCAAGTTCTGCTATGCGGAGAACTGGATCTACGCCCCGTCCGTCCGGAAGACTCTCGAGATCCTCGATCGGTGTGTGGTGACGGGATCCGTGCTCGAGATCCGCGGCGAGGAATCGCACAGCGGGTCGCACTCGGAATATTCCAAGTGGTGGCGCCACACGGGCGGCGGAGCCCTGGCGCGGCTGGCAGCTCATCCCATCGGGCTTGGCCTGTTCCTGAAACACCGCGAAGGCCGCCAGAAGGCGGGTCGGCCGATCCTTCCGGTCGAGGTGTCGGCCGATGGAGTCGACCTCACCAAGACTCTTGCCTTTCAGGGGGTCAAGAGCTCTCCCCTCGTCACGGGATGGGGAGATGTCGAGACGTGGTCCCAGGTCACCGTCACCTTCTCGGATGGGACTCGGGGGGTCTTTTACGGCGCGGACAATCTCCTCGGCGGGATGGAATCCACCGTGGACATCCGTCTCTCCAACGCCCGCCTGAAGATCGAGATGTTGCCGGTCCGGGTTTGCCAGTTCTACACCGTCGATCCGGCTCCCGTCCAGGATGTTTACTTCAACGAGAAACAGGAGACGAAGGCCGGTTACTCCTTCCCGAACCCGGACGAGGAGTGGATGCTGGGCTACCCCCACGAGATTCAGGATTTCATGGAAGCCGTCGCGCTCGACCGGGCTCCCCTGAGCGGCCTCGAGCTGGCCAAGCAGGTCGTGGAGGTCGTGTACGCGGGGTATGTCTCCATGGAAGAGCGGCGGAAGGTCGTCTTGTCATTGACCTCGTAGGCCGGGCCTGCGAGGAGGAGAACGGATATGCAGGACGCGCTGTTCGATCTCGCGGTCAGCATCGGCAACGTCACGCTTCGCAATCCGTTCATCGTGGGGTCGGGGCCGACGGTCAAAAACCTGCCGCAGCTGGAGTTGATCGAGAAGTGCGGCTGGGGGGCGGCATCCACCAAGCAGACGTACAATCCGCGGCCCTATATCAGCTACGACCCCCGCTACCGCTGGCTGAAGAAGGAGAAGCTCCACATCTTCACGGCCGAGCACCGACTGGACATGGAGACGGGGCTCCGGCTCGTCGAGGACGCGCGGAAGAAATGCAAGGAGCTGGTGATCATCGCCAACTACTCGGATGCCGGCGACAACCTCGACAGTTGGGAGGAGGGCGCGCGGCGCTTCGAGGCCGCGGGGACGCAGGTCCTCGAGCTGAATTTCTGCTGCCCCAACATGTCCTTCAGCGTGGACGTCTCGGATCAGAAAGCACACGTCATCTCTTCGGGCGCGAGCATGGGTCAGGATCCGGAGATCGTTGCCGCGGTCGTCCGGCGACTGCGCACTGCGCTCAGCATCCCGATCATCGCCAAGATCACGCCCGAAGGTGGCCGCATCGCGCAGGTGGCCAAGGCGGCCATCGACGCGGGCGCCGACGCGGTCAGCGGCGTAGCCAATCGACTCGGCATCGCGCCCATCGACATCCGGAAGTACAAGAAGCCCATCTATAACCTGCAGGGCGAGAACACCATGGGGTGCATGTCGGGGCCGTGGATCCGGCCCCTCGCCATGCGGGATGTCTTCGAGATGCGGAAGCTCCTGGGCCCGGTTCCCCACATCAACGGCACCGGCGGCATCGCCTCCATGCAGGACGCGGTGCAGATGATGATGTGCGGGGCCGACACCATCGGCGTGTGCACGGAGACGATGCTCCGGGGGTTCGGGTTCCTGGAGAAATGGATGAAGGCCCTCAAGGTCTACATGGGCGAGATGGGCTTCGAGGCGGCTCGCGACATGCGGGATCTCCTGCTGCCCGAGCTGAAGTCCGCCGCTGAATTGACGCTGTGGGGCGGCTACGCCCGGGTGGATAAGGCCACGTGCCACGGCTGCGGCGCGTGTGTCGAGGTCGGGCACTGCGACGCCATCACCATGGTTGACGGCGTCGCCTACGTCGAACCCAAGTTGTGCAAGGGTTGCTCCACCTGCATCGACATCTGCCCGAAGCAGTCCATCAGCATGGTGGAAGAGACGGCAGCGGCGCGCTAGGGGCGGGGAGGCGCTTCCCCGTCTTTCAGCGCACAACACACAGGGAGGTCGACATGAAAAGACGCAGGTGGTGGTCGACTCTAGGTAGCCTTGCCGTGGTCCTCGCGTTCGCGCTGTTATGTCTGCCCGCGACCGGCGATGCGGGGCAGCAGAAGATCACCTGGACATTCGCCACGAATCCCGGGCCGGCGGCCAACTCGTGGTCGTTCTACCCCTACCCTCGCTTTCAGAAGCTCCTGGAGAAGAACTCGGGGGGGCGGCTCGTCCTCGACACCAAGATGGGGCTCTTCCCGGTGAACGAGGTGGTCCACGCGGTCATCGCCGGCCGGGCCGATATCGGCTGGGAGCGGATCCCGTGGGTCGCGGGGACGTTCCCCCAGTGGGACTACGCCCTCCCCTTCTTCTGGGATAGCGTCTACGAATACGAGGCCTTCCTCAACGATCCTCGCCTGATCGAGATTGAGCGGAAGACGTACGGCGAGAAGGGCCTGGTGAAGATCGCCGACATTCCTTCGGAAGCCCTGGACGGGATCTGGGCCAAGAAGGCGGTGGCCACGGTAGCGGACTTCAAGGGGTTCAAGGTCCGCACCTCCGGCCTGGTGACCACCATGGCCATGCAGCTCCTGGGCGCCTCGCCTCTGACTATCCCGACGGCGGAGATCATGGAGGCCCTGTCGCGGGGCACGGTGGACGCCATCCAGACCTCGCGCGGCTGGGCGCTGGGATTCGGCCTGGCGGATGTCTGCACGAACGTGAGCTTCTGGAAGTTCCAGTCGGTGTTCGGCGGCATGCTGGTGGTGAACAAGGCCAAGTTCGACGCCCTGCCCGCCGATCTGAAGAAGATCGTGATCGACACGGGTGCGCCCGGCCATCGACAAGTGGCTGGAGATCGCGGGCCCGAACGGGAAGGAGATCCTGGCGATTGCCGCCGAGTACGCGGGCGGAGCCAAGGTGCTGTTGAAGAAGTAAGGCTGCTAGAAATTCCTCACACCGAGACGTTCGGCTGTCAGTCGGCAGCGATCGACGACGAGGCTGACAGCCGGACGTCCGAGCCGAGACCAATGAAACGATTGGTGTCCCTCATCGAGAAGATCGCCTATCTCTGCGGCTACCTGTCGGGGTGGCTGGTGCCGCTCATGATGATGCTGGTCGTGGTCGATGTCTTCATGCGCTACGTGATGCACCGGCCGCTCATGGTTGCCGACGAGCTCAGCGCGTATATGCTGGTGGCGCTCTCCTTCCTCGGCTTTGCCTACACCTGGCGGCAGGGAGGGCACGTGCGCGTGGAAGTCGTGGTGAACTACCTTCCCCCCCGGCTCTACGCCTGGGTGCGGTTGATCGGATTGCTCCTGACCTTCATCTTCATGATGGAGATGGATCGCGTCGCGCTCAAGATGATCGTGTATGCGCTCCAGATGAAGATGCGCTCCTCCACCTGGATGATGTTTCCCTTGTTCTGGCCCCAGCTCACGATCTTCGTCGGCTTCGTCCTGCTCACCCTGATGTTGGTCGG
Organism: Candidatus Methylomirabilota bacterium; assembly: GCA_026387775.1. Lineage (GTDB taxonomy): Bacteria > Methylomirabilota > Methylomirabilia > Methylomirabilales > 2-02-FULL-66-22 > 2-02-FULL-66-22. Next base: position 7,327 of record JAPLLC010000176.1, on the reverse strand, counting down.
CGATATTGTGCAGGCAGGGGCCAAGCTGCGGGCGGGGAAGACCGCGGAGGCGTAAACACGTGATCCTTGAACTCCAGTCCCTGGCCCTCCTGGGCGGGCTGACCTTCCTGATGGCCGCGGGCATCGAGATCGCGCCGGCCATGGGAATCGCGGCCGGTCTGGGAATGCTCTTCTTCGTGAACCAGCCCCTCGACTATTTTGCGCGCGCCGCATTCGATACGATGAATTCCTTCACCTTCACGGCGATCCCGCTCTTCGTGTTCATGGGGACCATCTACGCCACGACCGGGATCGTGCGAGGCCTGTTCGTGGGCGCCGAGAAGATGTTCGGCAACATCCCCGGGAGTCTCGGCTCCGCCATGATCGTGGCCAACGCGATCTTCGGCGCCATCTCGGGCTCCAGCGTGGCAGCGGCGGCTACCTTCGGCCGCATCTGCTTCCCGGAGATGCAGAAAGCGGGATACGATGCCAGGATGTCTCTGGGGGCGATCGCCATCTCGGGAACGTTGAGCGTGCTCATTCCCCCCAGCCTGATCATGATCATCTACGGGGGCTGGATGGACGTCTCTGTGGCCCGCCTCTTCGCCGGCGGGGTGATCCCCGGGATCATTCTGTCAAGCTTCTATGTGATCACGATGACCATTCTGGTGATCCGCAACCCCGCGCTGGCTCCGAGGACCGCGACCAGGAAGTACACGCTCCGGGAGAAGGCGTCCGCGATCTGGGACATCTTTCCCTTTGTGGTCGTCATCAGCCTGGTGCTGGGCACGACCTTCACCGGCATCATGACGCCGACCGAGTCGGCGTCCCTGGGCGCCTTCCTCAGCATCGTCCTGGCCCTGATCTTCCGGCAGATGACCTACAAGGCGTTCAAGGAGAGCATGCTCCTGGCGGTGAACGTCAGCGCCATGATGGCGTTCGTGTTGTTTACCGCCCGGATGCTGGGGCAGGTCTTTCAGTACATTGGGCTGACCGAGGCCACGGCGACCTTCATGCTGGGCCTGGACCTGGGCAAGTACTCGATGCTGGCTATCATCTGCCTCCTGTATCTCATCCTGGGATGTTTCTTCGACTCCGTCTCGATGCTGGTGCTGACCATCCCCTTCGTGGCTCCCATCATCAAGAATCTGGGATTCGATTACATCTGGTTTGGCGTCCTGTACGTGGTCCTGGCGGAGATCGGGCTGGTCACACCGCCGTTCGGCCTCAACCTGTTTGTTCTCAAGAGCGTCGTGCCCGAGTACGAGATCACCACCATCTTCGCGGGGACCATTCCGTTCCTGATTCCGACCTGCATTCTGATCGTGCTGATGATTCTCTTTCCGGACCTCGTGCTATGGCTCCCCAACATGCTGTATTCGAGGTGACGCCTTTCCGGCCAATCCCTAGGGGCCCCCTGATGTCGTTCAGTTTTGGTTTTTACGCACTGAGCGCAAGAACCAGGTCGGACGCGCCGTGAACGACGAGTCCTCCCCGCACACGTTCCCACCGCAGCTCCTCTGGCTGCTGGTCGGCCTCACGCTCGGCTGGGGGCTCAACTGGCCGATCATGAAGCTGGTAATCCGCGAGATGGCCCCCATGCACTTCCGCACGATGTGCCTCGTCGGCGGTGCGGTCGGGCTGTTCTCTTTGGCGGGGATGAGCGGCCTGCCGATCCGGGTGCCCGCCGGACAGTGGCCGCGCCTTGTGGCCCTCGGCCTCGTCAACATGACAGGCTGGAACATCTTGGCCATCTACGGCGTCTCGCTGATGGCGTCGGGGCGCGCGGCTATCCTCGGCTACACGATGCCGGCGTGGGGGGTCCTGATTTCGGCGTGGCTGCTCGGGGAGCCGCTGACGAGGCGACGCGTCTTCGGCGTGGGGCTCGGCGTTGTCGGGATGCTGGTCCTGATGGGAAGCGAGGTCCAGGCCGTGGGCCGGTCGCCCGTCGGGGCGCTGTGCATGATCCTGGCGGCGCTGACCTGGGCCATGGCCACCGTCATGCTCAAGCGGTGGCCGGTGGATCTGCCGACGTCGTCGCTGACCGCCTGGCAGATGGTGATCGGCGTCGTGCCGATCCTTGCCATCGCCCTCGCGGTCGAGCGGGGCCCCTTCACTCCCTTCGCGCTCTCGCTCCGGCCGATGCTGGGGTCGTTCTACAATATCCTCGTGGCATTCATCTTCTGCTACTGGGCCTGGACGAAGATCGCCATCCAGGCGCCGGTGGGGATCTCCAGCCTGGCGGTGATGATGGTCCCGGTGGTCGGGGTGTTCAGCGGGGTCCTGGTCCTGGGGGAGACGCCGCACTGGCAGGACTACGCGGCGCTGGTCCTGGTAGTAGGATCGCTGGCCACGGTCATGCTGCCGGCGAAGACGGCTTCGGCGGCTCCGACGGGGAGCCGGAAATGACGCGGCGGGGCGTGTCGCCCCGCCGCAGGCCCGTCTTCCCGGAGGCGGGGGCCGGTCAAGCTACGGGCTTGGCCCGTTGGTACTGCTTTGGCCAGGCGAAGTCGTGTCCCAGCGCCCGCGCCGCCTGGAGCGGCCAGTAGGGGTTCCGCAAGAACTCGCGCCCCATGGCCACCATGTCGGCGCGCCCGTTCCGCACGATCTCTTCCGCCATCTCCGGCGTCGTGATCAGCCCCACGGACATCGTGGCAATGCCCGCCTCGTGTCGAATCTTCTCCGCAAAGGGCACCTGATAGCCCGGGCCGACCGGGGGCACGAAGGACGTGATGGCGCCGGACGAGCAGTCCAGCAGGTCCACGCCGTGGGCCTTGAGCCAGCGGGCCACCTGCACCTGATCCTCGATGGTCAACCCGCCCTCGATCCAGTCGGTGCACGACAAGCGGACCAGGATCGCGCGAGTCTCCGAGACCGCCTCGCGCACGGCGTCCACGACGCGGAGGAGCAGCCGGGCGCGGTTCTCCAGCGAGCCGCCGTACTCGTCGGTCCGGTGATTGGCGATGGGCGAGAGGAACTCGTGCAGAAGATAGCCGTGGGCCCCGTGCACCTCGACGGCGTCGAAGCCCGCCTGCACGGCCCGCCGGGCGGCCGCGCGGAAGGCGGAGACGATCCCATCCAGCTCGGCCGTGGAGAGTTCGCGCGGGGTGGTCCAGTCGGCGTCGAAGGGGATGGCGCTCGGCGCCACGGCGGCGGCCGGCCCGACGCCCTTGGTCGGGGTCCAGGCCTTGCGCCCGGCGTGGGCCAACTGGGTGCACATCACGGCCCCCTGTGCCTTGCCCAGACGGACGATCCGGGCGAGCGGCTCGACCTGGGCGTCGTTCCAGATTCCCAGATCGCTCGTGCTGATGCGTCCGCGCGCCTCGACGGCCGCCGCTTCCGTCATGACCAGGCCGGCGCCGCCCACGGCGCGCGCCACGAGGTGGGCCAGATGGAAGTCCGTGGCGAGGCCGTCCTCGCCGCACGAGTACATGCACATGGGGGACATGGCGATCCGGTTTCGCAGCGTCACGCCGCGCAGCGTGAAGGGTGAGAAGAGTTCGGACATGATGGCCTCCTGGGGTGGTCGGGTGAAGAGTTGCTATTGGAGTCCGTTAACCAATCAGCATATGATCAAACATTCTAGCAGAGCAATCCCCCCTGTTCATCGGAAATCAAGCCGTGGCCCAGCTCACCGGAGGTCCAGGGGCCAGGCGAATGGATTCCCCAGCCGCAGGTATGTGCGAAGAAGAATGCCGTTGACTTTGGGTAAACGTGAGAGGTAAACCTACCTCGTCAAAAATCCCATTCCAGCACAGAAAGGCAAAGCCTTACTCGGTCTCAGGGTCTGCCGGACATAGAGGGCGCCAAGATGGTTTGGCGTCGTCGGAGAAACCATGAGCACACTTGCTCCCGCGACACGCATTGAGAACGCGATCCTCCTGCTCCGGGGACAGAAGGTGCTGCTGGACGCTGACCTTGCGGACCTCTATAGCGTGGAGACCAAGGCCCTTGTCAGAGCGGTCAAGCGAAATGCTGAACGGTTTCCGGCCGATTTCATGTTCCAGCTCACCCCGGAGGAGGTCGCGCGTTTGAGGTGCCAAATTGGCACCTCAAAGCAGTTCCGGGCGATGTTCGAGGCCATCCGGGAGCTGGCGACCCCGCCCGAGGCGCCGCCGAAGAAGATCGGATTCCACGTGCGAGAGCCGCGAGTCACATACCGTGTCCGGGGGAGGCGGTAGACATGGCCCTGGAGCGCCATCTTGTCCTGAACCGCTTCTTCCATTCGAGCATCTGGCCGGATACGACTGCCGGATCCTGTGAACAAACATTTCCAACAGGTCATCGGCTGACGCGATGATCCAGATCAACGACAGTATCGCCATAGACGAAGGCGCGCTTCGCTTCGAGTTCCTCCGGGCCTCCGGGCCCGGGGGGCAGAACGTCAACAAGGTGTCGACGGCGGTGCGCCTGCGGTTCGACGTCCTTGCTTGTCCCTCCCTGCCGGAAGAGGTTCGCGCGCGGCTGCTGGGTCTGGCGGGCAGGCGAATCGGACAGGACGGGGTGCTCTGCATCGAGGCCAGGCGGTTCCGGACGCAGGAATCGAACCGCCGGGACGCGGTCGAGCGGCTCGTGCTGCTGGTTCGCAAGGCCGTCGAGAAGCCGAAGCCACGGCGGGAGACCAAGCCATCGAGGGCGTCGAAGGTGCGCCGGCTGGAGGCCGTCGAGAAGCCGAAACCACGGCGCGAGACCAAGCCATCGAGGGCGTCGAAGGTGCGTCGGCTGGAGACGAAACGCCGCCGCGGGCAGGCAAAACAGACCAGAAAACCGCTCGGGGGGATCGACGACTAAGGGAAAGTCAAACTGGCGAGAGGGGAGACGTCATGGCCGCAAGGCGACGCAGCCTGAAGGAGCTGGCGGGCGATCCGCAGTTCATCTCCGGCGTCTACAACTATTGCGACCGGTGGTGCGAGCGGTGCCCGCTGACATTGCGCTGCCGCGTGTATGCGACGGAACCGCAGGAGGATGTGCTGGACCCGGCCTCGCGCGACATCACCAATCGGGCTTTCTGGGAGCGTCTGGGAGAGATCTTCCGCGAGGCGCACGAGGTGCTCGATGAGATGCTGCGGGAGCGCGGCATCGAGCTCGCGCCGCTGGATCCGGAGGCGGAGCAAGAGCTGGCGCGATGGCATGCCGACGCGTGGAGCCACCCGTGTGCCGTCGCCGCCGGCGAGTACCGCGGGGCCGCCGGGGCGTGGTTCGAGCAGGCAGGCCCGCGCTTTCAGGAGCGCGGCGAGGAGCTGGAGCGGCTGGACCGGATGGGCCTGCCCGGGGCGGATCCGGAAGGGGACGCGTGCCGCCTCCAGGACGCAACGGAAGTCATCCAATGGTACCAGCACCAGATCGCCGTCAAGATCATGCGCGCGGTCGGCTCTGCGAGACGCGACGGAGAGATAGACCTCGGGCTCGGCTATAACGATGCCGACGGCTCGGCCAAGGTGGCCCTGATCGGCATCGATCGGTCGCTGGCCGCGTGGTCCGAGATGCTCCGCCAACTTCCCGACGACGAGGACCGCATCTTGCCCCTGCTGGCCGCCCTCAGCCGATTGCGCCGGGACGTCGAGGTGACCTTCCCCAGCGCCCGCACCTTCATCCGCCCCGGCTTCGATACGGGGGACGTGGCAGGGGCTTGATCGGCCACGCGAAGAAGCCCAGGCGCGGACAGCCTGGGCCCTCAACTGCCGGACTTGGGGGCGCCGGTCGGGAAAGCGAACTCGCCGGTGGTATCGAACGGGATGGACCCGAAACCTCCGGCCAGGTGCAGCCGCCCCTTGATCCGGTACGTGAAGCCGGTCTTGTCCCCCTTCTGGAATTCACCGATCTGCCGCAGGATGTCCTGGATGCCGCTCACCACCCGCAGGTCGATCAACGCCTCGCCGAACCGCGGCACGGCTCCGCCCTTGTCGCTCACCCCCTTGGCGAAGAGCTTGCCGTTGATCTCCAGCTCGAATACCACGCCGTCGAAGGAAACCTCGCTGTCGTTCGGATTCAGGAGCCGAACCTTGACCGCGTACCGCTGCTCCAAGATGCCGATCTCGACCGGCGTGAACTCGGCGATCGTCACGTTCAAAGGCTCGCGCACGCCGAACCCGGCGCAGGCGCCGAACACGAGGGCGCACACAAGCACCAGCAATCCCCTTTTCATGAGTCTTCTCCTTGTCCTTCGGGCTCCGATGAGGCGATGCCGTCTTCTTGGCACCCGCGGACGGCTCGGCCGGTTCAGCCCAACGATGCTACCAGAGGCCCTTTTCCCGTGTCCACGGGAATCTCCCGCCCCGTGTTTTGGCCGATGATTCGACAGAGGAACAGTGATAAGCTTACCCGAAGACCCCGGGCGGGGCCGAGCGAAATGGGTCGAGCGGTTTCGCCGGTGTTTCGCGAGCGTCGTGTCGGGTGGATAGCCACAGAGTCAAAGGAGGAGCGATGGAGCGATTTCAGGGAAAGGTCGTCTTGATCACGGGGGCCGGTGTGGGGATCGGGCGGGCGGCCGCCGTCCGCTTTGCCAAGGAGGGGGCGAAGGTGGCGGTGAACTCTGTGACGCCGGCCAACGGGAATGAGACCCTGCGCCTCGTGAAGGAGATGGGCGCCGCGGGAATCTATATCCAGGGAGATGTCTCCAGGGATGCGGACGCGCGGCGTATGGTGGAGGAGACGATCCAGGCCTTCGGCCGGATCGACGTGCTGGTAAACAATGCGGGGATCGTCCTCCCGGGAAGGGCGGACAACACCTCGGAGGAGGACTGGGACCGGACGATGGCGGTCAACCTGAAGGGGGCGTTCCTGGTCTCGAAACACGCGATCCCGGAGATGCGCAAGAGCGGGGGCGGCGCGATCGTCAACACCTCCTCGATCGTCGCCGTCAAGGGAGTCAAGGATCGGGCCGCCTACGCGGCGTCCAAGGGGGGGCTCTCGGCCCTGACCAAGGCGATGGCCGCGGTCAACTGCGTCTGTCCGGGGACGACCTACACCCCCTCGCTGGAGCGGCGGATCCAGGCCTTTGCCGATCCCGAGAAGGCCAGGGCGGACTTCATCGCGCGCCAGCCCATGGGCCGGCTGGGCACGGATGAGGAGATCGCCGCCGCTATCCTGTTTGCGGCGTCAGACGAGGCCGCCTTCATGAATGGCGCGAGCATCTCGATTGACGGCGGGATGAGCATATAGCAGGCTGCTGAAAAGTTCGCTCTTTCCCAGGCTGCTCAAAAAGGTCCAGATGCAAGGCGGCGCGCGCAGGGCCGAGTGAGGCGTACTTCTAGTACGCCGCAGCGAGTGCCCCAGCGTGCCAACGCAGCAGATGGGCCTTTTTCAGCGGCCTGTTAGGACTCGGAGAGGCCGCGCAACTCGGCGTCGG
>JAPLLC010000077.1 GCA_026387775.1 Candidatus Methylomirabilota bacterium | reverse complement strand
ACGACCGGCTACACCGCCGTGGTGCGCGGCGCCATCCGGGCCTGGCCGGTCACGCTGCTTCTCCTCGCCTGCATCGGGGCCGTGGCCTTCGGCCTGCTCAAGGCCCTCCCCACGGGGTTCGTGCCGGACGAGGATCAGGGAGTCTTCTTCGTGGCCTTCGTCCTGCCGGACGGCGCCTCGATGGAGCGGATGGATGCGGTGACCCGTCGGGGGGAGGAGTTTCTGAAGAAGCTGCCCGGGGTCCAGAGCGTGGTGACGATGGGGGGGCTGAACATCCTGACCAGCGTCTTCACCTCCAACAACGCCACGGTCATCGCGAGCCTGAAGCCCTGGAGCGAGCGCACGACGCCGGAGACGCGGCTCAGGACCATGCTCATGCGCGCCCGCCGCGAGTTCAGCAGCTATCCCGAGGCCGTCGCCCTGATCCTCCCGCCCGCGCCGATCCCGGGTCTCGGCACGGCCGGTGGCTTCCAGTTCGAGCTGCAGGACCAGTCGGGACAGTCGCCGATCGCGCTCGATCGCATCGCCCGCCAGTTCGCCGCCGCCGCGAGCCAGCGCCCCGAGCTCACCGGGCTCTTCACCGCGTACCGCACCACCGTCCCCCAGGTGAAGGTGGACCTCGATCGGGAGAAGGTGAAGGTCCTCGGTATTTCCCTGACGACGATCTTCGACAGTCTCCAGACCTATCTCGGGGGCCTGCTGGTGAACGACTTCAACCGGTTCGGCCGCACCTGGAAGGTGAAGATCCAGGCCGAGCCCGAGTTCCGGCTGGCGCCCGAGAACATCGGGGGGATCTACGTCCGGAGCCAGGCCGGGCAGATGGTCCCGCTGTCCACCCTGGCCACGGTGAGCCCCATCGTGGGGCCCGACATGCTCCAGCGCTACAACCTCCTGCGGGCCGCCGAGTTCAGCGGAGCGGCGACCGTCGGGTACAGCTCGGGGCAGGCGATCACCGCCATGGAGGAGGTGGCCAAGGCCACGCTCCCCCAGGGCTTCGGCTACGAGTGGACCGGCACCGCCTTCCAGGAGAAGGAGGCCAGCGGCGCCCAGACGCTCATCTTCGCCCTGGCGCTGGTCCTGGTGTTCCTCTTCCTCGCCGCCCAGTACGAGAGCTGGGGCATCCCCTTCGGCGTCCTGCTCGGGATCCCCATCGGCGTGGCCGGGGCCCTCCTGGCCGTCTGGCTGCGGGGGCTGGTGAACGACGTCTACGTCCAGATCGGGCTGGTCATGCTGATCGGCCTGGCGGCCAAGAACGCCATCCTGATCGTCGAGTTCGCCAAGGAGAAGCACGAGAAGGACGGACTCCCCATCGTGGAGGCCGCCCTGGCGGGGGCGCAGCTCCGCTTCCGCCCCATCCTGATGACCTCCTGCGCCTTCATCCTGGGGGTCATGCCCCTCGTGATCGCCAAGGGGGCCGGCGCCGCCTTCATGCCCCTCGTGATCGCCAAGGGGGCCGGCGCCGCCTCGCGCTGGTCGCTCGGCACGGCCGTCTTCGGCGGCATGACGGCGGCGACCGCCCTGGGCGTCTTCGTCATTCCCGTCCTCTTCGTGGTGATCGAGCGGGTGATCGCGCGGCTCCGCGGGAAGGCCAATTCACCCGAGGCAGTCGCTGGGAGAGGTGAAGTGGGAGAACGTCCATGAAGAGCGTATCCGTCCTACTCGTCGTCCTGGCCGCGTGCACCGCCTGCACCCTCGGCCCCGATTACCGCCGCCCACGGGTGGACCTTCCGTCGGCCTACCGAGACGCCGCCCCGGCGCCCCCCATCCCGGCACCGTCGGTCGGCGACCTCGCCTGGTGGGACCTTTTCACGGACCCGAACCTAGTGGAGCTGATCCGGACGGCCCTGGCCGCGAACTACGACCTTCGGGTGACGGTGACCCGCATCCTCCAGGCCCAGGCCCAGGTCACGGTCGCCCGATCCCAGCTCTTCCCGACGGTGAACGGGACCGTCGAGGCCCCTTACACCGGGTACCTGGGGAACAACCGACCCCCGACGACCCCGCGAGACGTCTTCGCGCCTGATGGCGGTGTGAGCATCGCCTGGGAGCTGGACCTGTGGGGCCGGCTCCGGCGGGCCACGGAATCCGCGCGGGCCGATCTGCTTGCCTCCGAGGACGCCCGCCGCGCCGTGATGACCACCCTCATCGCCCAGGTGGCGCAAGCGTACTTCGACCTCCGCGCCTTCGATGCGACGCTCGAGACCAGCCGGCGGACCCTCGTGTCGCGCCAGCAATCGCTTGAGCTGACGCGCGCCCGCCTGGAAGGAGGAGTGGCGCAACTGCTCGACGTGCGCCAGTCCGAGGCCCTGGTCGCCGACGCGGCCAAGACGATCCCAAACTTCGAGCGGCAGATCACGCAGACGGAGAACGCCATCAACATCCTGCTCGGGCGGGACCCGGCCCCCATCCCCCGGGGGCGCCCCCTGGTCCAGCAGGTGACGCTGCCGACCGTACCGGCCGGGGTCCCCTCGGACCTCCTCGCCCGCCGACCCGACATCCGCCAGGCCGAGCAGCAACTGGTCTCCGCGAACGCCCAGATCGGGGCCGCCACGGCGCAGCTCTTCCCCACGGTCATGATCACCGGCTTCGCCGGCGCGGGGGGCATGGTGGTGAGCGGCCAGAGCTTCGGCCCCCTCGGTGTCTTCACCGCCCTGCCGACCGTCACCCTGCCGATCTTCAACATGGGCAAGCTCCAGGCGCAGGTGGATATCGCCGAGGCTCGGACGCAGGAAGCCCTCCTCCGCTACCAGCAGACGATCCAGCAGGCGATCCGCGAGGTCGCGGACGCCCTGATCGAGGTCCAGAAGCGACGGGAGGCCCGGGTGGAGCAGGAGAAGCTCGTGACCTCCCTCACGGACGCGAGCCAAGTGGCGGATCTCCGCTACAGAGGCGGCGTCTCCAGCTACCTCGAGGTCCTGGACACCGATACCCGGCTTTTTAACGCCGAACTCCAGTTGTCGCAGGCCCAGCTGGACGAACTGGTCGGCGTGATCACGCTCTACAAGGCCCTGGGCGGGGGGTGGCAGGCCGAGGAGACGGCCCGGCATTCGTGATGCTTCCGTGGCGTACGCGGGGGAGGTGTGTGGAGCAGAAAGGGGCATGGGTGCGATGTCGGACAAGTCTGTGGCTGTGTTTCGTGGGATTCTGTTGGCCGCTGCGGCCCTTTGGGCCGCCGGCTGCGCCGGCGATTTCGCGGTGCAAACGGCACGGGATCCGAGCGTCCAGATCGCGCCGGGGGCCGGCTACGCTTTTCGATTTGTCCCGCCCGAGGAGAAGAAGGCGGGAGAATTGGACCCGCGGGTGAACAACACCACCGTGCATGATCGGATCCGGCAGGCGATCGAGAAGGTGCTGGCCGAGAAGGGCCTACGGCTGGTCGAGGCGAGCGCGGCAAAGTTCCTGGTCGAGTACCGCGTCGGCATCTCGGGGACGCCGCGGGAGGGCGTCGAGTTCCGGGTGGACTCCCGGGGGGACCCCATGCGCGCCTATTCGGGGGCCTACGTGGGCGGGATGTACGGCCCCCCGCCCGTGACGGCGATCCCGACCCAGACGACGGAGGCCGAGCTCTTGATCACGGTCGTGGAGCGGCCGACGGGCAAGGCGGCGTACCGAGCCATCGGGGTGGATGCAGACGTCACCAGGTCGGATGCGTCGGAGCAGGCGATCGTGAAGGCGGTCGGCGCGCTCTTGAAGGGTTTGCCATAGCAGGCTGCTGAAAAAGGCCCATCTGCTGCGTTGGCACGCTTGGGCACTCGTTGCGGCGTACCTGGAGTACGCCTGGACCCACCTGCGGTGGGTACCCCGCCCTTCGCGAGCCGCCTTGCATCTGGACCTTTTTGAGCAGCCTGCCAAGCGGTCCGCAGGTCCGGTGAATGGTGTCATGAAAACGATGAGACACTCCCTGCCAGGTTTCCTCGCCCTCTGCGCGCTCGTGACCCTCGCCGTCGGTCCCGCGATGGCCCAGGACAAGGCCCCGGCCGGGGACCCATCCGTCTCCATCCCGATTCCGGAGATCGCGACGCGGGCGGAGGATGTCGCCGCCCTGCTTCGAAGCCTCGACCTGCTCCTCACGGCCGACACCAACACCGACATCAACATCGAAACGATCCGTCAGCGACTGCCGGAGCTGAGCAAGCAAATCGACGCGCGGCTCGGCGAGACGGCGCAGAGGCTCGATGGGCTCCCCTCGTTCGAAGCTCTGGACGAGCTGCTGACGTCCTGGCAACGGATGCGGGGAGAGCTGTCCAGGATCCTCGAAAGACTCACGCAGCGCGCCACCCGTCTCGAGGCGGAGATGGAGCGCCTGGCGGGGATTCTCGATACCTGGAAGCGGACACGGGCGGACGCCCTTACCTCCAAGGCGCCGGCGCCGGTCCTCCAGCGTATCGACGGCATCCTCGCGGCGATCCCGGGTGTCCAGAAGCGTCTACGGGACGAGCGCGGCGTCGTCCTCGTGCTGCAGGACCAGGTGGCCCGCCAGATCGCCCGCTGCGAGGAAGAGCTGGATCGGGCCGCAACCTTCCGACAGGGGTACGTCGGCAAGCTCCTGGTCCGGGATACGGCCCCCATCTGGAACAGGGAGGTGCAGGAGCAGGTCTGGGCCGATATTGCGATAAACGCCCGGGAATCGTTCGCAACGAGCGCAGCCCATCTGCGGCAGTTCGTCCGGGAGGAATCCGGGCAACTCCTGTTCTTGACGGGGCTCTTTATCTTGTTCATCGGGCTGCTCCGGACAGCCCGCCGCCGGGCCCAGCTTTGGCACCTGGTCGACGAGCGCGGGTTTTCCGTTGAGCTGGTGTTCGCCCGCCCCGTGGCCACCGCCCTGGTGGTCGCCATGCTCACCTTCTTCTGGGTCTATCCGCATCCTCCCCGGGCCGTGTTCACCCTTGTGTCGACGATCGCCCTGGTCGCCGTGATCCAGAGTGTCGTGCCGCTCATCGAGCCGTGGCAGATCGGCTGGCTGCGTGCGCTGGGGGCCTTTTTCCTTGCGGACCTGTTCCGCGGCCTGTTCGCCGTGGTGCCCCGCCTGGAGCGGCAACTCTTCCTTCTGGAGATGCTGGTGGGGGCGGGCGTGGCCGGGTGGATCCTGTATCGGGACCGCGCCCCCCTTAGACAGAAAGAGCAGGGGAAGACGGGGAAACTGGACAAGCTCAGGGCGGCGACTGTCCTCCTGCTTGTCGGATTCACCGCTTCATTCCTGGCGGGCGCGGTCGGCTACATGAGCCTGGGGCGCCAGGCGGGGTATGGCACGCTGGGCAGCGCCTACGCGGCCTTGGCCCTTTCCGCAGGCACCCGGGTAGCCTACGGGCTCGCGGTCTTGCTCCTGCGGGTCCAGCCGCTGAGGCGGCTGCAAAGCGTCACCAGGCATCGCGCCCTGCTGGAGGAGCGACTCCTGCGCCTCTTACATTGGTGTGCCATCGCAACCTGGGCCTGGGTGACCCTTCGAGTCTTCAGTCTTGCGACGCCGGTCGCGACAGCGGTCCGCGGCATCTTCACGGCGGAGCTCGCCTGGGGCTCGCTCAAGATCGGCCTTGGGGACGTGGTGGAGTTTTCCCTCACGCTCTGGTTGGCGTTTCTGGTGTCGCGCTTCATCGGGTTCGTGCTGGAAGAGGATGTCTACCCCCGCACGCGGCTGGCGCCGGGGATTCCCTACGCGATCTCGAGCCTGCTGCATTACGCGATCCTCTTCGTGGGCTTCCTGCTGGCCGTATCGGCGCTGGGCCTCGATCTCAACAAGGTCACGATCATCGGCGGCGCCTTCGGCGTGGGCATCGGCTTCGGCCTGCAGAACGTCGTGAACAATTTCGTGTCCGGGTTGATCGTGCTCTTCGAGCGACCGGTCCGGGTGGGCGACGCGGTGCAGATCGGGGACGTCTCGGGTCAGGTGCGGCGGATCGGCATTCGCTCGAGCACGGTGCGGACCTGGGAGGGGGCCGAGGTCACCGTCCCCAACGCCAATCTGGTCTCGGACCGGGTGACGAACTGGACGCCCACCGACCGGTGGCGTCGCATCGGTCTCCCGGTGGGCGTCTCCTACGGGAGCGATCCCGAGAAGGTCCTGGAGGTCCTTCGGGTGGTGGCGTGCGGGCACGCGCAGGTGCGGGCCGAGCCGGCCCCGCAGCCGCTCTTCATCGGGTTCGGGGACAGCGCGCTTCTCTTCGAGCTGCGGGTCTGGACGGACGGCATCGCCGACTGGCAGCAGGTCCGGAGCGAGCTGGCGGTGGCCCTGAACGCGGCCCTGAAGGCGGCCGAGATCGAGATCGCCCTTCCAGTGCGTGAGGTGTACGTGCGGGGGGAGGCGTCCGGCGCCGCCGATCGCCGGCTGGGGCCCGGCACGCCTCCGCAGGCGCGGAATCAGTGAGGCCGGGGCATACCGCCGCACGAAAACGGCCCGTGGAGGCTCAATCTCTGGCAGAGAAGGGAGAGTGCCTGCCGGAGGGGGATTCCCCTGGATGCGACGGGGGAACGTCGTGTATACTGCTTGAACGCGCGGTGCATGGTTCCGCTGGGGCATGAAACATTTCCGTCGGATCTGGAGGGTGCGAACCGTGGCATGGTGGATGCGAAGGTTGCTGGCGGCGGGGTGTCTGGTGATGCTGGTGGGGGTGCCGGCGCCGGCGGGGGCGCAGGACAGCAAGGACGGCGCCAGGCCTCCGGCCGTCACGGGGGGGCAGGACGGGGCGAAGCCCCCGGACCGCCGGATGCAGGCC
>JAPLLC010000215.1 GCA_026387775.1 Candidatus Methylomirabilota bacterium | reverse complement strand
GCCCCACCAAGCGGGGGGCGTTTTGTGTTGGGCAAGGTAAGCCGTTGCCAAAGAATAACTTGACCGGAGAAATTCCGGAAACGGCATAAGGAGCCGTAACGAAATTCCAATGAATGGACAAGTTATTTCGTAACGGCTCCTAAGTGCGCGAGGGGCGGCAGGGTCTATTCCCGCCGACCGCCGAGGAAGCGCAGCAGGAAGAGGAACAGGTTGATGAAGTCGAGGTAGAGGGCGAGGGCGCCCACGATGGCGAAAGAACCCGCCTGACCCTCCGGGACCGCCAGGGCCATCTGCTTCATCCGCTGGGCGTCCCAGGCGGCGAGGCCGGTGAAGACGAGGACCCCCACCGCCGAGATGAGGAACTGGAGGGCGTCATTGTGCCAGAAGATGCCGACCAGGGATGCCAGCACGAGTCCAATCAGCCCCATGTAAAGGAACTGGCCGAACCCTGCCAGGCTCCGCTTCGTCGTGGAGCCGAACAGGGCCATGGCGCCGAACATCCCCGCGGTCACCACGAAGGTGCTCGCCACCGACTCCCCCGTGTAGGCGAGGAGGACGAACGAGAGGGTGACGCCGTTGAGCGCCGCATACGCCACGAAGAGCGCGGTGGCTGTCCCCGGCGCGATCCGGTCGGCCCTGGCGGACAGGAAGAACACCAGGCCCAGCTCCGCCAGGATCAGACCGAGGAAGAGGAACTGGTTCGAGAGGAGACTGCCGACGATAGCCGGCGAGTCCGCCACCTGCAGCGCCACCACCGCCGTGATGGCAAGGCCAACGCTCATCCAGCCGTATACCTTGCGCAGGAATGCCGTGACACGCTCGGCCGCCGCATCCGGCGACATGGGAAGCGATGAAGTTCTAATCCTGGGGTCATACATGAGTTCCTCCTGAACTGTCGGGTTTCTGAGCAGAGACGCTCGCGCCCCGGACAATACGTATTCTATGCTATTCTACACGGCCGGTCAACCGCGAGCGAGGATGCGACGTTTGCGTTGACACCCTTTTGTAGCGGGCAGTATACTGCTCCGCCGCGCTGATAGTGGATTCTGCCGTGGCGGACGGGGTCGCGGGTGTTCGGGGACGACCGCAAGGGGAGCCATGGAACGCAATTTGGCGCTGGAGGTAGTCCGGGTCACGGAGGCGGCCGCGCTGTCCTCGGCCCGGTGGATGGGTCTGGGAAACGCAAAGGCGGCGGACCAGGCTGCCATGGACGCGATGCGCCGGGGCTTTGACGCCGTCTCCTTCTCCGGCTCGGTGGTGATCGGGCAAGGGGAGCGGGACGAGGCCCCCATGCTCTTCACGGGCGAGCGGATCGGCGGCGGCGACGGACCGGATCTCGACGTGGCCCTCGACTCGCTGGATGGCGCGAACAGCGTCTCGCAGGGCCGCGCCAACGCCATGGCGGTGGTGGCCATCACCGACAAGGGCGGACTCTTCCGGGCGCCGGACACCTACATGGAGAAGATCGCCGTGGGGCCGCGGGCCAAGGGGGCCGTGGACCTGAGCCTCAGCCCGACACAGAATCTCGAGAACATCGCGAACGCGATGAAGTGCTATGTCGAGGATCTGACGGTCGTGATCCTGGATCGCCCGGTCCACGCCGAGCTGATCCGGTCGGTTCGCGAGGCCGGGGCCCGCATCAAGCTGATCCAGGACGGGGACGTGTCGGCCGCCATCGCCACGGCCTTCCCGGAGAGCGGGGTGGACATTCTCATGGGCATCGGCGGCGCGCCGGAGGGGGTCCTGGCGGCGGCGGCCCTGCAGTGCCTCGGGGGAGACATGCAGGGGCGGCTCAGGCCGCGCAACGACCAGGAGGTCGAGCAGGCGCGTCGGGTGGGCGTGAAGGATATCGAGCGAATCTATCGGATCGGAGACCTGGTCTCCGGCACCGAGTTGATGTTCGCCGCCACCGGGGTCACGGACGGGGACCTCCTGCGGGGGGTGCGGTTCTTCGGCGGCGGGGCGCGGACGCACTCCGTCGTTATCCGGCGCCGATCCGGGACCACGCGGTTCATCGAGGCGACACACAGGTTCGACCGGCGTCCGGTCTACTAGCAGGCTGCTGAAAAAGGCCCATCTGCGGCGTTGGAACACTTGAGCACTCGTTGCGGCGTACCTGGAGTACGCCTCACTCGGCTCTGCGCGTTCCGCCTTGCATCTGGACCTTTTTGAGCAGCCTGCTGGCCGATTTTGGGTTGAATCAGCATAGAGGACGCAGACATCAAGAAATCATGAGCCATCGGCAATATGCCGCGCTGGGGCTGAAGGCTGGGGCTGACTGGAGCGTGTAGTGTGATCAAGGGTATTCGGGGGGTTCCGGACATTCTTCCCGACGAGACGGGGAAGTGGCAGGCGCTGGAGGCGGTCGCGCGGGATGTCCTGGACCGCTACGGCTATGCCGAGATCCGCACACCCATCTTCGAGCGGACGGAGCTGTTCGTCCGGGGGATCGGCGAGGGGACCGACATCGTCGAGAAGGAGATGTACACCTTCGAGGACCGCGGGGGGGAGAGCCTCACGCTGCGGCCCGAGGCCACGGCCTCGCTGATGCGGGCCTATGGCGAGCACAACCTGGGGGCAAAGAGCAGCCTGGTCAAGCTCTACCTGATCGGCCCCATGTTTCGTCACGAGCGGCCCCAGTCGGGTCGATTCCGTCAATTCCACCAGATCGACGTGGAGGCGATCGGGTCGCCGGGCCCGGCCGTGGATGCCGAGGTCGTGGTGCTGCTCCACCACCTCTTGGAGGCGTGGGGGCTGGGCGGGGTGACGCTCCGCATCAACAGCATCGGCGACCGGACCTGCCGGCCGGCCTATCGCGAGGCGTTCGTGGCCTACCTCGGAGGCCGCCGCGAGGGACTCTGCGCCGACTGTCACGTGCGACTGGCCAAGAACCCGCTCCGGGTCCTGGACTGCAAGCAGCCCGGCTGCCGCGAGATCGCCGCCGGGGCGCCGACCATTCCGCAGTACCTGTGCGAGGCCTGCCGTGACCATTTCGCCGCGGTGCGGGGACTGCTCGACGGCCTGAAGATCGGATACGAGGTGGACGAGCGGTTGGTCCGCGGGTTGGATTACTACACTCGGACCACCTTCGAGTTCCTGAATCCCGCCCTGGGGGCTCAGAATGCGGTCGCCGGGGGCGGTCGCTACGACGGCCTCGTGGAGGAGCTGGGCGGGCCGCCCACCCCGTCCATCGGCTTTGCGATCGGGGAGGAGCGGATCCTGACCTCGCTTCTCGCGCAGGCTGGACCTTCGGAGACGCCGCTCCTCACGGGGGTGTACGTGGCGACGGTCGGGGGCGTGGATGCGGGGCAGGCGATGGCGCTGGCCCAGACGCTGCGCCGCCGGGGGCTCCGGAGTGCCGTGGACCTGGAGGGGCGGAGTCTGAAGGGGCAGATGCGGCAGGCAAACAAGGATCGCTTCCGGTACTCGCTGATTCTGGGAACCGAGGAGCTCAACCGGGGCCAGGTGACCCTCAAGGACATGGCCGACGGGTCGCAACAGGAGATTCCGCTGGCCGAGGCGGCGGATCGGCTGGCGTGCATGCCGCCACGGGAGGTCGTCTGATGAAGGGCTTGGAGCGAAGCCTCTACTGCGGTCAGGTTCGGGCCGCAAACATCGGGACGACCGTGACCTTGAACGGCTGGGTGGACCGGCGCCGGGACCTGGGCGGTCTGATCTTCGTCCATCTGCGCGACCGCGAGGGTGTCGTGCAGGTGGTCTTCAACCCCGAGCGATTCCCGGCCGCCCACAAGTGCGCCGAGAGCATGCGCTCCGAGTACGTGGTCGCCGTCCGGGGCGAGGTCTGCCACCGACCCGAGGGGAACGTCAATTCCGAGCTCCCGACCGGCGCCGTCGAGGTGGTCGCGCAGGAGGCGATCGTCCTGAGTGAGGCCAAGACGCCCGTCTTCGCCATCGAGGATACGACCGATGTGGCCGAGGAGATCCGGCTGGCCTACCGGTATCTGGCCCTCCGGCGAGCCCCGCTCCAGCGAAACCTGCGCCTGCGGCATCGGCTCTATCAGGTGGTCCGGCGGTATCTGGACGGCCAGGGCTTTCTGGAGATCGAGACGCCCGTTCTCGGCAAGAGTACGCCGGAAGGGGCCCGGGACTATCTGGTGCCCAGCCGGGTGAACCCCGGCGAGTTCTTCGCCCTCCCTCAGTCGCCGCAGATCTTCAAGCAGCTCCTGATGGTGGCGGGGTTCGATCGGTACTTCCAGATCGTGAAGTGCTTCCGGGACGAGGACCTGCGGGCCGATCGGCAGCCGGAGTTCACACAGATCGACATCGAGATGTCCTTCGTGGATACCGAGGCCGTCCTCAACACGATGGAGGGATTGGTCGTCGACATCTTCCGGGAGGTCCGGGGGATCGATCTCAGCCGGCCCTTCCCGCGGCTGACCTACGATGAGGCCATGCGGCGGTTCGGTATGGACAAGCCGGACCTGCGATTCGGTCTGGAGCTTCAGGATGTGGGGGACCTGTTCGTCGGGAGCGCTTTCCGCGGCTTCGCTCAGCCGCTCGCCGCCGGCGGGCGCGCCATGGGGCTCAACGCCAAGGGGTGCGGGGGCTACTCGCGCAGCCAGCTCGATCAGTTGGAGGAGTTCGTCAAGGATTTCGGGGCCAAGGGGCTGGCGTGGTTCAAGATCGGGCCGGACGGCGTCCAGTCTCCCGTCGCCAAGTTCCTCGGAGAGGAGACGATCCAGCGCTTCCGGGAGCGGATGGGCGGCGAGGAGGGCGACCTCTTGCTCCTCTGTGTGGACCGGCCCAAGGCCGCGGCGGACGCCATGGGGCGGCTGCGTCTCCGATTCGGCCACGAGCTCAAGCTGATCGATCCGAAGGCCCTCGCCATCGCCTGGGTGGTGGACTTCCCCCTGCTGGAGTGGGACGAGAAGGAGAAGCGCTGGTCGGCCATGCACCATCCCTTCACTTCGCCCGTGGACGAGGACCTGCCGTTCTTCGAGTCCGACCCCGGGAAGATCCGCGCCAAAGCTTACGACCTGGTGGTGAACGGAGCCGAGATAGGTGGCGGGAGTATCCGGATCCACCGTCGCGAGGTGCAGAACAAGATGTTCCAGGCCCTGGGCATCGGCCCGGACGAGGCCCGGGCCAAGTTCGGATTCCTGCTGGATGCCCTGGAATTCGGCACCCCGCCCCACGGTGGGATCGCCTTCGGTCTGGATCGGCTGGTGATGATTCTCACGGGGGCCGACTCCATTCGTGACGTCGTCGCCTTCCCCAAGACCCAGCGGGCGCAGGACCTCATGACGAAGGCCCCGTCCCCGGTCGAGCCGGCGCAGCTCAAGGAGCTGCACATCAAGGTGGACCTGGCCTGACATC
>JAPLLC010000142.1 GCA_026387775.1 Candidatus Methylomirabilota bacterium | reverse complement strand
TTACCGTGACGGCGGAGCTGGCCCGCTCCCCTCTCGAGAAAGGGCGGGGCCTGAGCGGACGGCCCGGCCTGGCACCGGGGCAGGGGATGCTCTTCGTCTACGAACATCCCCAGCCGATCGGGATCTGGATGAAGGACATGCTCTTCCGGCTGGACATCATCTGGATTCGGGAAGGGCGGATCGTGCAGATCGAGAAGAACGCGCCCCCTCTTACCCCGGCGGGTCCGGAGACGGTCTATACCGCTACGGGCGATCTCGTCCTGGAGTTGCCCGCCGGCTTCACCGCCCGGGAGAAGGTCCGCGTGGGGGACTCTGCGCGGTTGGTCTTGGCACAATGAAAGCTCTTGGGATTTCGAATTGCGAATTGCGAATTGCGAATTGCAAAGTGCGAAGGCTCCCAGCGTCGCCTCCGCACCCCTGCACCCCTGCACCCCTGCACCTCTGCAGCTTCTTGCTCTTACTGGCGTTTCTGCTTGCGTTCGCCTGGCCCGTCTGCGCCGGGACGGACCCTCCGCGGGACCTGAGGCTGCAGGCACCGAACGAGTCGGTGGAAGCGCCGACATTCTCGCTGCCCGATCTCACCGGCAAGAAGATCCATCTCAAGGGCTACCGAGGGAAGCTGGTATTTTTGAACTTCTTCGCCACGTGGTGCGGCCCCTGCCGGGAAGAGATGCCGGGCATGGAGCGACTGTTTCGCGCCTACCGAGACAAGGGGCTTGTGGTTCTGGCGGTCAACATGCAGCAGAGCGCCAAGACGGTCCTGCCGTTCATCCAGGAACTGAAACTGTCCTTTCCGGTCCTCCTGGACGCGGAGGGATCGGTGAGCCACGACTATGGGATCCGGGCCCTCCCGGTCAGCTTCCTCGTCGGTCGCGACGGCAACCTCCTGTGGCGGGCGATGGGCGGTCGGGAGTGGGATACTCAGGAGATGCAGAGCTACATTGGCCAGATGGTCGCGGAGAAGAGATGATTCGTTCTGCGATTTCGAATGTCGAATTTCGAATTTCGAATTTGGAGAGGCGCCATGCCGGGTGTTGAGGTGAACATCCTCTTGGCCATGGCGGCAGGCCTGCTGTCCTTCCTGTCGCCCTGTGTCTTGCCCCTTTTTCCCTCGTACCTCTCCTTCATCGCCGGGCTCTCTTTCGAAGAGCTGCAGGGGACGGTGGCCAACCCGCGGACGCGGCGGGCGATCCTGGCGAACTCGCTGTTCTTCGTCCTGGGATTTTCCCTGGTGTTCATCGCCCTGGGGGCGGGAGCCACGCTGCTCGGGCAGGCCCTCTTTCAGAGCCAGGCGGTCATCCGACGCGTCGGGGGGGCCTTCGTGATCCTGATGGGATTCTACGTGGCTGGTTGGCTCCGCATCCCGTTCCTGATGCGAGAGTGGCGGGCGGACCTGGCGAATCGGCCAGCCGGGTATCTGGGGGCCGTCCTGACGGGGATCACCTTTGCGGCCGGATGGACGCCGTGCATCGGCCCCATCCTCGGCTCCATCCTGACGCTGGCCACCATGACGCAGACCGCCGCCACCGGCATCCTGATGCTGGCGGCGTATTCGCTGGGGCTGGCGATTCCGTTCCTGCTCTGCTCGCTCATGATCGACCGCTTCCTGCCCCTCTTCGATCGGTTCAAGCGATTCTTCCCCGTGGTCACACGGGGGAGCGGGATCATTCTGATCGTGGTGGGCTTTCTCCTGGTGACGGACTACTTCGCGGTCCTGAGCCGTCTGGCGTTTAGCCTGACGCCGGATTGGGTGTCCAAGATCGAGCGGAGCCTGCTCAGGTGAGCAAGAGAGCAGAGGAGCGCAGGAGCGTGGGGGCAGGGGAGCTGTCCTTGCCCCCCTGCACCTCAGCCCCCCTGCACGGTTTGTTTGTCTCTGCCCCTATCTCTATCGGTAGGTGGCGGTGATGGCAAAGCGAAAGCAGAGACAGCCGGGACAGGCGGATCAGGCGCCGCGGCGCTCTCGCGTCCCGGGGATCTTCGCGGGCCGCCCCACGACGGCGAGCGTCGTGTGGCTGGTGGCCATCACCCTGACCATCGGAGTGTCGGCGGGATACCTGGCGTCGCGTTTCGCCGGACCGGCCGCGCCGGCACCGGCGCCCGCGGTAGCGGATCCCGGCACGCCATGGCGGGCGCGGCTGCTCCAGAGCCCGGGGGACATCGAGGCGCTCCTGGGTCTGGCCCACGTCCACTTGGACCAGCAGCGGCTGGATGAGGCCGAGGCCGTCTACCGGCAGGTGCTGTCGAAAGAGCCGAAGAACGTGGAGGCGATCGACCACCTGGGCACCGTGATGCTGGCGCGCGGCCAGGCGGACTCGGCGCTCCGCCAGTACGACCAGGCGCTGCTGATCCAGCCTGACTACATCCACGCGCTCTGGGACAAGGCCACTCTGCTCCAGCAGGAGAAGAAGGACTATCCGGCGGCGATCCGGGTCTGGGAGAGCTTCCTCCGTGCGGTGGGGTCGGAGAGCAAGGACGGAAAGACGGCGCAGGGGTTCATCGCCGAGGCCCGGCAGGCCATGAGCGGCGGATCGCCTGTCGAAAAGGCCTTCGGGGGAAAACCCTAGCGCCCGATTCAGCCGAAACATTTCACCGCAAAGCTCGCAAAGATCGCAAAGAGAGCCAGGATCGGCAGATCGGATCCCGGACCAGGGTTGAAAATCGTACGACCCGCTCAGACCGGATGATTCCGGATCCCTCTGGAATCAGCGAGTCTTCTTTTGCGCCCTTTGCGCACCAATGGCCGTTGGTACCGGCGCTTCAACTGCAACGTTCGGGTTGAGTCCGTGGGAAAGATGACTCTCCGATCTTCCGATAATTCCACGATCGGTGTGAGCGGCGACCAGCGGGAGGTCCGCAGGGCGGTGTTGTCCCTGGCGCTTCCCATCGTGGGGAGCGACCTGCTCCAGCGCGGCGTGAACGTCGTGGACGCGCTCCTGGTGGGGCGGCTCGGCGCGGCGGAACTGGCGGCC
>JAPLLC010000147.1 GCA_026387775.1 Candidatus Methylomirabilota bacterium | reverse complement strand
GCAGCGAGTGCCTGAGCGTTCCAACGCAGCAGGTGGGCCTTTTTCAGCAGCCTGCCAGGAGAACGACACCATGACCGAGACGCAGTGGCAGACCCTGCTGGCCGTCATCCGCGGCGAGACGGTGACGCCCCTTCCGGTGGCCTTCATCATCGACAGTCCGTGGCTGCCGAACTGGGCCGGGATGACGATCCTCGACTACTACGCCAGCGAGGAACGCTGGCTGGAGGCGAACCTGAAGGCGCTTCGGGAGTTTCCGGAGTGCATCTTCCTCCCCGGCTTCTGGTCGGAGTTCGGGATGTGCGCCGAGCCATCCGCTTTCGGGGCCAAGTGCCTCTTCTACGACAACGAGTTTCCCTTCGCCGAGAAGGTCATCCGGACCGTGGAGGAGATCGACGATCTCGCCCGGCCCGATCCGCGCCGCGACGGACTGTTGCCCTTCGTCGTCAAGCGGCTGCAGCATTGCCGGCCGCGCATCGAGGCGGCGGGGCACGCGATCCGGTTCGCGGTGTCGCGCGGGCCGCTGAATGTGGCGTCGTTCCTGATGGGGACCACCGAGTTCCTGATGGAGATGAAGGCCAGTCCGGACAGGATTCATCGTCTGCTGAGGCTCATCACGGATTTCCTCCGCGAGTGGCTGGCGTATCAAAAGGAATGCTTCCCGACCATCGACGGGGTGCTGCTCCTGGACGACATCGTCGGGTTCATCGGCGAGGAGGATTTCAAGGAATTCGCCCAGCCCTACATGAAGGAGCTGTTCAACTGGGCGTTTCAGTGCGGTTCTTCCACAACGACTCGCCCTGCCACGCTTCGGCCTCGCACCTTCACGACACCGGCATCAATCTTTACAACATGGGCATCGACGTCACCCTGAAAGAACTCCAGACATGGACGGAGGGCAAGGTGACGCTGTTGGGCAACGTCCCGCCCCGGGATGTGCTGGCCGCCGGCACGGCGGCGGACGTGGAGAACGCCGTCGAGCAGCAGTTCCGCTCACTGCGAGACACGCGGCGGGTGCTGTTCTCGTCCGGCGGCGGCATGCCTCCCGGAGTCCCGAGCGCAAACATCCAGGCCTTTCTGTCGAAAGTGAGCGCGCTTTGCGGTCGCTAATGGTGTGATCCGCTGATCGCGGGGAAGGCTCGCGAAAGGGGGGATGACAGCAGCCTGCAGAGGTGAGGCCTCTTGGTGACGCATGCGGCAGGTCTCGACGCATCCAGTTCCCATGTAGAAGGAGAAAAACCCATGTCCAAGCGTAAGCTGTCCAGGCGCGAATTCCTTCAGCTGGCCACGGCGACGACCGCCGGGGTCGCCCTTTCCAATTCCATTGTCGGGGCGGCCCAGGCCGCGACAACGACCCCCCCGGCCGCCGCCCCCGCCAAGCTCGGCGCCCAGTTCATCGGCAAGCTGGAAGGCCCCGAGATCCTCCGGGATGTGGCGAAGTTTCCCAAGAAGTTCGCCGAGGCCCCCATGCTGGCCGAGCTGGTCAAGGCCGGTAAGCTCCCCCCGGTCGAGAAACGCCTGCCCGAGGCGACCGACGTGATGGTCGTCAAGCCCCTGAAAGAGGTCGGGAAGTACGGCGGCCGGTGGCGGCGCGGCTTCACCGGGCCCGCCGACAACGAGAACGGCAACCGGATCGTCTCCACGGACAAGATCCTGATGTGGGACTACACCGGCAACAAGGTCGCACCGTCGCTCGCCAAGGACTGGCGGCTCAGCGACGACGGGAAGGTCTGCACCATCTTCCTGCGCAAGGGCCTGAAGTGGTCCGACGGCCAGCCGTTCACCGCGGATGATTTTGTGTTCTGGTACACCGACATCTATCAGAACAAGGACCTGGTGCCGGCCCCGGCGCCGGAGTTCACGATCCACGGCAAGCCCAGGACGCTCTCCAAGCGCGACGACTACACCGTGGTCTTTGAGTTTCCCGAGCCCTACTTCCTCTTTGTGGATATTCTCGCCGGCGACACGCTGATCGGCGGCGGGCAGGCGACGGGGAGTGCGCGCGCGTCCTTCATGGGAGGCTATGCGCCGGCCCACTACCTCAAGCAGTTCCTGCCCAAGTATTCTTCGGCGGACGAGGTCACGCGGAAAGCCAAGGCTGCGAACTTTGATAGCTGGGTGAGCTATTTCCGCAACCGGACCAACTGGGCGCTGAACGTCGACCTGCCCGTCGTGGGCCCTTGGAAAACCGTCAGCCCGATCAACACCCCCACCTGGGGGATGGAGCGGAATCCCTATTACTGGGCGGTGGACACCGCAGGCAACCAGCTCCCCTACATCGACCGCATCTCGATGGGCTTGGCGGAGAACCTCGAAGTCCTGAACCTGCGCGCGATCGCAGGGGAATACGACCTGCAAGAACGGCACGTGAGTCTCAACAAGCTGCCGGTCTTCATCGAGAACCAGAAGAAGGGCAATTACAGTATCCACCTGGATACGCAGCAGGCCGGCTGCGACGCGGCCCTGCTCGTCAACACGGCCTACGAGGCCGATCCCGAGATCGCCAAGTGGCTGACCAACCGCGACTTCCGCCGCGCGCTCGCGCTGGGCATCGACCGCGACCAGCTCAACGAAGCTTTCTGGCTGGGGATCGGAACGCCCGGCTCGACGGCGCCGGCCGAAGACTCCTCCAACAGCCCCGGCAAGGAGTATCGCAAGCGGTGGGGCGTTCTCGATCCAAAACAAGCCAACACCCTGCTCGACAAGGTCGGCCTGACCAAGAAGGACGCCGAGGGGTACCGCCTGCGCACCGACGGCAAGGGCCGCGTCCGCATCGAGCTGATGACCGTAGGCGGCCAGTTCATCCCATTCACGCAAGTCGCCGAGATGGTCAAGCAGCATTGGCAGAAGATCGGCATCGACGCGGACGTGAAGGAGGCCGAACGGAGCCTCGCCTTCACCAAGACCGCTAATGCGGAGCACCACATCATGTTATGGACGGTGTCCGGGGCGGAGAACCTGTACCTCTTCCCGCGTCACGCCCTGCCGGTTGACACGGCAGAATGCCATCTCGGGATGCCCTTCGCGCGCTGGTATGCCACCAACGGCGCCCAGGGCAAGAAGCCGACCAACCCGGAGATGCTCCGCGCCTTCGACCTGTATCGCTCCGCCGCCGGCAAGAAGGAGGCCGAACGGACCAAAATCGCGCAGGAGATCTGGAAGATCATTGTTGAGGAGTGCTGGGTGATCGGAACCGTCGGGCTGTCGCCCGCCTTCATGGGCGTGCGGATCGTCAAGAACAACCTGGGGAACATCCCCACGCGGCAAACCAACGCGCAGCACGCGCGGACCCCCAACACGTCGCACCCGGCGACGTTCTTCTTCAAGGCGTAGCGGCAGCCGAGCCCTGGCAGGTCCCGCGGGGCCTGTCAGGGCTCGAGCCGGGCCCTGCGCCATCACGCGGCCCGCGTTCTTTGCGAGCTTTGCGGTGAAATGTCTGTGCGTATTTCACGCCGGAGCGGCAGCGGGGTCTTAGAGGGTAATGAGCCAGGAAGCCTTCGAAAGCGTGGTGTCGGCGCATCACGCGGAGATCTTCAGGTATCTCCAGCGGGTGATCGGGCGGGCCGGCGATGCCGACGACCTCTCCCAGGAGACGTTCCTCCGGGCGTATCGGGCCTATGGCTCGCTGCCCGGTGAGGCCAATCTCCGCGCCTGGCTGTTCGCGATCGCCACCAACCTGGCCAAGAACCACTTCCGCTCGGAGACGCGGCGGCGGCGGGCTTACGGGGAGATGCGCGCCTCCATGCGCGAGACGGTCGAAGCCGCCCCGGAGGCCGAGCTGGTCTCTCGCGAGACCGGGGCGCTGGTGGAGGGGATCGTCCGGCGTCTCCCGCTCAAGCAGCGGCTGGCCTTCACGCAGCGCAAGATCCACGGCCTGGACTACGAGGCGATCGGTCGGAGTCTGAGCTGCTCGGCCGAGACCGCCCGGGCGCACGTGTTCCAGGCGGTCCGGAAGATCCGTCAGGCCCTCGATGGTCACGGCCTTCTCCCCGAGGAGCCAGAGCGATGAGCGAGAAGCCGGCAGTGTGCGTCCGGATCGAAGATGACCTCCTGGCCGCGGCGATGGGCGAGGCGGAGTCGAGCGCGGCAAAGCGCGTGGAGCGCCACCTGACCATATGCGTCTCCTGCCGCCGGGAATTCCAGGCGTACCGCGCGGTGGACGGCGCGGTGACCACACTGCGGGAGGAGCCGCCCGCGCGCGGGTCCCTGGCCCAGTCCCGGGAGCGGCTGGAGACGCGGCTGGCGGATCTCCGGAACCGCCTGCTGGTCTATCGCATCTTCCCGTCGCCCCTCGGGCACATCCTGATCGCCCGGTCCGAGCTGGGGATCTCGCTGGTCGAGTACCTGGAGCGGGGAACAAGCCTGCGCGCCTCGCGCCTGAGCCACGAGCCGGGGGTGGAGACGGTGGAGGGCGGAGCGGAGATCGAGGCAATCTACCGGGAGCTGCTCGAATACCTGGGAGGCAGTCGTCGCCGGCTCGACTGGCCCCTCGACCTGCGCCTGGTGCGGAGCGAGTTCCAGCGGACGGTCCTCCAGGCCACGGCGGCGGTCCCGTACGGGGCCGTGATCCCTTACGCCGGCATCGCCAGGGAAGTCGGCAAGGCGTCGGCCACGCGCGCCGTAGCACAGGCGCTGCGCTGGAACCCCCTGCCGATCGTGATCCCGTGCCACCGCGTGATCGGGACCTCGGGCGCACTGACCGGGTACGCCGGCAGCAAGATCGACATCAAGCAAAGACTCCTGTCGGTCGAGGGGGTTCCCACCGCCAAGAAAGCCGGCATCCTGGGGATCACTCCCCAGACGATGTACATGCTCTACCCCGGGGATCGGGAGTATTGTCTGCCCACCTGCCCTTCCCTCCACGAGCGCCGCCCCTCGCCCCTCACGCGCTTCGCCTCGCGCGAGGATGCCGAATCGGTCGGCCTGTCTCCCTGCACGGCCTGCCGGCCCGATCTGCACCCGATTTCACACTAGCCTCCCTGCGGTGTCATACTGGGTGAAGGCCGAACCCAGTACGGACCACAAGGGGAGGAAGCCACAGATGAATCCAGGCTCGTTGCTGCTCGCCGTGGCAATGGTCACGTTGTACGTCTTTCTGTGGATCGGTGCCCCGATCCTTCTGGTGGGCCGGCAATCGTCACGTTGTACCTCTTCCTGTGGATCGGCACCCCGATCCTTCTGCTGGACTGGTTCCGGAGTCGCCGTCAAGAGGCGATTCAGCGTCAGATCGCGCTCACCGACGCGATCGACGCGCAGGTCGGGGCGATCGTCTCGCCGGTGGTGACGAAGCCGCTGTGGGGCCCGTGGCGAGTCCGGATCGCCATGCCGCTCACCCCGCCCCTGCCGGTCGGCAGGATCCTCGCCATAGCGCACGAGGTATTCTCCGATATCGACCGCGTGAATCCCGGTCATTACCAGATCGTCCTGACGCCCAAAGAAAGGCGCCCGCGCGAGGGGAGGATGGGGCGTTGCGCGTTGCACGTTCAACGGTGAACGCGAAAAACCCCCCGCGCGAGGGGAGAACGGAGGTCGCTAGCATGTTCATTGAAGATCACGCCATGCTGTCGATGGCCAGGGAGCGGATGGAAGAAGCATCGCGCTCTGCGGAGCAGAGGCGAGCCCTGCGCCTCGCCGAGGCGCCGCGCCGGTCGACGAGAATCCGCCTGGGGATGGCTTTGATCCGATTGGGCCACTGGATTCTGAGCCAATCTGCAGCCACGCCGGATTCCCCGATCAGACTCCGCCGAGCGCAATCGTGACCCGCGGCTCGGCTTACCCTATCCCAATGCACCAGAGAATCGGGCCGGGCGCATGGTGCCAACGGACCCCTCCTGGCTGCTCACTGACTGCCGTCTCTCCTCCTTCGCGGTCCCCTTCGCTGACCGCAGATCGTTAGGAGCCGTTACGAAATAATGTGGCCATTTGTTGTGATTTCGTTACGGCTCCTTATGCCGTTCCGGAATTTCTCCGGTCAAGTTATTCTTTGACAACGGCTTACCCTCGTGTGTTCACCGCCCTATGGCTGACCTCTGACCGCTGACCTCTGATTGCTGCCTTTCCCCCTTGACTTCGCCCTTCGGGGAGAGGTAGCGTCCTTCCCGGGCACCCTGCGTCTATCGAGACGGAAGTTGAAGAGGTCGGCCATGCCTCACATCAAGTCTCCCGCCATTGGGCTCGGCATCTCACTCCTGCTTGTGCTCATCGTGGGGGGATGTTCGTCCGATGTGATGCTCCACCC
>JAPLLC010000097.1 GCA_026387775.1 Candidatus Methylomirabilota bacterium | reverse complement strand
GCCAGGGTCTCCCGGAGCGCCGCCCCACACCCATCCCGGGGATGGGTACCCGGCGACCCCGTCCCCGGCATGGAGGTCCGCTCCCTGAGCGGACCGACCGGGGTAAGGGGGAGCCGGCATCGACGAGGGCTAGGCGTCGGTGGGAGGCCCTGGCGGCCCCGGCGAGTGAGCGACCGACTTCCGACCCACGACACTGGCGGAACGGGTACGCAAGCCCGCAACCTGCCGAAAGCCCATAGACGAAGGAAAGGGAGTTCGGTCTCCGCAACCGGAGGATCCGAGATGTGTTGGCGATGTGACCCGAAGGCAGGCGGCGAGGACTGCCGTGCGATCGACGAGGCCATCCAGGCGTCGGCCCGGGATCTCCTGCGCGCAAACCCGGTTTCACGGCGCCGAATCTTGCAGGTCGGCTTGGGACTCCTCGCCTTGCCCACCGCCCAGGCTCTCCAGGCCTGCGCCACGGTGCCTATCACCGGCCGATCCCAGCTCCGCCTCATCTCCGAGCAGCAAGAGGCTCAGGTCGGCGTGTCAGCGTTCCAGCAACTGCGGCAGGAAGAGGTCAAGAAAGGCCGGCTTCTTACCGAAAGGGAAGATCCGACCGCTCACGCCTGGGTGAAGCGGGTGTCGGAGCGGGTCATCGCCGCCTCGGGCCTGGGGAACGCCTATCGCTGGGACTATATGATCATCAACGCTCCCAAGACCGTGAATGCGGCGGCCATCGCCGGAGGGCGCATCATCGTCTATAGCGGCATCCTGCCAGTGGCCCAGAGCGACGCGGGGCTGGCGACGATCCTCGGGCACGAGGTGGGGCACGTCATGGCCCACCACACCGCCGAGCGAATCTCTCAGGACCAGCTCGTGGGTGTCGCCTCCGCCGCCGCCGGGGCGTCCGGGGCAAGTAGCGCGGCCCTGGCAGTGTTTGGCCTGGGGGCGCAGATGGGCTTCCTCCTTCCGTACAGCCGCGCGCACGAGAGCGAAGCCGACCACATCGGCCTGCTGCTCATGGCCAAGGGCGGATACGACCCGCGGGAATCGGTCCATCTCTGGCAGCGGATGGACCAGGTGGGCGGGGCCTCTGGTCGGCCCCCCGAATTCCTCTCCACCCACCCGAATCCGGACACGCGCATCACCCAGCTCGAAAGCTGGATGGGCCAAGCCTGGCAGCTCTACCAGAATCCGAACCTTCCCTTGCCGGTCGCTCAATAGGGAACCGGGAAGCGAGAGAACCACCACGACCCGCGGGTCGTCCTGTTTGGAGTCCATAGGCTGATGATCCGATCAGCACGCGGCCCCGCGGGGCACAGTCCGATCCCCATAGACCTCTCACCCCCCTGGCGTGGATGACCTTGACCTCAACCCGGTACCCGACTTCCCTGTCCCGGCTGCGCGTGCGCCGGCTCCGGCACCCCGGCCGATGACGCCCCGGTCGCGTGCCCGGTTCACGCCGCTCGATTTCACCCTCTACGCCGCCGTCATCGTCGCCTGGGGCTTTTCCTGGATCGCCATGCATTACCAAGTCGGCGTGGTTGCGCCGGAGGTCTCCGTGGTCTGGCGCTTTCTCCTCGCCGCGCCGATCATGTTCGCGCTCGCGTGGGCGCGCGGCGAACGGCTGCGCTTTGCGCCCCGCGACCACCTCGCCCTCCTCGGACTCGGGATCGCGCTGTTCTGCACGAATTTTGCCCTGTTCTATTACGGCGCAAAATGGATCGCATCTGGCCTGCTCGCGGTGATTTTCTCCCTCGCGTCCGTGATCAATGTGTGGCTTGGCGTGCTTGCGCTCGGCGCGCCCGTCGACCGGCGGGTCGCCCTGGGCGGGGCGCTCGGCGGCTTCGGCGTTGCGGCGATGTTCTCTCCGCAGATCACCGGCACGCAATTCGATCCCAAGGTGCTGCTTGGTCTTGCGCTTTGCATTGGCGGCACGCTGGCGTTCTGCGTTGGCAACATGATCTCGGCACGACTGCAGAGGCGATACATCCCGGTCTTCGCCGGTAGCGCCTGGGGCATGCTCTATGGCGCCGTCACGCTCGCGACGTTTGCGGCACTCCGCGGTCAGCCCTTCATCATCGAACCGACGTTCTCCTACCTCGCCGGGCTGTTCTATCTCGCGCTGATCGCCTCGGTGGTGGCGTTTGCGTGCTATCTGACGCTGCTGGGCCGCATCGGGGCCGACCGCGCGGCTTACGTCACGGTGATGCTCCCCGTGGTCGCACTCGCGGTCTCGACCGTGCTGGAAGGCTATCGCTGGACGATCCCGGCCGTGCTGGGGCTTGCCGCCGTGCTCGCGGGCAATCTGCTCGTGCTGCGTTCACCGCGCCCGCGCTAGCCCGGACGTCACCGCTACCGGGCGCGCTACTCCGATCCGGTGTGAGAGCGGCGCGCCCAACCCTCGAAACGCGTCGGTCCAACCACGGGTGGGCTCAGAGCATCGAGATTCCCTCGTGCCAGTCCGCGTTTGCCCTTACTGGGGAACCAACCAAGTCTCGAACCCGCCTGGCACTTGGCTTCTTTCCGGATCTGGCGCGTTCGCTTTCGTACCTCCGTCCTCACCAATGATTATCCTGCTCCATTCGAATCCCTCAAAGGCACCAGGCTGTTCTTCTCTTCACAATTGGCGGCGAGATTCTGTGAAATGCACAATTGTTCTCTCTTCAATGGTAGGGAGATATACTGGTTGCAGGAGGGGGGGGAAACGGCCATGGAAACACGGCGGAGCTTCATGCGATGGGTATTCGGGAGTCTTCTCGGGGGCGGCGTGCTGCTCGTCCCCCTCTTGCCCGCGATGCAGCGGGCATGGGCGGCGAGCAAGAAGATTCTGGCCAAGGGGACCAGGAGAGAAAGCCTGATCCAGGAGAACCCGGCTGGACTCGATACGACCAACCTGGAGGTCACGCCCCTGGAAGAGTTCGGGACCATGGGCCCAACCGACAGGGTGGTGGACCTCGCCACGTGGCGGCTGGAAGTCTCCGGAAAGGTGAAGCGTCCCTTGAGCTTGACCTACGCGCAGCTCGCCGCTCTCCCCACCATCGAGCGGGAGGTGCTCTTGATCTGCCCAGGGTTTTTTGCCAATCACGGGCGGTGGAAAGGATTCTCCCTCAAGGGGCTCCTGCACCAGGCAGACCTCGATCGCACCGCGGGTCGGGTCACCATCGAGACACGAGGGCAGAAAACCGCCCGGTTTCCCCTGGCGGATATTCTCTCTGACAAGGTCTTTCTGGCCTATCAGGTGAATGGCAAGGAGCTGCCCCAAAAACACGGGTCCCCGCTCCGCGTGGTCGCGGAGGATTACTACGGGTCTGACTGGGTGAAGTATGTCGACAGAATTTCCGTTGAAACGACGTGATCGCCAACCAGCAGCCCTGCGCTCCTTCGACTACTGTTCGAGAAGCCGCTAGAGCGCACAAGGCCCAGCTTGCAGCCCCGAGCCGGGCCCGTTTCCTTGGCGGTGAGTCCCCGATCAGCTCTTGCGTGAAGTCTTGGTGACCACGCTGGTGAACTGCGACTCCAGTTCGGTCGATCCGCAGTCCGGACAGGCAGGCCGCTTCTCCCCACGCTCCCGGATCGTCATGATGACCGTGAACTCCCTCTGACACTTGAGGCAGAGAAACTCATAGGTTGGCATGGGCACCCTCCTTCCTTTCGGCACACTCCGCCCTGAATATAGTACCGAATGCTCTCTATTTCCAGGGGGGCCGGATTACCCGAAACATTTCACTGCAAAGCTCGCAAGGCAAGCCAGCCGGGATTTTCACGCCAAGATCGCCAAGAACGCAAAGACGGGCCGGGCTCTCCCATTGTACCGGATGGGCTTGGCCAGAATCTCCCCGATCCGCCCCCAGGGGGTTTTCGAGGAATTCCTTGCGGATCTTGGCGTCCTTTGCGTGCTTTGCGCGAGAACTGCAACCTTCGGGCTCAGCGGGAAGGAGAGAGCGGCTTCCGAAGCAGGTACAGGAAGTACAGGCCGCCGAATCCCATAGGGATCTCCTGGAGGATCTCCAGGGAGGTGCGCGCCAGGATCGCGTGGAAGTTTCGGTCCACCGCGGTCACGTATCCCCCGCAGATGGCGTTGGCGACGCGGAGGAAGAGCGGGGGACGTCTGGGGCGGTTCCAGAACTTGTCCAGGACCACCAACAGGCCGCCTGGCTTGGTGACCCGCTCCGCCTCCAGCAGGGTGCGAGCCGGGTCCGGCACCACGGCCAGAATGAAGTGAAGGATCGCCTTGTCGAAGGTGTTGTCCGGGAATCCGAGGTCCATCGCATCCATCTCTTCCAGACGGATACGGCGATCCTCGATCTTTGCCTCCGCCCGGCGAAGCATGGCGGGGGTGAGATCCACGGCGACGCACTCGGTCTCACGCGGGAGGAACTCGAAATCCGCCCCGGTCCCGCACCCCGCGATCAGGACCGTGTCCCGCGGGCGCAGGTCCAAGAGCCCGATCGAGCGACGGCGACTTCCGCGCAGGAATCGGGTGAGTGGATCGTAGATCGTCGCCCAGATCGTGTAGGCTCGGCGGAGTCCGCGATTGCTAGCCATGGTGCACCCGGTCGGCAGCGGTGATTGTCGGCCTGGACGATACGAGCCCAGCCCCTCGGCGTCAAGCCGGAAGCCCGGCCGACCGGATGCGCTTCCCCTTCCCTTTCGTCCAAAGTGCTTGACTTCCCCCCGCGCCTCCCTACAATCCGCCAGAGCGTTGCACTTCACCTGAAGAGAGGAGAATGGCATGAACCCGGAATCGGTGGCTGGTTTCTTGCGTGGACGCAAGGTCTTCGACCTGGGGGTGGAACTGTTCCCCGGCATGCCGCACGTCCCGACCCACTCCCCGTTCATGTACCAGATGGTTCGGGAGCACGGAGACCTGATGTACGGGGAGGGCGTCTCGGCGGCGGTGGACATCTTCGGCATGAGCTGTCACACCGGCACCCACCTGGACGGCCTGGGGCACTTCGCCAAGAACCTCTGCTTGCACGGAGGCCAGCCCGTCTCCGGCGGACAGCGTAAGCTGGAGGGCTTGAAGACGCTTGGCATCGAGCGCGTGCCGCCCGTGCTCGGACGGGGCATCCTCCTGGACGTTCCGGCGTCTCGGGGCGTGGAGATCCTGGAGCCGAACCAGGTCATCGGCCCCAAGGATCTGGAGGCGGCTGCCAAGGCGGCCAAGGTCCAGATCCAGCCCGGTGACGCGGTCCTGATCCGCACCGGCTGGATGCGCCTGTGGCCGGACCAGAGGAAATACTACGGCGTCCAGACCGGCCAGCCCGGCATCAACCTGGAGGCCGCCAGGTGGGCGACCGACCAAGGCGCCGTCTGTCTGGGGAGCGACAATTTCGCCGTCGAGGTGACGCCCACGGCGGGCAATGCCCATCCGGTCCATATCCACTGTCTGGTCGAGAAGGGAGTGCACCTGCTGGAGGTGGCGAACCTGGAGGAGCTGAGCCGCACCAAGACCTACGAGTTCGGGCTCATCATGGTCCCGAGGAAGATCCGGGGGGGCACCGCCAGCCCGATCCGCCCGCTGGCCGTGGTGTGAGCAGAGAGAAGGCGGCGGCTGCCGCCGTCGAGGGCGGTGAACTTGCGAGAGGAGGACAATGAAGATCCGGGGGGGCACCGCCAGCCCGATCCGTCCGCTGGCCGTGGTGTGAACTAAGCCGTTGTCAAAGAATAACTTGACCGGAGAAATTCCGGAAACGGCATAAGGAGCCGTAACGAAATTCCAATGAATGGACAAGTTATTTCGTAACGGCTCCTAAGCTTGCGAGAGGAGGATACACGGTGGATGCCAAGACGCTGTTCGACTTGTCGGAGAAGGTCGCCATCGTGGCCGGGGGTTCCCGCGGAATCGGATTCGCCATCGCCGAAGGGCTGGCGTCGCTCGGCGCCAGCATCGTCGTAGCGAACAGCACGCCGGAAACCGGCGAGCGCGCCGCGGCGGCGATTCGGACCCAGGGCTACGAGGCCAGAGCCGTCCCGCTTGACATCCGCGATCGGGGCTCGATCGAGCAGATGGTCGCGGCCACCCTCGAGGCCTTCGGCCGGATCGACATCCTCGTCAACTCGGTGGGGATCATTCGACGCGGACCGATCGAGACGGTTTCCGAGGAGGACTGGGATGCCATGATGGACGTGAACCTCCGCGGGGCCTTCCTGTGCTGCCAGATCGTGGGGCGCGAGATGATCGCGCGCGCGCAGGGGAAGATCATCAACATCTCCTCGAACGTCTCGCAAGTCCTCCAGCCGCACCGGGGGGTCTACGCGGTCACGAAGGCCGGCCTCTCCCACTTGACCCGCGTGCTGGCCCTCGAGTGGGCCCCGCACCACATCAACGTGAACGCGATCGCGCCCGCGCCGACCATCACCGACCTGAACCGCAAATTCTTCGAGGATCACCCGGAGGATTTCAAGGCGCGGACGCAGTCCATTCCCCTGGGCCGGCTCGGAATCCCGCAGGACTATGTCGGGGCAGCCGTCTTCCTGGCCTCCCGTGCCTCGGACTTCGTCACGGGGCAGACCTACTTCGTGGACGGGGGATCGAACCTGATCTGAGGGAGGAAAGGAATGCCGAACATCTCACCGGAGATCCAGGCGCTCGCGTCCGACATGATCACGCTCCGCCGGGATTTCCACCGGCATCCGGAGCTGGGCGGCCAGGAGGTGCGGACGGCGGGCATCGTCGCCCAGCGCTTGCGCTCCTTGGGTTACACGGTCAGGACCGGCCTCGCCAAGACCGGCGTCACGGGGTTTCTGAAGGGGGGAAAATCTGGCAAGACCGTCCTCCTGCGGGCGGACATGGATGCCCTCCCCATCCAGGAGGAGACCGACGTCCCCTGGCGATCCGAGACGCCGGGCGTGATGCACGCCTGCGGCCACGACACGCACACCGCCATGGGGCTCACGGCGGCGGCGGCCCTGGCCGGCGGGGCGCAGAGCCTCTCCGGAAACGTCTTCTTCGTGTTCCAGCCCGCCGAAGAGCTTTCGATGGGGGCCGAGGCGATGCTGCGGGACGGGGCGCTCGAGGGGGTCCGGGTGGACGCGGCGCTCGCCGTGCACATCATGAACCAGTGGCCGACGGGCACCATCGCCATCTGCGACGGTCCGGCCATGGCCTCCGCGGATAAGCTGATGCTGACCGTGACGGGGCGGGGCGGCCACGGGGCCACCCCCCATCACGCCATCGATCCCGTCGTGGCCTCGGCCCAGATCATCACGGCGCTCCAGACACTGATCAGCCGGGAGACCCCTCCGCTCGAGGCCGCCATCCTCAGCATCACGATGCTCAAGGCCGGCAGCGCCTTCAACATCATCCCGGACGCGGTGGAGATGACCGGCACCTTCCGCTGCTTCAACCCAGACCTGCGGGAGCGATTGCTGGCGGGAATCACACGGATCGCAGAGGGGGTTGCCGCATCTTTCCGTTGCGCGGCCCAGGTGAGGAACGAGTTCCTCACGCCGGCGGTGTTGAACGACCCGGCCGTGACCCGGATCGCGCGGGAGGCTGCCGCGGGGGTCGTGGGCGCCGATCGCGTGATTGCGCCTCCTCCCCTGACCGGCTCTGAGGACGCCGCCTACTTCTGGCAAAAGGTCCCGGGCTGCTACGCGTTCATCGGCACGGCACGGCCCGAATGGTCCCCGGCCCCCTCGATCCACAACTCGAAGTTCGATATCGACGAGTCGGCCCTGGCAGTCGGCGCGGATTTCCTGGTCCAAGCCGCCCGCCGGATTCTCCAGACCCCCTGACACCCCGACTGGAGACGCGGGATGCAGCCGATCCAGTCCTCGAGTGCTCTTTCGCCTCGCAACAGCCAAATGAAGAACCCTTGACTTCACACATTCGCGTGTGTCATCCTGTGTGTGGAGGTGATGATGATGGCGACAAATCTCCAGATCGATGACGCCCTGATAGCCAAGGCCGCCAAACTCGGCAGCCACCGCACAAAGAAGGCCGCGGTCACCCAGGCCCTGACCGAGTATATCCGCCATCTTGAACAGCAGAAGATTACGTCGCTGTTCGGAACGGTGGATTTTGACCCGGCGTACGATTACAAGAAACAGAGATCGCGGGCGTGAAAGTCCTTGTAGACACGAGCGTGTGGTCGCTCGTCTTGCGGCGGGGGCCCGAGCTCAGCTCTGCGCATTCTCAGGAGATGCAAGGCCTGATCGCCGGTCACCGCGTCCAGATGATCGGGCCGATTCGTCAGGAACTCCTCTCAGGGATCCGCGATGATGCCCAGTTCAACAGGCTGGCCAAGCACCTGGCCGCATTCCCCGACCTTCCCCTTCTTATAGATGATTACGTCACCGCTGCGCGTTTCTCCAATCTGTGCCGCAGACAGGGGGTCCAGGGATCGAACACGGACTTCCTCATCTGTGCGGTTTCTGCGCGGCATCGTCTCACTATCTACACCACGGACCGCGACTTCCTTCTCTTCTCCACCCACCTGCCAATCGAGTTGCATAAGCCACAGAGGGCTTAGCCTCCGGTCGCATAGGATTCGCAACCGGACACCTTATCGCCAATAATATACGCGAAGACGATGTTGGACGGGAGCGGACGGCGCTACGGTACGATCTCCCGCGTCAGACCGCGCACATCCATCTCGTAGTCGATGTCCACCACCGGCGGGCGCGCGAAGTGCCACGTCAGCCCGCCCGCCGTCGCCCCGCGCCGCACGATCTCGTCGGCAAGGATCGGGAACACGTCGTGCACCGTGTACAGCTGCGTCGCGGTGACGTCTGCCCAGCCGACGCCGAGCCCCTGCATGCGGCGCTCCATTTCGCCGAGCACCCATCGGGCCTTCTCGCGCAGCCCCGCGGGGGACGTGTCCCCGCGGCGGATGATGTGATCCCGGTAGTCGCCCTTGCCCTCGGGCGCTTCGCCGCTGCCCGCGATCTGGAAGCTTTCGCGCGCGCCGGCCCGCGCCGGAACGGTGTAGGCGAACGCATAGAAGCTCGGGGTCGCCGGCGGGTCGATCTCCGGGCAGACGTTCGAGCGGGCGACCGGATTCGCCTCGTCGCGGAAGATTCCCCATCGCTCCAGCGTGGCGACGTACAGACGGTTGAACGCCCGGAAACCCTCCTCGGTGAAGGGCGCCGGCGAGCGCAGCTCGCAGGCGCAGAAGGCCACCAGCGGCCGCCCGATGCCCGCCAGGTGCGCCGCGATTGCCCGGAAGCCCTCATCGAGCGACACGGGGCGCAGAAACCGCGCCCGCTCGATCTCGAAGCCCGGCTCGGCCGCGACCCCCGCCGAGTACTGAAACATCCCCTTCAGGTAGCGGTAGCCGCCGGCAGGATAGGCGATGGCGCCGCCCATGTACTCATCCCCCTCAGTCGCCGACTTTCAGCGGTCAGCCGGTCCACCGGCTGTCTCCTCGCGTTCTTGCCGACCTCTGACCTCTGACTCCTGACTCCCGACCGCTTCCTATCTCCGGGAGATCTCCTCAAACTGTTTCAGGTATTTGGCGCGAAGGTCGGGGTCGCCCAGGCTCATCGTCCCCCAGATGGATTGTCCCCTCCAGAAGAGATCCAGCTCTCCATGATAGGGATCCTTCAAGCGATACGGCCCCTCCACCGCACCCTTCCTGGAAGGATCGACCTGTTGTAGGTACTTCTCCAGCATGGCTTGACAGTCATTTTGGCTCTCGCCTTCGATGACGAAGAGCTGATACTTCTTGCCCGAAAGCTCATAGTTGGCTGTAAACCCGGAATGGAGGAAGGAGTATCCAAGAAAGTCTTTGGCGATGAACTTCTCCGAATTCTTCTTTTTTCCTTCGGGAGGAAAGGAAGAAAGCGCTCCAGGAAGAGAGTCGCGTCCGCCCATCTCCTGGGACAGCTTTCGGGCGAAGGCGAGCAAGGTCTCTTGATCGTCGGCTCCGCCGTTATCGCTGCTGAGCTTCACGTAGTAGGGGCCCTTGATGAAATTCAGGACGGCGCTTTCGCTGTATCCCTGGGCGCCGATGTCCAGGAAATTCGCATTGGAGAGGCGCTCCTGGCTGTAGATCCCAAAGGCGTGATCCGGGTCTCGATGTTGATACACCTCGACAGTCACCGACCCCTTCTTCCCATTCTGGTATTCGGCGACCTTGAGCTCCTGGAACTCGTACTTGAGGTAGAGATCGGCGCCCCCGTTGATGTATTCGTAGAGTGTCTCGGGGGAGAACAGCTGGGGCGGCCCCGCCTGTTTCCACCCGTCCATCTCGGGGAATGCAACGTCCTTCCCTTCCGCCCTGGCAGCCCCGCAAAGAATCCCGAACCACAGGGTCAAGCCTGCGAGGCAGAGAATCGCAGGGGTCACGATCGACCCGGGGTTCTTCACCCCCGTTCCTCCCATCCACCCTCCCCTTTCCCAGCGGCCTGCTAGGCGATGAGATCCGCCGGAACCTCTCGCAGGCGCACGACATCCAGGATCCGATCGGACACCTTCCATTGGTTGACGCATTTCACCGGGCAGGAGGAGCAATCGTCACACAGGCCGGCGGGAAGCTTCAGCGAAAGCAGGAGATCCTGGGCCGCACCGAGATTGCGGTACCCGTGAAGATACATATAGGCGCGCATCAGCTCGGGAATCGGGAGCTGCTTCGCGCACTGGCCCACGCAGCCTCCGCAGCCCTGGCAGTAGAGACCGGACAACAGCGTTGCCTTGCGCAGGTGCTCCTCTTCCGCTTTCGAGAGAGCCAGGTCCTTCATGATGGACAGGTCGAGATTCATCTGGTCAAAGGTGGTGAAGCCGGTGATGACGGTATGGACATTCGGATCCTGCAGAGCCCATTTTATCGCGGCCGAGATGTCCAGTTGTTGCGACGCATAGGCTCCCCGGACATTGCCTCCGATGGTTTTCATCGCCACGACCCCCAGGCCGGCTCCTGCCGCCTGGGCGATGGCGCTCTTCACGTCCGCCGAATGCTTCTGCCGAAAATTGTAGGCCGTCAAGACCACGTCATAGATCTTGGAATCGGTGGCGGCCTTGATCACCTCCGGCTCGTTCCGATGGGTCGAGACCCCGATGAAGCGAATCTTCCCAGCCTTCTTCGCCTTTTCCAGGGCCATGAGGATCGGCTCGTGCAGGGTAGCTTCCTTTGTCCAGGTGCCATGGTGATGGTAGATCTCGATGAAATCCAGCCCCAAGCTCTTCAGGCTGGTGTCAATCTTCTTCGTGTACGCTTCTTCCGTCGCGTCTCCCGAATACATGCCGGTGTTCTGATCCTTGGGAAGGCTCGCCTTGGTGGAAATCACGAAGGAATCCCGGGGACGCCCTTTCAGAATCTCCCCGATCATCGCCTCGTTCGTGCCTCTTTGATAGCCCTGGGCGGTATCCAGGTGGACCATGCCGGCATCCAACGCGGCCCGAGGCAGATTGGGATTATCCGTATTCATCACCCCCATGGTAATCACGGGGAGCCTGATGCCTGTCTTCCCCAGCACTCGGTAGGTCATATTGGGCTTGGCGTCCGCCGACTCCTCCGGCTTCTTCTCGTTTGCGCTGAGATACACGAACCCCCCCAGCCCGGCCGTGGACTTCAGGAACTCTCTCCTCCCCATCCCGGTCTTCTCGCTCATCTCTCGACCCCTCCAGTATTATCAGTTCCACCCCAAGCCAAATGTCCGTGCCTAAGTGCTCCCGGCCGCAATTACGGTGACATATCGCCGGTCCCCCGGACTTATCCGACCAACGTATACGTCATCGAATTTGTGTCCACGTGTACTAACAGGTCTTGGCAGGCTGCTCAAAATGGCCCAGATGCTAGGCGGCCCGCGAAGGGCCGAGTGAGGCGTACTTCCGGTACGCCGCAGCGAGTGCCCGAGCGGGCCAACGTCGCAGATGGGTCTTTTTCAGCAGCCTGCTAAGCCTCCAGCTCGATCCGCACCGGCTCGACCTTCCAGATGTCCCGTGCATATTCCTCGATCGCCCGGTCGGATGAGAACTTCCCCATCCGCGCCACGTTCAGGACGGCCATGCGGGTCCAGCGTCCTTGATCACGGTACATCTCGGCCACGCGTTCTTGAGCTTCGACGTACGCGCGGTAGTCGGCCAGCAGCATATACTCGTCCCATCCCGTCAGCCCCTCCACGAGCGGACGGAAGAGGTTGGGCTCGGCCGGCGAGAAGTGCCCGTCGGCGATCAGGGAGAGCACGGCGGCAAGCTCCGGATCGCCGTCCACGATCTCCCATGGCCGGTAGCCGTCGCGCCTGCGCACCTCTACCTCCTCTGCGGTGAGCCCGAAGAGAAAGAAGTTCTCCGCGCCCACCTCCTCGCGAATCTCCACGTTGGCCCCGTCGAGCGTGCCGATGGTGAGCGCGCCGTTCAGACTGAACTTCATGTTGCCCGTGCCCGAGGCCTCTTTGCCCGCCGTCGAGATCTGCTCCGACAGGTCGGCCGCCGGATAGATGCGCTGGCCGTTCTTGACGTTGAGGTTCGGGAAGAAGGCCACGCGCAGCCGGCCGGCCACATCCGGGTCGGCGTTCACCACCTCGGCCACACTGTGGATGAGCTTGATGATGAGCCGGGCCATCCAGTAGCCGGGTGCGGCCTTGCCGCCAAAGATGACCGTGCGCGGCGTGACCTGTAGCGTCGGGTCGTGTTTGATCCGGCGGTAGAGCGTCACCACATGCAGGACGTTCAGGTGCTGGCGCTTGTACTCGTGGATGCGCTTGACCTGGATGTCGAAGAGCGACTCGGGATCGGCTCGCACGCCGGTGCGGTCCGCGAGCTGCTCCGCGAGCCGTCTCTTGTTGGTGAGCTTGACGTCGCTGAAAGCGGAGCAAAAGTCCGGATCCTCGGCGAGCGGCTCCAGCCGGGAGAGCTGCGCCAGGTCGCGCACCCACCCGTCGCCGATGCGGCTGGAGATGAGCGCCGCGAGACCCGGGTTGGCGACCACCAGGAAGCGGCGCGGCGTGACGCCGTTGGTCTTGTTGCTGAACTTTTCCGGTGTGAGATCGTGGAAGTCCGCGAGCACGCTCTGGCCCAGAAGCGCGGTGTGCAGCCGCGCCACCCCGTTGATGGCCGAGCTGCCCACCGCCGCCAGATGGGCCATGCGGACGTACCGCTCGCCGCTCTCGTCGATGAGCGAGAGTCGTCGCAGCCGGTCGGTGTCTCCCGGGTAACGGGCCCGCACCTCGTCCAGAAAGCGGCGGTTGATCTCGTAGACGATCTCCAGGTGCCGCGGCAGGAGCGAGCCGAAGAGCTGCAGGGGCCACTTCTCCAAGGCCTCGGGCAGCAGCGTGTGGTTGGTGTAGGAAAAGGTATGGCGTGTGATCTCCCAGGCCTCGTCCCAGCCGTAGCAGTGCTCGTCCACGAGCAGCCGCATCAGCTCGGCCACGGCCAGCGCCGGGTGCGTGTCGTTGAGCTGCACCGCGTACTTGGTGTGGAACCCGTCGAGATTTGACCCGGATTGCAGATAGATGCGGATCATGTCCTGCAGCGCGCAGGAGACGAAGAGGTATGGCTGCGCCAGCCGGAGACGCCTCCCCCCGAGCTGCTCGTCGTTGGGATAGAGCACCTTGGTGATGGTCTCGGAGACGAGCTGCTCCTCCACGGCCCCGTAGTAGTCGCCATGGTTGAAGGCCGCCAGCTTGAAGGATTGGTAGGCCTCGGCCTTCCACAGCCGCAACATGTTCGCGGTGTTGGTACGGTATCCCAGGATGGGGGAATCGTAGGCCATCCCGCGCACCGTGCGCCCCGGAATCCAGCGCGCGCGGTAGCGCCCCTGCTCGTCGCACCAGGACTCGGCTCGACCGCCGAACCCGACGGCGTACGTGATCTCGGGCCGCCGGATCTCCCAGGGGTTGCCGAGGCGCAGCCACGTGTCGCTTTCTTCCACCTGCCAGCCGTTCTCGATGCGCTGGTCGAAGATGCCGTACTCGTAGCGGATGCCGTAGCCGATGGCCGGGATGTTGCGCGTGGCGAGCGAGTCCATGTAGCAGGCCGCCAGACGCCCGAGCCCGCCGTTACCCAGCCCCGGCTCCTGCTCCTGCTCGACGAGCGCATCAAAGTCCAGACCTAGCGCCTTGAGCGCGTCGCGCACCTCGCCCTCGATGCCCAAGTTGACGATGTTGTTGTGCAGGTGGGGGCCGAGCAGGAATTCGGCCGACAGAAAGCAGACCGTGCGGGAGGCCCGATCCTTGTAGGTGTGGGCGGTGCTGGTCCAGCGCTCGAGCAGCCGGTCGCGCACCGCGTAGGCGAGGGCCAGGTACCAGTCGTTACGCGTTGCGACCTCGGGGAAGCGCGCCTGGACATACTGGAGGTTATCCAGGACATCCTGCCGGATGGATTCGGTGTCGAGACCGACATGGGTGACCGTCGCCGCTGTGGGGGGAGCTTGTATCTGCGGGGCGGGTGTCTCCGACGACGAGCGCGGTGTCCTGGCCATGAGCGCCTCCTCGTCCTGTGTAGTTCAAAACAACTGCAGGAGCATCCTGCCTCACCCATTCACCTACCACTTCGCAGGCCACCGGGTCAAGGGCATTAGCTGGAGAAATTATGCCCACGCGTCAGACCAGGACCCGATCCAGGTAGCCGAGATACTCCCGCGGCGACCCATTCCGCGGAACCTCCCCATCCAGGAC
This sequence comes from Candidatus Methylomirabilota bacterium, assembly GCA_026387775.1. Lineage (GTDB taxonomy): Bacteria > Methylomirabilota > Methylomirabilia > Methylomirabilales > 2-02-FULL-66-22 > 2-02-FULL-66-22. Next base: position 10,249 of record JAPLLC010000097.1, on the reverse strand, counting down.
GGCCTGTTCCAGCCGGCCTCTCAGTTCGCCCACCCGAGGACCGGCCTCGATCCCGAGGTGGGCCATGATGGCCTGCCCGATGCCCTTCGGCAGGAGGGGAGCCTGCCCGTCCTTCTCGATCAAGCCGGCAGCCCGAGCCTGAAGGTCGGCCAGCCGCGCCAGGACCCCTTCGCGGATGCCGGGCCGGTGTGAGGTCACATCGGCCCGGCTGAGGTCCAGCAGATCAGGGAGCGCCTCTCCCGCGTCGCGGATCAGGCGTCGCACGGCCCCATCGGTCCAGCCGCCATCGTACAGGGCCGGACGCTGGTGGAGGAGCACCAGCGTCCGCACGCGCTGGTGCAGCGCCCGGTCGAACCGGAACCGGCGCGCCGCCTCGTCCACGATCGCCGCCGACACCGTTTCGTGCCCGAAGAAGTGAACCTCGCCCGCGGGATCCACCGACCGGGTCGTGACCTTGCCGGCGTCATGCAGGAGCGCGGCCCAGCGCACGGGGAGGCTGCGAGGCGCCTGGCTGAGAACCCCCAGCGTGTGCGGCCAGAGCGCTTTGTGGTGGTACCGGCCCTGATCCGCCCTGAACTCCACCATGGCCTGCCCCGCCGGCCAGAGGTGGACCAGCAGCCCCGTCTCCACCAGGAAGATCAGCCCGTCGTCGGCCGCCTCGGCCAGCAGAATCTTGTTCATCTCCAGGAGCCACCGCTCGCGGCTGACCGTCAGGATCTCGCCCGCCACCTCCCGGACGACCTCGGTGAGCTCGGGCTCCGGCTTCATGCCGAGCGTGGCGATGAACCGTGCGGCACGCAGCGTCCTGAGCGGGTCTTCCCGGAAGATGACCCGCGGCTCGCCGACGGTCCGCAGCACCCCCTGGGCAAGGTCTCGATCCCCTCCGTAGGGGTCGATGAGATGCCCATCCGCCGCCATGGCCATCGCGTTGATCGAGAAATCCCGCCGGGCGAGGTCCTCCAGCAAGTCCTTGCCGAACGTCACCCGCGGCTTTCGGCTTCCGTTGACGTATACCTCGCCGCGATACGTCGTGATCTGGATCTGCCGCCGCCGAGGCACCTCCTCCAAGAACGTCCCCACGGTGCCGAACCGGCTCCCGACCATGAACACCGGGAAGCCGGCCCGACGCAGCAATCGAGTGCTCTCGGCGGGAAGCGCGCTGGTGGCGAAGTCCAGGTCGGGAAGCTCTTCGATCGGCGCGCCGCGCTGATAGTCGCGCACGGCTCCGCCCACGAGGTACAGCTCGTGTCCCGCGCCGATGAACAGCTCGAAGAGTCGAGCGATTTGGGGATCGAGTCTTGCTTTCATCTCGCCTGATGCGCGCCGATTCCGGCGGTACGCCGTCAATGAAAAAACCCTAAGACCGCCGGCCTTAGGGCTCGCAACACCGCACAGGGACGTGTCGGCAGCGCCCTACGGCCCCCCTCCGGCTGCGAGGACCCGGCACGTCGCTCGGGCAGAGGGGGACACCCGGCTGTCCTTGCCTCTCTTCTTCGACCGTTCCCGGTCTGACACCTGTCGTCGTCGTTCGCGGGGCATCTTCCTCTCTCCGGCTTCCATCGCAGCCAGATGGACTATCGGAGAACGCCCGGTTCTTGTCAAGCGGAAAGGCCGCACAGAAAGGCAGAGGCCCCGCCGGAAGCGAGCCGGCGAGGCCTCTCGGGGCATGAGCGGGGCGCCGCTGGATCCATGGTCGTCCCCGCGGAGATGCGAACAGGCTACTTCAGGGCCTCCGGATTGATGATGCCCTCGGGACGGCGCCCCTCGAGGACGTCCACGATCGCCTGGGCCGCATGCGTGGCCATCCGGATGACGCACTCGACTGTGAGGCCCGCCGAGTGCGGCGAGAGCAGCACATTGGGCAGTCCAAAGAGCGGATTGTCCGCCTTGGGCGGCTCGGGATCAAACACGTCAAGCCCTGCGCCGGCGATGATCTCGCCCTTGAGCGCCTTGACCAGCGCCGCCTCGTCCACGATGGGTCCGCGGGCGCAGTTGATCAGGAAAGCGGACCGCTTCATCATCTTGAACTGCGCCTCGCCGATCATCCCCTTGGTCTCGGGAATCGAGGGCACATGGAGTGTGACGAAGTCCGCAGCCGTGAGGATCTCGGGAATGGTCGCGACGCGGGCGCCGGCCTTCTCCATGGCCTCCCTGGGAACCAGCGGGTCGTAGGCCAGCACCTCCATGTTGAAGGCCGCCTTGGCTTTCTGGCACACCAGCATGCCGATCCGCCCCATCCCAAGGACCCCGATCGTCTTCCCGTCCAGATCGAAGGCCCCGTAGCTGTTTCGGATTTCCCAGTCGTTCTTCCGGGTGGCTGCGTCGTAGGGCAGGATCCGCTTCGCCCAGGCCAGCATGAAGGCCAGGACGTGCTCGGCCACCGACAGGGCGTTGGCTCGGGGCGTGATGCAGACCAGAACCTTGCGCCGGGTCGCCGCCGCCACATCGATGTTGTCGTAGCCCACGCCGTGCCGGGCGATGACCTTGAGACCGGGGGCGGCTTCGATCACCGACGCCGGGATCGGCGCCGTGCGCACCAGCATGCCCGCGCAGTCCCTGATCTCCTTGGCCAGCGTGGCCTCGGAAGGGTCGGACGCCACGCGTGCCTCGAACTTCTCTGTCAGTACTCGCATGCCTGATTCGTGGATGGGCTGGGAAACGAGAACCTTCTGCTTGCTTGCCGCTGCCATGACTCCTCCGTCTGTGTGCCGGCCACGACGATGCTGCAAGATGGGCCGGCCGTTTGGTTTCCTCCGCGCTGCTACTCCTTGAGCCCTCCGGCCGTCATCCCCTGCACGATGTGCCGCTGCACCAGGAGGATGAGGAGCAGGATGGGGAGTGTGATCATCGTGGCGGCGGCGCTGAGGCCCCCCCAGTCGATCTCGTCCCCCGAGATGAAGTTGAAGACCGCCACGGGGAGCGTCCGCCGCTCCGGGCCCGTGAGGATGAGGGCGAAGATGAAGTTGTTCCAGGAGAAGATGAAACCCAGGATGGTGGCCGTGGCGAGGGACGTCCGGCAGACGGGCAGCGAGATGCGCGTGAACACCCGCCAGCGGGAGCAGCCGTCGATCCGCGCCGCCTCTTCCAGCTCCAGCGGCACGTCCTCGAAGGCGCCGATCATGATCCACACGACGATGGGGAGGGTGATGACGAGGTGGGTGAGGATCATGCAGGCGTAGGTGTCGATCCAGCCGAGCTTCTGGAAGAGGATGAAGAAAGGCACCACGTAGCTCAGGTGCGGGGCCATGCGCGCGACCAGGATGCCCAGGGCGACGCCCCGCTGCCGGTATCGCGCGATGGCGTGCGCCGCGGGCAGGCCCAGCGCCAGCGCCAGGAGCGTCGCCCCGCCGCTCACCACGATACTGTTCTCGATGTACTTCAAGAACTGGTTGGCGACAAAGACCTTGCGGAAGTTCTCGAAGGTCGGGGTGAAGAGGAAGAGGGGCGGCGAAGCGGTATTCTGAACCTGGGTCTTGAGTCCACCCAGGACCATCCAATAGAAAACGAAGACGAAGGGGACGCAGATCGCCACCACGCCGATATAGTAGGCCACGTCGGCAAGCATCTTCCGGGTCGGTCGGGGTCGGCCCACAGGCGTCAGTAGCTCCACGAGCGCTCTCGCAGTTTGATCAGAAACAGGTTCACGGCAAACACGAAGAGGACCAGGATCACCGCCAAAGCCGATGCATACCCGATATGAAAGTATTTGAACCCCATCTGAAAGGTGTAGATGTTCAAGATCTCCGACGCGTTGTTTGGTCCCCCTTCCGTCATCACGTAGATCGTGTCAAACGTCTTCAGGGAATCCATCGTCCGGAACATGAGCGACACCGCGATCGACGGGCGAAGCAGCGGCAGCGTGACGTACCGGAACGTCTGCCAGCGAGAGGCCCCGTCGATCCGCGCTGCCTCGAATGGTGTGATGGGCAGCGACTGCAAGCCGGAGTGGAGAATGAGAACCATGAACGGAGTCCACTTCCAGGTGTCCATCATGATCAGGGACGGGAGGGCCGTCTGGGGATGGCCCAACCACAGGAGCGGCTTCAGACCAAGGCACGCCAGGAAGTAGTTCAGGATCCCCAGGCTGGGATTGAACATGATCACCCAGATCAGTGCAACTGCAGCCGGGGTCGAGACCATCGGGAGCAGCATGACGGTGCGTACCAGGCCCCGGCCGCGAAACTCGCGATGGAGGTACACGGCGATGGCCAGGCCCAACACCAACTGGAACAAGACGCTCACGGTCGTGAACTTGACCGTGATCCAGAGAGCATTCCAAAACCGGGCGTCTTTCCCGAAGATTTCCAGATAGTTCTTGAGCCCGACGAAGGCCGGCGGCGTGGTGCTCGACACGAACCACGCCTGGAGGCTCATGTAGATGTTGAAGAGTAGAGGAAAGATGATCAGCGCCGCGATGCTGAGCGCCGCCGGCAGCGGGAGGAGCCGCCCGAAGTGCCGCTCCAAAAACTCCCCGGGCGCTGAGGCCCGGGGAGGGGAGGCTTCGGAATGAATCTGGATGGCCATCGGATCGTTACTTCCCTTCGGTCTTTTCCATGATCTTGGCCATCTCGGCGTTGGCCTTGTCGGCGGCCGCCTTGACGTTCTCCCCCAAGATGGACGATACGATGACCGCCCCTACCTCGTCTCGGACCTCGGAGACGGCCACGATCGGAGGGTTCCAGTCCGTGCTGGCGATCTCCAGGCTCTTCAGCGAGGCCTCGATCCAGTCCTTATGCTTCTGTTCGGTCAAGAACCTGGGGTCCTTCCACGAAGAGGCGCGGACACTGGGTGCGCCCTTGATGTGCATCTTGAGGATGTTCTCCTTGCTCGCGGCCCACTGGACGAAGAGATAGGCCGCCTCCTTCTTCTTCGATTTGGACGAGACCGCCATGGACCAGACCTCCATGGTCGGCTTCCGTCCGGCAGGCCCGCCCGGGAAGAGGGCGTAGCCCACTTTACCCACTACCTGCGACTTGGCCGGATCTTCGAAGAAGAAGATCCGGTTGGAGACGTCGGTGTACATCGCGGCCTTGCCCTGGACGAAGAGCGAGATGCATTCGTACCAGTGGTAGTTCACCGCGCCGGGAGGACCGTAATTCCGGAGGAGCCGGCCATAGTAGTCGAAGGCCTGGACGGCCTCGGAGGTATTCATGGCGGGCTTCCCGTCCTTGGTCAGCCAACTGCCGCCGAACCCGAAGAGATACGGAGCCCATTGGGAGGTGGCGGCGGCCTTCTTCCCGCGCAGCACGATGCCGACCACTTTCTGACCGCCATCCTCGAGGTTGTGGAGCTTCTTGGCGGTCTCCTCCATCTCGGCGAAGGTTTGGGGCACCTTGAGCTTCATCTTGTCGAAGAGGTCTTTCCGGTAGTAGAGCATGGTGGTCTGCTGGGTCGTCGGCAGCGCCACGAGCTTTCCATCATACGTATTGCCCTGCAAGGCCGGCTTGCCGATGTCGGCGAGGTCAAAAGCCGGATCGGTGAGGCGCGGGCTCTTCACATACTCGTCGAGCGGCTCGTACCAGCCGGAGCGCCAGAACTTCAGGCCCTCTTGCGCTGTCGCCGTATGGATGACATCCACCGACCCGGTCCCCGCGGCCAATTCCAACAGCACCTTCTGCCGGTACTGGTCCTCGGTGAACGTTTCGTACTGGACCTTGATGCCGGTCAGCTTCTCGAAATCCGACAGGTTGGCCTGGATTGCCTCGCCGGATGCGTTCTTGTTGGCCATGACGCGGATCGAGGTCCCCTTGAGCATCTGCCAGTCGAACTTCTGGGCCGCGCCGGGCTGGGGCAGGAGGAGCATCCAGGCGAACAGCAATGCGGCGGCGATGAGGAAAGATGGAACGCGTCGAGCCATGATACGCCTCCTCTGTGCGCTGTGAATCTCTCGAGGACCGCTCTGTGCCAGCGGGCTTGGAAGCGGGGATATCCCCCAGGAAGTCTTTGCTAGCACATTATCAACGGAACCGGATTCCGGGTCAAGCCTCGAAGACAATCAGGAGGGACCGGTCCGGAATCCTATACATGGTAGGCGGGGGGCGTTGAAGCCGGGCGTGGGGAGCGGGTAGTCCCCGACTCCAAGCATGTTGTAACGGTGTCCGGTATCTCTCACTTCGGACACCCACCTTTCACGCGGGCGCTGAGCCTGGCAACATCCCCAACTGCTTAGCAGGATGCTGAAATACTCATTTTTCGGCAGGCTGCTCAAGAGGGCCCAGATGCCAGGCGGCGCGCGAAGGGCGGGGTACCCACCGCAGGTGGGTCCAGGCGTACTTCCGGTACGCCGCAGCGAGTGCCCGAGCGTGCCAACGCAGCAGATGAGCCCTTTTCAGCAGCCTGTTAGAGAGCAGCGCTATACTCGGATCGGGTACCCCCCGAACTCCACGGCCGCGTCGAACATGGCCACGATGTTCTCCGGCGGCACGTCGGCCTGAATATTGTGGACCGACCCGAAGATGAACCCCCCGCCCGGCGCCAGGTCGTGAATCCGACGCTTGACCTCGTCGATCACCTGCGGCACCGTCCCGGTCCCCATCACCACCGGATCGCAGCCCCCACCCCAGAAGGTCAAGTCCTTGCCAAACTCCTTCTTCAGCCGGGCCGAGTCCATCTCCGCCGCGTTGACCTGGACCGGGTTCAGGATGTCTACGCCGATTTCGATCAGATCGGGGATCAGGCGGTAGATCGAGCCACAGGAGTGCAGGTACACGCGGGCCTTGGTCTGCCGCTTGATCGCGGCGATGAGCTGTTGGAGCCGCGGCTTGTAGATCCGCTGGAAGGTGGCCGGGGCCATCATCGGCCCTTGCTGGCTCCCCAGGTCCTCGTTGAGCTGGACCACGTCGACCGAGTCCCCCACCTGGGACAGCACCATGTTCCAGTACGCGAGCTGCCACTCCAGGACGCGCTCGGTGAAGGCCTCGATCAGCGGCTGGTTGCCCCCCAGGTTCACGAAGGCCTGCTCCACCCCGAACATGTACCAGGCGTGCTCCCAGAGGCCGGGCATGGCCCCGCCCATCATGACGATCTTCTCGCCGGCCCGGTAAGCCGCCCTGATCCGGTCCGGCAGGCCAGCGATTCGCGCCGGGTCCGTCGGGTTCGGCCAGCGGTACTTCGTCAGGTCCGCCTCCGTCTCGGCCTCGGCCAGCGGGGTGGCGATCATGTCGTAGAAATACCCGCCCGGGGGCATATGGTAAGTCGTGCCCCACTCGTCCACGTAGGAATTGGTGGCGGGATCGATCTTGAAGACGTAGCCGCCGGGAGGCTTCGGGAAAAAGATGGTACTCACGCGCTCGAAGCGCTGGAGGAGCTGCGGGTCGGGCTCCACCAGATAGGTGTGGTAGCTGCGGATCAGCGGCTCCGGCCCGCTGAGCCCGAGGTGGCGCATCAAAGTCTGGTGCGCGTACAGGTGCAGCGTCGTCTGGCGACCGCCGAAGTCGAGAGGGACTCGGTCGGGCTCTTGGTGGTTGAGGGCGGCCAGTGCTCGCTCGCGGCAGTTCATCGTCAATCCTCCTCGGACGGGTGTGGGGCGCCGTGCGGGCCTCGCTCCGGCCCGGCGGTCTGACCAAACCGCGCCGCCGAGGCTCTGCACGCGGGGCTAGGATGGCCCGGCGTCGCCACGATCGTCAAGGGGAAAGCATCTCCCACAGTGAAATTTCGAGGCTGGACCGTGGAAGATTTGGACCGGACCGAAGACGCCTCTTGATCTTGACTTTACAGAAGCGGCTAGTATGGGTAGACTCCCCGCTGTGATCGGGGTGCGTGCGTCGTCCTCGAGAGAACTCTCCAAAGAGTGGCTCTGCGCGCGCAAGGCCGCTTTTCTTGTCGTCGCATCGGAGGCCCGCGCGACCGACACGGCGCGTCTTCCAATGGTGTCTCCATGGCGTTCACCGCGATCAAGTCGAAGTCAGGCGTAACTGATCTGTCGGGAGAGGCATGGGGCGGTTTCGCGGCCATGCTGGTCGCCGTCCCGTCGTCCATCGCTTACGGCGTGGCCGCGTATGAGGTGCTGGGGCCGGAGTATGCGGCGCATGGCGCGGTGGCCGGCATCCTGGGGGCCATAGCGCTCGGACTGATCGCGCCCCTCTTGGGCGGCACGCCGCGGCTCGTCTCGGCCCCCTGTGCGCCCGCCGCGGCCGTGCTGACGGCGCTCGCGGGCGACCTGCTGACAGGTGCGCGCGGGTCCGCCGGACCCATGGCTCCGCAGCAGGTGCTGCCGCTGCTCAGCCTCGTCGCCCTCATGGCCGGCGGCCTGCAACTCCTCCAAGGGGCCGCCGGGGGCGGACGGCTCATCAAATACATCCCCTATCAGGTGGTGTCCGGATACCTCAGCGGTGTCGGGGCGTTGATCCTGCTGGGCCAGATACCGAGCTTCCTCGGTCTACCCAAGGGGATGCCGATCTGGGGCGCCCTGGGGTCGCCGGGACTCTGGCACTGGCCGGGGATCGTCATCGGCGCCGTGACCGTCGCGGGTATCCTGATCATTCTGGGTTTGGCCGTCGGGGTCCTCACCTCTTGCGGCCTGGGGGTCCTCCGATTCGCACCGCTCCAGCCCGGTCCCATGACGTTCATCACCGGCCATGCAACCGGTCCGGGAAGCTCGGTCTTCGACGGAATTCTCGCCACCTGGTCCTCGCTGGGCCAGTTCCGCCTGGAGTCGCTGCCGGCCCTCCTGGTGCCCGCCCTCACGCTTTCCGTCCTCCTCTCGATCGACACGCTGAAGACGTGCGTCGTCGTGGACGCCATGACCCACAGCCGCCACGACTCGAATCGGGCGCTACTGGGTCAGGGGTTCGGCAACCTGGCGTCCGCCCTCTGCGGCGGCATGCCGGGGGCGGGCACCCTGGGCGCCACCATGGTCAACGTGAACAGCGGCGGCCGGACACGCGTCTCGAGCGCCCTGGAAGGCGCCCTGGCGCTGGCCGTGCTTCCGTTTCTCGGGTGGTTCCTCGGCTGGTTGCCCGTTGCCGCGCTGGCAGGCATCCTGCTCGTGGTGGGCTTCCGCATGATCGACCGGCATATCTTCCATCTCCTGAAGCAGAAATCCACGCTCCTCGACTTCTGCATCATCGCCGCCGTCATCATCGTCGCGGTCGCGATCAACTTGATCGCGGCGGCGGGAGCCGGCCTGGGGCTGGCCATCCTGCTCTTCATCCGCGAGCAGATGCGCGGACCGGTGATTCGTCGGAAACTGCGCGGGGACCAGATCTCTTCGAAGCAGGGCCGTCTGCCCGTCGAGAAAGACGCCCTGCTGGCCTACGGGCACTTGACCACGGTCTGTGAGCTGCAGGGGACCCTCTTCTTCGGCACGACGGACCGGCTCTACACCGAGCTGGAGCCGGACCTCCGGCGCAGCCGCTACCTGATCCTCGACATGCACCGCGTGCAATCGGTGGACTTCACCGCGGTGCATCTCCTCAGGCAGATCGAGTCGATCCTCGCCGAGCGGGGAGCCCACCTCGTCTTCAGCGGGCTGTCGAGTCAGCTGGCGACCGGGCAGAATCTGGAGGCGTATTTCGTCCAGCTCGGGCTGGCGGACCCCGCGTCCAACGTGCGGATCGTCGGCTCGCTCGAGGAGGCGATCGAGTGGACCGAGGACCGCGTCCTGGAAGAGGCGCACCTGCTCCAGACCGGGCACGAGCCCCCCTTGGAGCTTCCGGAGATCGAGCTGCTTCGCGAACTGGAGGCGGACAATACCCTGTCGGCACTCAAGGCATGCGTCGTCGAGAGGGTGGTCGAGGCGGGGCAGGAGATCTTCAAGCGCGGGGATCCGGGAGGCGAGCTATTCCTTATCCGCCGGGGCACGGTGCGCATCCTGCTGCCCCTGGAGGGCAGCGGACAAATCACACTGGCCACCTTTGGTCGCGGAAACTTCTTTGGAGATATGGCGTTCCTGGATGGCAGCGTGCGCTCGGCGGACGCCGTGGCCGAAACGGCGACCGACCTCTTCGTGATCTCGCGGACGAGCTTCAACGAAGTCGTGCACTCCCACCCGCTCGTAGGCGTGAAGGTCTTCGCCCGCCTGGCGCGAGCCCTGGCCGTCCGGCTCCGCTACACCGACACCGAGTTGCGCGGCCTCTCCGAGTCCTAACAGGCTGCTGAAAAAGGCCCATCTGCTGCGTTGGCGCGCTCGGGCACTCGCTGCGGCGTACCCAGTGTACGCCTCACTCATCCCTTCGCGCGCCGCCTTGCATCTGGACCTTTTTGAGCAGCCTGGGAAAGAGCGAACTTTTCAGCAGCCTGCTATATGCTC
>JAPLLC010000212.1 GCA_026387775.1 Candidatus Methylomirabilota bacterium | reverse complement strand
CCAGCGCCCGGGCCAGGACGGCGGCGTCGGGCTCGTAGCCCTTGGGACAGGCCAGCGTGAAGTGCACCCCCATGATGGCCGCCCCCTGCAGCCAGGAATGACACACATTGTTCCCATCCCCCACGAACACGACCCGGAGGCCGGCGACCTTTCCGCGCTTCTCCCACAGCGTAAAGAGGTCACACAGGATCTGCACCGGGTGATAGAGGTCGGTCAGCCCGTTGATCACCGGGATCCGCGAGTAGCCGGCCAACTGCTCCACCATCTGATGGCTGAAGGTGCGGGCCACGATGCCGTCCACCCAGCGCTCCAGGTTGCGGGCCGCGTCCTGCACCGTCTCCCGCTGCCCCAGTCGGATGTCCGTGGGGGTGAGGTAGATGGCGTGGCCGCCGAGCTGGGTCATCCCGGCCTCGAAGGTGACGCGGGTCCGGAGCGAGGGCTTCTCGAAGATCAGGGCCAGCGTCTTTCCGCTCAGGACGGGATGCAGGACTCCCTGCCGTCGCTTGGCCTTGAGGCCCTCCGCCAGCCGGAACAGGTTGGTGATGTCGTCGGCCGTCAGGTCATCCAGCGTGAGCAAATGCCGGATCATGCCGCCACCCCCTTAAGCGCTGCCTCCACGATCTCCACGGCGCGATTGACCTCGGTCTCGGTCACGACGAGCGGCGGGACGAAACGCACCACGTTGTCGCCAGCGGTGAGAAGCAGGAGCCCCCGCTCCATGCAGGCGGCCACGATGGCACGCGCCGGCACCGTCACTTCCATTCCCAGAATCAGCCCCAGGCCCCGCACGGTCTTCACCACCGGATGCGCCCCCTTCAGCGCGTTCAGCCGGCCGAGGAAATACTTCCCCACCCGGGCGGCATGTCCCGGAATGTCCTCCTCCAGCATCGTCCGGACCACCGCCAGGGCAATGGCCGACACGAACGGCGTGCCGCCGAACGTGGAGGCATGCGTGCCGGGGACGAAGCTCGCCGCCACGGCCTCGCGCGCCAGCATGGCCCCCATCGGGACCCCGCCCGCCAGGGCCTTGGCCAGCGTGAGGATGTCCGGCTCGACCCCCCAGTGCTCGTAGGCGAACAGCTTCCCCGTCCGGCCCATGCCCGTCTGGACTTCGTCCAGGATCAGCAGGACGCCGGCCTCGTCGGCGAGGCGCCTGAGTCCCGGCAGGTAGTCATCCCGGGGAACGTTGACGCCCCCCTCCCCCTGCACCGGCTCCACCAGGATGGCACAGGTGCGGGAGTCGATGGCCCGCTCCACCGCCCGAAGATCGTTGTAGGGGACCTGCTTGAACCCGGGCATGAGCGGCTCGAAGCCGTGCGTGTATTTCGGATTCCCCGTGGCCGTCACGGTGGCGAGCGTCCGGCCGTGGAAGGCGTGCTGCATGGTGATGATCTCCACGCGGTCGGTGCTCCAGTGGTCCTTGGCATACTTTCGCGCCAGCTTGATGGCCGCCTCGTTCGCCTCGGCGCCGCTGTTGCAGAAGAAGGCCCGGTCGGCGAAGGAGTGCTCGCACAAGAGCTGCGCCAGCCGGATCTGGGGCTCGATGTGGTACAGGTTGCTGACGTGGATCAGGGTCTCGGCCTGGGCCCGGATCGCCTCCACCATCCTGGGGTGGCAGTGCCCCAGGGCATCCACCGCGATCCCGCCCACGAAGTCCAGGTACTCCTTCCCGTCCGAGTCCCAGAGATGGATCCCCTTCCCCCGCACCAGAACGATTGGGAACCGAGCGTACGTGTTGGCCAGGTATTTTGCCGAGGCTGCGATCAATTCCTGGGTGGTCATGCTCCGTACCCCCCTGCGATGTTCAATGTGAAATTCGCAATTTGCAATTCGAAATTGGTCATGGATTCTCAGGCCACGATCTCGGTGCCGATCCCGTCCGGGGTCAGCAACTCCTCGATCAGCGCGTGCTGCCGCGTTCCGTTGATGATGTGGCTCTTCCGCACCCCGGCCGCCAGCGCGGTGAAACATGCCCCCACCTTGGGCAGCATGCCCTTGGTGATCGTCCCGTCCGCCATCAGCCGCTCCACCTCTTTCCTGGTCGCGGTGGACACGAGCGCGCCCTGGCGGTCCAGGATCCCGTCCGTGTCGGTGAGGAGGACCAGCTTCTCCGCGGTCAGGGCCGCGGCGATCTCCCCCGCCACCACGTCGGCGTTGATATTGAATGTGGCGCCCTCCTCGTCCCCGGCCGTGGGGGCCACAACCGGGATGTAGCCGGCCTCCTGGATGGTTCGGATGGGTCGGGGATCGACGCCGGCCACCTCGCCCACCAGGCCGAGGTCCACGAGTTGCCCGTCCGCCAGTTTCCGCGGCGGGGCCTTGCGGGCCCGGATCAGCCCTCCGTCCTTCCCGGAGAGGCCGATGGCCGCCCCGCCCAGTCGGCCGATCAACGCCACGATTCCCTGGTTGATCCCCCCCACCAGGACCCGCTCCACGATCCGCATGGTGTCGGCGTCGGTGATGCGAAGGCCCTGGATGAACATCGGCTTGAGCCCCGAGGTCTTCATGGCCTCGTCGATCTGCGGCCCCCCGCCGTGGACGACGACCGGTCGCATCCCGACCAGTCTCATCAGGATGACGTCCTGGATCACCGCCGTGGTGAGGGCGGGGTCCACCATGGCGTTGCCCCCGTACTTCACCACGACGGTCTTCCCTTGGAAGGCTCGGATGTAGGGCAACGCGTCGATGATGGTCTCGGCGCGTGTCGCAGGGATCGGCATGGGCGACTCCGCCCCGCGCGGCGTCAGCCGCGCGGGCTCTTTCCTTTGAGCGTCTGGAGCTCTTTGACGCGCGCCTCCATCTCCGCGTTGGCGCGCGCCAGACGGGCGTTCGTCACGGCCAGCTCATCCACCGAGGCGGACAGCTGCTCGAAGAGCTGGGCGGTAGCCAGGCTCAGGGAGACGATACAGGAGAAGATGGTGAAGAGCGCCATGTCGTGCTCGTCGAAGGCCCCGCCCGACACCTTGTTGTTGGCGTTCATGACCCCGACCGTCTTCCCGTTGACCTTCAGGGGGACGCTCATCAGGGAATCGGTG
>JAPLLC010000086.1 GCA_026387775.1 Candidatus Methylomirabilota bacterium | reverse complement strand
TCGTCCTGCCCGAGGTGACCTATCTCCTCACGCAACGAGACCGGGTCCGCGGCATCATCCTCACGCACGGTCATGAGGATCACACCGGCGGGCTCCCATACCTGCTCCCCAACCTTCCGGTTCCCGTCTATGGAACCGCCCTGTCGCTGGGGCTGGTGCAGGAGAAGCTGCGCGAGTTCGACCTCGCTCAGAGCGCCGACCTCCGGCCGATCTGTGCGCGGGCCACTCTCCGTCTGGGGGGGCTGGAGGTGGAGTTCGTGCGTGTTTGCCCCAGCATCCCCGCCGGGGTGGCGGTGGCCGTGCGGACGCCTGCGGGCCTCGTCATCCACACGGGAGACTTCAAGTTCGACCACACCCCGGTGGACGGAGAGGTCACCGACGTCCAGAAATTCGCCGAGCTGGGAGCAGAGGGAGTTCTGGCGCTCCTGTCCGATAGCACCAACGCGGGACGCGAGGGGTTCACACCCTCCGAGTCCAGCATCGGACGCACCCTTGAAGAGCTCTTTCGCAACGCGCCCCGCCGGCTGATCGTGGCCTGTTTCGCCAGCAACATCCATCGCATCCAGCAGGTCCTGGACGTCGCTCGCCGCCTGGGAAAGAAGGTGGCGGTGAACGGGAAGAGCATGGCCGCCAATGTCCGTATCGCCGGGGACCTCGGGTACCTCCGGGTCCCGCCGGACACGTTGGTGCGGCTCGACGAGCTCCAGCGCCTGCCGCCGGACCGTGGGGTGGTCATCACCACCGGCCGCCAGGGGGAGCCGCTGTCCGCGGTGGCCCGCATGGCGGTGGGGGAGCACAAACAGCTCGTGGTCCAGCCGGGAGACACGGTCATCTTTTCGGCGCGGGTGATCCCGGGAAACGAGCAATCCATCGCGCGCACGGTGAATCAGCTTCTCAAGCGTGGTGCCCAGGTCATCACCGAAGATACCTGCCCGCGCGTTCATGTCTCCGGCCACCCAAATCAGGAAGAGTTGAAGCTCATGCTCCGCCTCACCCGGCCCCGCTTCTTCGTCCCGGTGCACGGGGAGTACCGCCACCTCTACTGGCACGCGGAACTGGCCCGCCAGATGGGCACGCCGCCCGACCAGGTCTTCCTCTTGGAGGACGGAGACGTTCTGGAGATCACCCCCGATCGCGGTCAGGTCGTGGGGCGGGTTCCCGCGGGTCGCGTCCTGGTGGACGGGAAAGGGGTCGGGGACGTCGACGATGCGGTATTGCGGGATCGGCAGCATCTGGCCCAGGACGGTATGGTGGTAGTCGTCATCGGATTCGACAAGGCCGGGACGGTGGTGGCGGGGCCCGAGATCATTTCCCGCGGCTTCGCCGACCTGATGGAGGGAGACGCCCTGCTCGAGGGAGCCCGCAAGCTGATCGTCGAGGTACTGGAGGGCTGCAGCGTGGAGGAAAGAACGGACGGGACGCTGGTCAAGCAGCGGATCCGATCGGTCCTGCGCCGGTTCCTCCAGAAGGCGGTGGAGCGTCGCCCCATGATCCTGCCGGTGATCATCGAAGTGTGAGTAAGGGGTGCGAAGCGCATGGCCGACCGATGACGGCCGGGAGCGGCGAGGCAGAGAAAGAAAGGGCTTGGCGAACGGCGGACCTGGGGTTATAACGTCGGAAAACCCCAAGAGAGGCGAGAGCACGTGGCAGCGGACTTGACCCGGCCCAGCGTATGGCTGAACGGACTGCTGGCCTTCTGGCGTCATGACAAGACGCGTGAGGCGGTGGGGGTGCTCGCCATGGCGGCCGCGGTCCTCACCCTGGCGGCGCTCGCCACCTTCGATCCTCGCGATCCGTCCTTCTGGTTTGCCAGCGGGGCCGATCAGCAGATCCGCAATGCGGTGGGGAGGGTAGGGGCCGAGGCGGCCGGGGACCTGCTCGGCCTTCTGGGCCTGTCCGCACTCCTCGCCCCCCCGGCCCTCTTCTACTGGGGGTGGATCTGGGTCGGCGGCCGTCGTTTGGTCGGCGCGTGGCGACGCGGTCTGGGGCTGCTCCTGCTCACCCCCTCGCTGAGCCTGCTGGCGACCGTCCTGCACCACGTGAATGTGCTTCCCGGGGGCCGTGTCGACCGACCGGGGGGCGATGTAGGGGACGAGCTCTTTCGACTCCTGGCGTACTCCTTCGGCACCTTCGGGTTGGCCATCCTGGCCCTGACCGGTCTGGCCCTGGCCGTCATCTGTCTGACGGAGCGTTCGTTCGTTTCTCTCCTGGCCTGGCCGTCGGCCGGCGTGAACTGGCTCGCGACCCGGACACGGGCGCTGCTTGCCGGATGGAAGGCGCGGCGGGCCGCGACCGCGCGGGCCAAGCGGAAGGTGGAGCCGCCCGCGCAGGCCCGAGCCGCCGAGAGTCGGGAGGCGTCTGCACCGGCCATGACGGAGGCCTCCTCCACCCCGCCTGCGTCGTCGGTCGAGACGGCGGGCGCGGCCCCGCCCTCGGCCAAGGAGACCGGGGGGGAGAAGGGGCGAGAGCGGGAGACCAAACCGTCGAAGGGGCAGCAGGCCTTCCCGTTCTTGCCCGCGGGGGACGGGTACGCCAAACCATCCGTGAAGTTCCTCGACTCGGGGCCGGCGCAGCAGATCAGTTCCAACCCGGAGGAGATGGCCCAGAACTCCCGCCTTCTGGAAAAGAAGCTCTTGGAGTTCGGGGTCGAGGGCCGGGTGACGGCGGTGAATCCCGGGCCGGTTATCACGAGCTACGAGCTGGAACCCGGCCCCGGCATCAAGATCAACCGGATCGTTGCCCTGGCGGACGATCTGGCGCTGGGGTTGAAGGCGATGAGCGTCCGGGTCGTGGCGCCGATTCCCGGCAAGGCGGCGGTGGGGGTGGAGATCCCGAACCAGCATCGAGCCACGGTGTACCTGCGGGATGTCCTGGCCAGCAAGGAGTTTGCCGCCGAGTCGCTGCAGCTCCCGCTCGCCCTGGGCCAGGAGAGCGGCGGCGCCCCCATGGTGACCGACCTCACGCAGATGCCCCATCTTTTGATCGCGGGGGAAACCGGGTCGGGAAAGAGCGTGTGCGTCAACTCGCTGATCCTCAGCCTGCTCTACCGAGCGCAGCCCAAGGACGTGCGGCTCCTCCTGATCGACCCAAAACGGGTGGAGCTGTCTGTGTACAACGGGATTCCTCACCTGGTGGACAAGGTGGTGGTGGATCCGAAGGACGCCGCCCGGCGCCTCCAGCGGGTGGTCCAGCACATGGAGGAGCGGTACAAGTTGTTTGCGTACGTGGGGGCGCGCAATCTGCAAAGCTACAACCGGAAGGTGGCGCTGGAGCCGTTGCCGGAGGATACCGCGGCGCCGGGGGTGCATCGGGCCCCCCTTCCATTCCTGGTGGTGGTGATCGACGAGCTGGCCGACCTGATGCTGACGGCGGTGGGCGACGTGGAGAATGCGATCATGCGTCTGGCGCAGATGGCTCGCGCCGTCGGCATTCACTTGATCGTGGCCACCCAGCGCCCGTCGGTGGACGTCCTCACGGGGGTCATCAAGGCGAACTTTCCGGCGAGGATCTCCTTCCGGGTGGCATCCAAGGTGGATTCGCGGACGATCCTGGACATGAACGGGGCCGAAGCCCTGCTGGGCAAAGGCGATATGCTTTTCGTACCGCCGGGGAGTTCTCGACCGATCCGGATCCACGGCTGCAACGTGACGGAGGTCGAGATCCGGCGAGTGGTGGAGTTCCTGGCGAAACAGGTCAAGGCCGAAGAGTTCGTCTGGTCGTTGCTTCCGCCCGACCCGGAGACGGCTCTCGAGGAAGACGAGGGGGACGAGTTCTACCGTCAAGCGGTGGAAATGGTCGTCCAGACGCAGCAGGCGTCGATTTCCATGATCCAGCGGCGGCTGCGGGTCGGCTTCAACCGGGCGGCGCGCATGATCGAGCGGATGGAGCGCGAGGGGATCGTGAGTCCAATGGACGGCACGCGGCCTCGCGAGGTGCTGGTATCCAAGACGGAGTCCTGAATGACAAGTCGGTCTCGAGGAACGTGGAGAATCGTGGCGGCGCTCCTCTGTCTGGGAGTGGGTGGATTCTTTGGGGCGCCGGCGGCTCAGGCGGCCGCGGCCGTGGACGAGGTCGTGGAGAAGGTGGAGGCCACCTGCGCCCAGACCCAGGATCTGTCGGCGCGGTTTCAGCAGAAGGCGACGAACCGCACCCTCAACGAAGACCGGGACGCCAGCGGTGTCTTCCTGGCGAAGCGCCCGGGGAAGATGCGGTGGGAGTATCAGAAACCCGAGCCGCGGCTTTTCGTCACGGACGGGAAGACCTTGTGGGACTACAGCCCGGCAGACAAGCAGGTTCGCGTCCAGGAGATCGCCCAGGCCTTGACCTCTCGAGTGCCGATGTCCTTTCTGGCGGGCGACTGCACGCTCCGCAGAGACTTCGATATCAGCCTGGTGGAGAATGCCGCGACGCGTAGCGATCCGAGGATCCGTATCCTCGACCTCCGACCCAAGCGGCCCGAAGCCGGCATCGCCCGGATGTTCCTGGAGGTGAGTGTCAAAGGATACATGGTCGAGAAGACCACGGTGCTTGATGCATACGGCAACACGACGGTGATCGCCCTGACGAATCTCAAGTTGAATCCCGGCCTCAGCGACGATCAGTTCCAGTTTACCCCTCCGGCGGGTGTGCGCGTGGTCGCGCCGGACAAGCCTTGATCGGTTCGCGCCTGTTCTTCGGAGGAGCGCCATGAGCAATGAATGTTCGTTCGACGTCGTCTCGAAGGTGGATTTGAGCGAGGTGGATAACGCCGTAAACCAGACCTCTCGCGAGATCGGCCAGCGCTTCGACTTCAAGGGCAGCCAGGTGAGCGTCACGCGAGAGGAGCACGCCCTCCTGCTTTCCGCGGAGGACGATTTCAAGCTGAAGCAGGTGCTGGATATCCTCGAGACAAGACTCGTAAAGCGCCAGGTGTCTTTGAAGGCCCTCAGCCGGGGACAGGTCGAGTCCGCCGGAGGCGGCCGGGTGCGGCAACGCATCGAGCTGCAGCAGGGGATCCCGACCGAGAAGGCCCGGGAGATCGTCAAGCTCATCAAGGCAACCAAGCGGAAGGTGCAGGTCCAGATTCAGGAGGATCAGGTTCGGGTCTTCGGTCGGGACAGGGATGAGCTGCAGGCGGTGATCCAGTTCTTGCGGGAACAGGAGCTGGGGATCGACATGCAATTCGTCAACTATCGCTCCTAATCTTCGTCGCACACTGGAGTCTTCCGTGGGAAAACGAGTCCTCGTCGTAGACAACGACCGGTTCTGTGTCGAGGTGCTGGCGGACATACTCACGCAGGAAGGGTACGAGGTGTTCCGGGCCTACGACGGGATGGAGGCGCTGGAATTCTTGGGGCGCGAGCTGCCGGACATGATCTTCCTGGATATCGTGATGCCGAAGATCGACGGCGATCGGATGTTTCGCTACATCCGGGGCAATCCCCGGACGGCCACCATCCCTATCGTGATCGTGTCGGGAACCCTGGCGGAGGACGCGGAGGACGCGCTGGCCCTCAGGGCCGACGCCTATATCGCGAAGTGCCGGCGCGAAGACTTCCAGCAGAACGTTCTCGCCGTGCTGAGGCGGTTGGAGGGAGGAACCCGAGACACCGCCCAAGAGATCCTTGGCTTGGATAGCCTGGTGCCGCGCCAGAAGGTCAAGGAACTCCTGGCCCTACGGCGATTCACGCAGACGGTCCTGCGGACGATCGGGGAGGGGGTGGTCGAGGCGGACGGCCAGCAGCGGATCCTCTTCGTCAACCGGGCCTGCCTGGAGATGGTCGGTCGGCCGGAGTTGGATCTGATTGGCCAGCCATTGATCGATCTGCTGACGGCCGATCATCGTGCCACGCTGGTAGAGACCCTCGCTCGGTTCCTGGCGGCTCCCCAACAACCTGCGGATGTTGTGACCCTGAAGTGCCGGGATCGGGTATTGTGCATCACCTTTGCCTGGATCAGTTCGAACGACCTGACGCAGGGCTTGTTCATGATCCTGCGGGACGTCACCGATCTGGCGCGCAAGATCGAAGAGCTTTCCACCCTGAACGAGTGCCTCCGGAACATGGACCAAATGCGCGCTGAGCTCCTCACCATGGTCTCCCACGACCTGCATACGCCGCTCACGGCCATCAAGGGGTCGCTCGAAGTGCTGCTGCACGAGGCGGTGGGAGTCGAGCTGAGTCGGGAGCTCTTGGGGATTGCCCAGAAGAACGCGGACCGGCTCTTCCGGATGGTGAGCGATATCCTGGATCTGGCTCGGATCGAGGCTGGACGATTCCGGCGGCGACGAGAGTCGTTCGATGTGGTGACGTTGCTCCGGGGGACGATCGATCGCCTGCGCCGCATGGCGCAGGAGCGGGAGATCACGGTCACCCTGACGGCACCGGATGGCCTAACGGCGGTGTCCGGCGACACCCTGCGGATAGAGCAGGTGTTCACCAAC
The DNA here is from genome assembly GCA_026387775.1 of Candidatus Methylomirabilota bacterium. Taxonomy (GTDB): domain Bacteria; phylum Methylomirabilota; class Methylomirabilia; order Methylomirabilales; family 2-02-FULL-66-22; genus 2-02-FULL-66-22. The sequence goes on along the minus strand of JAPLLC010000086.1, from coordinate 42,144 downwards.
CTCCTCGGTAACGCCATCAAGTTCACGCCCCGCGGCGGGGAGATCGACGTGACGGTGAAGGACACGGGCCTCGAGCTGCTGGTGGAGGTCCGGGATTCCGGCGTGGGGATCCCCAAGGAGCACCTGGACCGGATCTTCGACCGATTCTACCGAGTTCCCATGCCAACCGGATCGGAGGTGGAGGGGACGGGGCTGGGGCTCAGCATCTGCAAGGCGGTGGTGGAGGAACACGGGGGACGGATCTGGGTCGAGAGTCAGGTGGGGAGGGGGAGCGCGTTCTTCGTCACGATCGCGAAAGAGGCCTGCATCGAGGCGGGCGTCTAGCGCGGAGCCGCCGGGGCGCAGAGGAGCGGGGGTGCCGACGGAGCCTCTCTTCTACCCATGCACAGAGGCTCCCTTGCCGGTCCTCGGATCACCACCGATCGCGGTGCACCCGCGAGGCATTGAAGCGGTTTGCGGTGGGAAGGTGTTCCGCGGGAAACCCGAGGGGGACCAGTGCAAGCGGGATCACCTGGGCCGGCAGCCCGAGGAGTTCCTGGAAGCGCGCCACCCGTTCTTCCTTGGGATAGACACCGACCCACACCGCCCCCAGTCCCTTGGCATGCGCCGCCAGCAGGATATTCTGCGTCGCGGCCGAGCAGTCCTGCACCCAGTGGCCCGGGTAGCTCTCCAGGCGCAAATCACCGCATACCAGAATCGCGACGGGGGCTTCGCGGACCATCTGGGCGTAAGGGTGGAATGTCGGGATCTCCTCGCGCAGGAGGCGGTCGGCGACGACCACGAATTGCCACGGTTGCTGGTTCCCGGCCGAGGGGGCGCTCATGGCGGCTTGCAGGATTTCGGTGACCAGGGAATCAGGAACGGGCGCCGGCGTGTACCTGCGGATGCTGTGCCGGGTGAGAATAGTCTCCAGCGCTTCCATCGGATCTCCTTGTCTCTTGTGAGTTGCTTCGCCCCCCCTGCGTTCACAACGCGATCGGGTAGCGTCCGTATTCCTGGACCGCGCGGGACAGGGCGAGCACGTTCTCCGGGAGCAGGTATCCGGCCAGGCTGTTGCCGCTCGTCACGATATACCCGCCGCCGGGGGCCACGTCCCGGATCAAGTCGCGAACCTCCCGGTCCACCGCCTCGGGGGCGCCCATCCCGAGGAGGTTCAGATCCACATTCCCGAGGAGGCACACCCGATTTCCGTACGTGCGCTTCATCTCACGGATGTCCACGGCTCCTTTCTCGTTGGGGTGGAACCCGATCACGCCGACGCTGATGAGGTCGTCCATGAAGGGTACGATGTTGCCGTCGCTGTGGATGATCCAGGGGAGGGTGATCTTCTCGGAGACGCGCCGATAGCGGGGCAGGACCAGTTCGCGAAAGACCGCGGGCGAGAAGAACGGGGCGGTGTTGAAGGCCATGTCGTCGGTGGAGGCGAAGACGTCGAACCCCATCCGGCACACCCGTTCGGCGACGACGACTATCCAGTCGACATACCGGTCGAGAACGCGCTCCACGAAGGGACGATTATCGTAGAGGGCCAGACAGAAGGCCTCGGTACCCAGGCTGAGCATGGCGGGAAAGATGCCGATCCGGGTGACGAACCAGGCTGCGTAGTCCCCCTTCTGCCGGAGGAAGGCTTCGGCCCCGGCGTAGAGCGCGTCGTCGTAGGGGTCGGGCAGCTCGAGCCGCGGGAGATCGGCTTCCGACGTGATCAGCCCGTCCCCGTAAAAGAGCCGGCCGTCGCGTCCCGCCTCCTTGTGCGCGTAGACGGGGGCCCGCAGGACATAGCTGATGTTGTCCAGTCTAAGAAACGCGGCGAGGGCCTTGGCCTCCTCGACGGTGTACGCGTTCCCTTCGAGGTTGGCGGCTTGAGTCTTCGGCTCTTCCCAGTTCATCAGCCGCTGGGCCAGGGCGCGGTCCACGCCGAGCTCGCAGTAGGGGACGTGGTCCGGCTCCTTCCGCTGGAGCGCGGTCAGCACGCGTTCTCGAGACGTCATGGTCATGACGATTCCTCCCACGAGCCGGGGTAAATTCTGACCAGCGAAGCATTCTCCTGCGTCCGGAGCCGAAGGCGACCCTCCTCCCGAGGGCCGGGACGGAGATGGCGACCGCCCGCCGGATGCCGACGCTATCCAAAGCCTGCGTGCCTGTCAAGGGGAAGGATGTAGGCATCCGCGGCATCGCCCAATTTTTCGGTTGCGCCGCGGTCGTCAACTGGGCTATTCATTCCCATGGCTCGATGCAGGACTCCGGTGTGTGGATGCGCCCGCGTGACGCCGAGCACCGGCGCCTCGTGTCGGACGGCGGGCGTGGGACCGAGGGGAGGTGCGGAGGAGTGAAGTGCCAACGGTAACGGCTCCCGCAGGGATGCGATCCACGATCCTGGTGGTGGAGGACGAGGCCGGGATTGCGCGCATGGTCCAGGTGTTGCTGGAGGCTCGCGGATTCTCCACCATCGTGACCCATTCCGGGAGCGAAGCGCTCCAGCGCATGGCCGACCACCCTGTCGATCTCGTCCTACTGGACGTCATGATGCCGGGGATGGACGGCTACGAAGTGTGCCGTCGCCTGAAGGCGGACGAGCGCTGGCGGCATCTCCCGGTGGTCATGCTCACCGCGAAAGATACGAGCCGCGACCTGGTCCTCGGTCTGGAGATCGGGGCCGACGATTACATCACGAAGCCGTTCAACACGGATGAGCTGATCGCCCGGATCAAGGTCCTGTTGCGCGTCCGGGGGATGAGCCAGGAGGTGATGCGCCGGAATCGGGAACTCCGAGCCTTGAATGCGGTGGCGCTGGCCGTGAACCGGTCCCTCGGCCTGGAAGAGATCCTGGACGGCGCGCTTGCCGGTGTGATGGAGAGCCTGGGACTGGCCTGCGGTCTCATCCATCTCTCGGAGCCGGGGGGCGGCCCCCTGGTGCTTCGGGCATGGCGAGGTCTCTGCGGGACCCCCTCGGAGAGTCTGCGAACCCTGTCGTCGAGCAGCGGTTGGGGGTGGAAGGCCCTTGAGGGGGACGAGCCGACGCTCCTGGCGGACGCGGCCGGCATCGAGGAGCTCCGTATGCCGCCGGGCGACTCCCCGCGGCCTCTCGGGGTGATCCCGCTCAAGTTTCAGGATCGTCGCCTGGGTGTCTTTACCGTCGTGGGGCACCCGGGGCAGGAGTTCGCCCGCGACGAGGCCGCGCTGCTGGCCAGCATCGGGCGGCAGGTGTCGATTGCCCTTGAGAACTCCCATCTGTACACGGAGACGCGGCGGAAGGCGCAGGAGTTCGAGGCCCTCTATCAGGTCAGCCGCACCATGGCCTCGACGCTCGACCTCCAGAACATCCTGACGCGCATCAGCGAGACGGTCTCGAGCCTGCTGCATGCGCAAGCGATGTCGCTCATGCTCCTCGCCCCCGACGGGCACACGCTCTCTACGGTGGCGGGCTCGAACCTGTTCGACGAGGGTCTCCCGGGCACCGGGAGCGGTGAGGTGACGCACGGGAACAATCCCAGCCTGGTGGCCGTGCGAGAGAAGCGACCCGTGACGGTTCCCGACCTGAGCGCCGATCCGGTGTACGGGATCTGGCTGCAGATGGCCCGAGATCGCGGGTTCGTTTCGTTCCTGGCCATGCCCCTGATCGTGCAGAATCGGGCGCTGGGGTGCATGAACCTGTACATGACCGAGCGCCACGAGTTCGGGGCGGAGGAGATCCAGCTCCTCTCGACGTTTGCCAGCCAGGTGGCCGTGTCGATCGAGAACGCCCGCCTGTTCGAGGAAGCCCGGCAGTTGGCCATCACGGATCCGCTCACCGGGCTGGCGAACCACCGCCAGTTCTACCACCAACTGGCCCGTGAAATCCGCCGCGCACAACGCTACAAGCGCCCGCTGACGCTGCTCATGCTCGATCTGGATCACTTCAAGGCTTTCAACGACCGCCACGGTCACCTAGCCGGAGATCACGCCCTGCGCGAGACGGCCGACGTCCTGCGCCAGAACGCCCGGTCGGTGGACATCTTGGCGCGCTACGGCGGGGAGGAGTTCGCCATCATCCTGCCGGAAACCGACCTGCAGCGAGCCGCCTACCAGGCCGAGCGCATTCGCAGCGCGGTGGCGGATCACGTCTTCCGCTCCCGGGAGACCGGTGAGGAGCATCAGGTGACGGTCAGCATCGGTGTGGCTTCGGTCGCGCAGGCCATGCGCAAGACCGAGGATCTGGTGCATGATGCCGACACGGCCTTGTATCGCGCCAAGGCGGGAGGCCGCAATCGGCTCGCGCTGGCACCCGTCAGAGAAGGGGAGGCCGCACCCGCCTGAGGCCTCCGCCGCCTCTCGGTCCTACCCGGCTCTTCATCCCTACGGAATCGATTGCGAGTCGTGCCGAATATGAGAGGAGTCGATGGGACGCATGCGTCGTGCGGGGAGCGGCTCGAATCGCCGAGCGGCTACGGTCAGCGTTGTGAATCTCGGCTGTCCGAAGAACCAGGTGGACGCCGAGGTGATGCTGGGGCAGCTTGCCGCCGCGGGATATCGGATAGTGGAACGGCCCGAGGAGGCCGAGGTAATCGTGGTGAACAGCTGCAGCTTCATCCAGGACGCCAAGGAGGAATCGATCCAGGCGGTGCTGGAGGCGGCGTCCCTCAAGCGGACGGCCCGCTGCCGAGCTCTCGTGGTGAGCGGCTGTCTGTCCCAGCGGTACCCCCGGGAGCTTCCCGGTCTCCTGCCCGAGGTGGATGCCTTCATCGGCACCGGAGAGTTCCCGCGGATCGCGGAGATCGTCCGCGCGACGCTCGACCGGACGGCCGGGGATCGCGTGTGGGTCACGGGGCACACGGCCCTGATGACGGCGGCCCTCCCGCGCCGGCGCCTGACCCCGCCGCATGTGGCGTATCTCAAGATCGCCGAGGGCTGCGACCACGCCTGCCGGTTCTGCGCCATCCCCCTGATTCGCGGCCCCAAGCAGAGCCGGGAGCGTGCGGACATCATGGCCGAGGCTCGCGCCCTGGCCGCGGATGGAGTTCGGGAGCTGGTGTTGATCTCCCAGGACACCACGAGCTACGGGACGGATCGTGGAGAATCGGGCGGGCTGACGGCGCTCCTGCGGGAGCTGTTGACGATCTCCGCCCTGCGCTGGGTCCGACTTCACTATCTCTATCCGACCCGGATCACGCCCGACCTGATCGCGCTGCTCGCGGCCGAGCCGCGCCTCTGCCGCTACCTCGACCTTCCCCTCCAGCATGCGGATGCCGCCGTGCTGAAGGCCATGGGGCGCGGGGGCAGCGCGGAGGGGTTCCGACGGCTGATCGGGCGCATCCGCAGGGCGGTGCCCGGCGTCGTCATCCGGACGTCGTTCATCACGGGGTTTCCCGGCGAGACGGCCGCTCAGTTCGCCGTCCTGGCGCGCTTCGTCGAGGAGATGCGCTTCGACCGGATGGGGGTCTTCCGCTACTCGGATGAAGAGGGGACGGCGGCCGCGGCGCTCGGACCGAAGATCTCCCGGCGGGTGGCAGAGGCGCGGCGCGCCCGGCTGATGGCGCTGCAAGCCCGCATCGCCGAGGAGAAGGGGCAGGCGCTCGTGGGCAGCGTTCAGGAGGTCCTGGTGGATGGTCCGGCGTCGGAGTTTCCCGACCTGCTGTGCGGGCGAACGGCCGGCCATGCCCCGGAGGTGGATGGCACGGTGTATCTTCGCGGCCCCCAGGTTCCTCCGGGTACATTTGTCCGCGTCCGTATCCGGGAGGCGTTCGCGCACGACCTCACGGGCGAGATCCTTGAAGTGAGGGGATGATCATGCCATCGCGTCGTCCGAAGTCCGCCCCCGCCGGCAGCCGGCCGTCTCGGTCGACCGCCCTTCTGGTGGCGACCGGAGGCGGCCTCGGCTCTGTCCCGCTGATGTCGGGGACCGTGGGGAGCCTGGCGGGAGCGGCGGTCTGTTTTCCCATGCTCCAGCTCGCGTGGCCCCTCTACCTCGGCATCACGGTGCTCTTGGCCGCGCTGGCGATCTGGGTGTCGGGCCAGGCCGCGGAGGAATTGGGACAGGCGGACCCGCCATCGGTGATCGTCGACGAATTCGTCGGGATGTGGGTCGCCGCCCTGGCGATCCCGTTTCAGCTCTACGATCTGGCGGCCGTGTTTCTCCTCTTCCGGCTCTTCGACGTGATCAAGCCGGCCCCCTTGCCCCGACTGGAGCGACTGCCCGGGGGATTTGGGATCGTGGCGGACGACCTCGCCGCCGGGCTTCTCGCGCGGGCGACGTGGTGGCTGTTGCAGACCAATTTCGACTTCCTGTGAGCGTGAGCCGCCGGGGCGTGTCCCGCCGTATGCGAGAAGCGAATCGCGAAACCCTGCGGTGTCCTGGCGGTGGGGGGCGAGGAAAATCTCATGAGTGTGGAACTGCTGACGATCGGGACGGAGCTCCTCCTCGGACAGATCGTGGACACCAACGCGAGCTGGATGGCCCAGCGTCTGGCCGAGGCGGGGATTGACGTTTTCTACAAGAGCACGGTCGGGGACAACTGGGGGCGGATCGAGGCGGCCATCCGTCTCGCCATGAGCCGGGCGGACGTCGTCATCATGACCGGCGGTCTCGGCCCCACCGAGGATGACCTCACGCGCGAGGTGCTGGCCGCGGTTCTGGACCGCCCGCTTCGCCTGGACGCTGCCGTCCTGTGCCACATCGAAGAGCGGTTCGCCCACCGCCGGGTCATGATGGCCGAGAACAACCGCAAACAGGCCATGGTTCCAGAGGGGGCCGAGGTGCTCCACAACCCCCGGGGCACGGCGCCCGGCCTGCTCATGCGGAGCGAGGGGCGGGTCTTCGTCTGCATGCCCGGCGTCCCGTCCGAGATGAAGCCCATGCTGCTGGAGCAGGTGATCCCGCGGATTCGGGACAGCCTCGGGATCCGGAGCCGGATCGTCTCGCGGGTGCTCAAGACCTGCGGCATCAGCGAGTCCACGCTGGACCAGCGCATCGGGGACTACTTCCGGGAGATGCGTAGTCCCACCATCGGAGTTCTGGCGCACATGGGGGAGATCCACGTTCGGATGACCTGCAAAGGGGAGGACCCGGCAGAGATCGCGAGGCTGCTGGACGACCTGGAGGCGAAGATCCGCGAACGGCTCGGGCATCTCGTCTTCGGCAAGGATGACGAGCGCCTGGAGGCGGTGGTGGGGCGGCTCCTGCGCGAGCAAAAAGCCACCCTCGCCGTGGCCGAATCTTGCACAGGCGGCCTGGTGGCATCGCGACTGACCGACATCCCCGGGAGTTCCGACTACTTCGAGCGTGGCGTGGTGAGCTACAGCCCGGCGGCCAAGACGGGGCTGCTCGGCGTCCCGCCGGAGGTGATCCAGACGCGCGGCGTGGTCAGCCTGGAGGTGGCGCGGGCCATGGCCGTGGGCGTGCGGCGGATGGGCGGGACCACTCTCGGCGTGGCCACGACGGGAATCGCGGGCCCCGCGGGGGGGACGCCCGAGAAGCCGGTGGGCCTGGTCTGCGTCGCGCTGGCCTGGGAGGGCGGTGAGGCGGGGCGCGAGTTCCGCCTGCACGGAGAGCGGGAGCAGGTCAAATACCGGGGTGCGCAGATGGCCCTGGAGATGCTCCGCCGACACCTGCTTGGCATCCCCATGGACGAGGTCTAGGCGAAGGCGGGATGTGGAAATCCGAAATCGGTGAGAGCCATGCGGCTTTTCGTGGCGGTGCATCTGACCGATGAAATTCGCGAGCGGTTGGCGGCGCTCCAGGAGCGCCTGCGGAGCGTCCATGCCGACGTGAGCTGGGTGCGGCCCGAAAATCTCCACATCACGATCAAGTTCCTCGGCGAGGTGGAGCCGAAGCGGCTGGATCGTATCCGTCCGGCTCTGACGGAGGTCGCGCGGAGCGTGGCCCCCTTCTCGCTGGAGGTGGCGGGGATGGGGGCGTTCGGCGGCCGCATTCCGCGCCTGGTGTGGGTGGGAGCGCAGGCGGGATCCGCGCAGTTGACGGAGCTCGCCCGGCGGGTGGAGGATGGCCTGGGCCGCGTCGGCTTCCCGAAGGAGAAGCGCGACTTCACCGCGCATTTCACCCTGGGGCGGGTCCGGTCGCCCCGAAATGTCGAGTCCCTGCTCGCGGCGCTTCACGAGGAGCCGGCGGAGGGATTCGGAGCGGCGCCGGTGAGCCAGTGTTCTCTCATGCAGAGCGAGCTGAACCCAAGCGGGTCGATCTATACGGAGCTGGATCGATTCTTGTTCGAAGCCTGAGCGAGAAGGCAGGCGAGAGGAGACGCGATGCGAGCGACCGAGTTGCGCAAGGCAGCTATCGAGATCTTCGGCGCCGCAGTCCAGGCGGTGGACCCCGCGGCGGCCATTCATCGCCACATGAAGCGTGAGGGGGCCCGCCTCACGATCGGCGGCGAGGTGCTCGACCTCGCGGCCGTTCGGCAGATCGTGGTCGTCGGCCTGGGGAAGGCGGGAGCCTCGATGGCCGGGGCGGTGGAGGAGATCCTGGGGGAGCGCATCCAGCGGGGGGTGGTGGTCACAAAGTACGGGCACGTGCAGCCGATGAAGACTATTCGCCTTCATGAAGCCGGCCACCCCGTGCCGGACGAGGCCGGCATTGCCGGCGCCCAGGCCATCCTCGACTGCGTGAAGGGGCTCGGGCCCGAGGATCTGGTGCTGGTCCTCATTTCTGGCGGAGGCTCGGCCCTGACCCCTGCGCCGGTGGAGGGGATCAGCCTGGCCGAGAAGCAGGCGCTCACCAAGGCGCTCCTCGCCTGCGGGGCGGATATCCGCGAGATGAACATGCTGCGCAAGCACATCTCCCGCATCAAGGGCGGCCAGCTCGCCCGCGCGGCACAGCCGGCCCAGGTCCGCACGCTGATCCTCTCGGACATCGTGGGGGACCCGCTGGATGCATCGTGGGGGACCCGCTGGATGCCATCGCCTCCGGCCCAACGGTCCCCGATCCCACGACCTATGCGGACGCGCTCGGCATCCTGGACAAGTACCGCATTCGCCAGGAGATCCCCACCGGGATTCGGGCCCATCTCGAAGCCGGGGCAGCCGGCAAGGTCTCCGAGACGCCCAAGCCGGCCGACCCGCTCTTCGCGCGGGTGAAAAGCCTGATGGTCGCGAGCAACATCCAGGCGCTGGAGGCCGCCAAGGCCGAGGCCCAGCGATTGGGGCTTCGGGCGATGATCCTGTCCTCCTTCATCGAAGGGGAGACTCGGGACGTCGCCCGGATGCACGCGGCGCTGGCCCTGGAGGTCCGGGCGAGCGGCAACCCGGTCACGCCGCCGGTGTGTTTCATCACCGGGGGGGAGACCACCGTGACCTTGAAGGGGAAAGGGAAGGGGGGCCGCAACCAGGAGTTTGCTCTGGCCGCCGCCCTGGACATCGCCGGGCTGCGCGACGTGGTGGTCCTGAGCGCCGGAACGGACGGGACGGACGGACCGACGGATGCCGCCGGGGCCATCGCCGACGGAGACACGCTGGAGCGGGCCGTCGCCGCCGGCCTCAAGCCGAGGGCGGCGCTGGACGGGAACGACGCCTATCCGTTCTTCGAGCGGCTGAGCGATCTGATCATCACCGGCCCGACCCGGACGAACGTCATGGACGTCCGGCTCGTCCTCGTGGGGTAGCGACGACGCGATGGATGAGAACGGGGTGAACCGGATGGGGGGCGCTTGCCTCGTCCCGCGTCCAGGTTCTCCCGCGCATTCCCCGGCCGGGACCGCCGGTAACGCTTCGCTTCCAGCCGGATGGTCCATCCCATGACCGCTTCCGACCAATCCCTGTACACCAAGCCGTTCGTCCTCGCGGCGATGGCAAACCTCTTCTTCTTTGCCAATCTCAACGCCTACAACCTGCTCCCCCTGTACATCCACCAGCTTGGCGGTCGGGAGGGGCAAATCGGCACGATCATGGCCATGTATCAAGTGGCCGCCATCCTGTGTCAAGTCGGGGTGGGACCCCTCGTCGATCGGTTTGGTCGACGGCCGTTCATCCTTCTGAGCGCCACGCTGATCAGCGTGGTCTCGCTTGCCTTCGCGGGGAGCTCTGTGCTGGGCTGGCACTTCTATCTTCTCCGGTTTCTGCAAGGAGCCGCGATGGCGGGATTCACGACCAGCAACCTCAGCCTCCTGGCAGACCTTGCCCCGGAAAGCCGCCGGGCCGAGGCGGTGGGCATCTTTGGGGTATCCGGTCTGGTCACGATCGCCATGGCGCCAGCCGTCGGAGAAGTGATTCTTCGGTCGTATGGGTATCAGAGCTTCTTCCTTGGGACGTTGTTCCTCGCCGTGGGAAGTCTGGCCGTGTGCCTGCTCACGGAGGTTCCGATGCCCTCGGTCGAAGAGGTCCACCGCCCCCTCGGGCCAGGGTTCTGGAGAAATTTCGCGCCGGTGCTCACTGCGGCGTTTCAGTTCGGTCTGGCCGGCGCCGTCGTCTTCGTGTTTCTACCGCCGTTTGCCCAAGCCGCGGGTCTGCCGCGGGTGGGCCCGTTCTACGTCGTGTACAGCCTGATGGCGGTCGCCGTGCGGTTCTTCGGAGGGAGGCTCGCCGATCGGCTGGAGCGACGCCAGGTCATCCTTCCCGCGATGGTCGGGCTTTCCGCAGGTGTCCTCCTGCTTTGCCACCTGCATTCCACCTGGCTCCTCCTGCTGATCGCCTTCATCAACGGAACGGCGCATGGCTTTCTTTATCCGGCGGTCAGCGCCATGGCCTTCGATCGCGCCCCCAGGGGGGCGCGGGGAAGGGCGCTGGCGATCTTCAATACGGCGATCCTCACGGGGGGGACGTTGGGTGCGGTGGGGTTCGGTTGGTTCGTGGAGGTGGTAGGCTATCGGCCGGGCTTCGTCGCCCTTGGCCTCGTGTTGGCCCTCGGGGCGGGAGTCTTCTGGCGGAAGCGCTAGTGGGCCGCCCAAGCCCGGGACGTCGGTCGGATCGTGCGCTACGGGCGGCAGGCGGTCAAGCCGGGCGCGTCTTCAGGAGGGCGGCGATGGTCGAGCCGGCTTTGAGGCCCGTTCCGGTCAGCGGAACGATCGTGGTTTCACCGGCGGGCAGGCGGCCCGCGGCGGAGAGCTTCAGCGCGGCGGCCGGCGCCGCCGCGGCGGTGGGCTCCACATAGAACCCCGCACGCGCGAGACGGAAGAACGTCGAGACGATCTCGGGCTCGGAGACGGTGAGAATCTCGCCGTCGCTCTCTCGGCAGGCCTGCAAGATGGCGGCGGCGCGATCGGGGGCGGCGATACGAATCCCCTCAGCCAGGGTGTCTTCGGGGGCAGCGGTCGGCGCCCCCCGCCAGGCGGCGGCGAGCGGTGCGCAGGCGGCGGCCTGGACGCCGATGAGGCGGGGGAGGGCGCGAATCTCCCCGGCGGCGAGGAGATCGCGAAACCCCAGGTAGGCCCCGAGGAACAGGGTGCCGTGTCCCACGGGGAGGATCAGACAGTCGGGAGCGCGGAATCCCAGCTGCTCCCAGACTTCGAAGGCAAAGGTCTTGGTTCCGTGGAAGAAGAACGGGCTGAAGACATGGCTGGCGTAGTAGCTCTGTTCCGCCTCGGCCCGGGCGGAGACGGTGACGGCTTCTCGGGTGCCCTCCACCGGGACGACCGTGGCCCCGTAGGCGGCGATCTGCGCCAGCTTGCCGCTGGAGGTGGCCGCCGGAACGAAGATCCGGCAGCCGATGCCGGCATGGGCCGCATAGGCGGCGACGGCAGCCCCGGCGTTTCCCGAGGAGTCCTCGACGACCTGCCGGACCCCCCGGGCGCGGAGATGGGTCAACAAAACGGCGGCACCCCGGTCCTTGAACGACCCGGTCGGAAAGAGGAATTCCAGCTTCAGGTGGCAACCGGGAGCGTCGGGCCAGGGGACGAGAGGTGTGAGGGTCTCGCCCAAGCTGACTGGCTCACACGCGGGAGGGAGCGGAAGGGCCTCCTGGTACCGCCAGAAGGAGGCGGGACGACGGAGAATCGCCTCGCGGGGGAACGCGGCCTCGATTCGCAGGTCGTACGGAGCGCCGCAAGCGCAACGCCAACCAGGGGAATCCGCCGGGGCCGAGAGACGGCAAGCGCTGCAGACGAGCACGGCAAGCATGGGGGTGTCAGAGGATCTGTGAGAGTTCGCGCGCCTCGACGTAGCTCGGATCAATCTCGATGGACCGCTTGCAGCATCGCTGGGCGCCGCTCAGGTCGCCCAATTCCTTCAGGCAGAGGGCCTTGTAATACCAGGCCACCTTGGAGTTTCCATTGTAGCGTAGCGCCTCGTTGAAGCTGGTCGTGGCATCCGTATATTTCTTCAAGTGCAGCAGACAGATCCCCCGGTTGTTCCAGGCGCTTAAGAGGCGGCTTGGATCTCGGATTTCCTTGATGCCGCGGTCAAAGTGGGCTACCGCTTGCTCGTGCTCTTCCATGTGCAGGAGCGCGGCTCCCAGCTCGATGGCGTGCTCGGAGTCATTCCGGCTGCCGGCCTGGACGGATCGGCCCGAGGGGGCCAGCTTGGGCTGCGCGAGCAACAAGTCGGCCTTGAGGCTGAAGGACAGTTCCTGTGTTGTGGCGGCTTTGGCGGTAGCCCGGAAGAGGTGCCCCTTGATTCCTTTGAGGGCCAGCAACTCCTGGAACTGCGGCTGATCCACGTCGGTTGCCATGCGGGCGAGCAGGTCGCCAACCAGACGGTTCATCTGAAGGGTGCGGGTGCGCTCTCGATCGGCATAGGCAGGGCGAGCCTCTCCTTCGAGGACGAGATAGCGGTCTGTGGGCGTGAAGAGGGCGTGGTTCAGGGCGGCCGGGCTCAGCGCCAGGAACCGATAGAGGCTCGCACGTTCCCCCTCGCTGCTGCGGAATCGCCAGCGAGCTTCCAGGTACCCCGGGACGTCGCTGACCAGCAGGTTCGACGCAAACTGTGAGCCGAGGAAGCGGAACTTATGGGGTCCTTCCAGGTATTGCCGCGCCAGGGAGAGGAAGAGGCCGAGGTCCGCGCGTAGAGTGTACCGGTCCATCTTCCAGTGCGGCTGTCCACCGGACTCCGCGACGACCACGTTCTCGCGGATGAGGTCCTGGATCGCTTCGCGGGCATCGGCCAGGGGCTCGCGCGCCTCTTTTGTCAGCGCCTCCAGGTTCCGCGGGACCATATCCAGGAGGGTGAGGAAGAGTTTGTCCCGGAGGTATGTATCAACCAACTTCTTCCCCTCCAGGCTCGGATCGAGACGCTTGATGTCTCGGGCGACGACGCGGGAGACCAGTTCCCCATGAGAGGCCAGCACGGCGAAGCCGGTTGGCTTGCGGCTGGTCATCGTCATCTGCACCCAGTACATCTGCCCTTCGTGGAAGGCCAAGAAGCGCGGACCGGCGTCGGTCCGGATGCGGGATTTGATCGCCGGCTCGACCACTTCCAAGGGGCCAATCAGGCGGGCGCGCCGCAGGAGCGCCAAGAGCTTCTCGGGGGCGAACACATGAAACTCCCCCTTCCCGCGCTCCTCCATGCTTGCATACCATTCGCGGGCGGGACGGCTGAGGCCGGAGAAGGCCAGGAACAATCCCACGAGCCGCCTATCTTTTTTCTTGCCCTGAGTATAGGTTGCCAAGAATCGCTTGAGCTCGTCAGGGCCGACCTCGCGCGGCAGGGCGCGAGCCTTGCACAGAATGGGGGCCTGTGTCGCGCGGTGTTTTGCCTTTACCTCAATGTCGGTTCCGGCCCCAGACACACACGCGCGGAACTCACCGTAACCCAGCTCATCCAGCAGGCGTCTGACAATCTGGTTGAGGAGTCGGCCCTTGTCTTTGGCCGATTCTGCAAGCACCTTGATCGTCATGTGGCCTCCGGCCGACTCATGCAGGCGTATCGCCTTCCAGCGACGGGGACGACGCTTCCCAGGAAGACGCACGACTGGGGATTGCCCGGCCGCCAAGAAACAGTTAGACTTGGCACAGACGGCAGCCTCTGGCGCTTGGGGGGCATTTCGCCCTGACGCAAACGGGAATCACGTCACCGCCATGGCGAGAAGCCACACCACTCTTCCACTTTTCCACAGACTGAGACACAAAAGAAAGCACGCGGCCTCATGGTCGCGATATAAATCTTCCGGGCGGTTTGTGACAGCGGCTTTAGTTGGACCGCATGCCATATCCTGACCGGTTCATCAACAGGATATCCACGGCCCTTCACACGTTTATTAACACGGGAAGGGCCGTGGCGTCAAGCGCCATCTCGTCCCATGCATCAATAATAGCCAAGAAAAACGAGGAGTTCTGAGTCATTTTAACATTGTTGGCACCAAGACATCAAAATGCTTTGATTTATGTAACAACTTTCATATTATTTCTTATTCTCTTGATTCTAAAGAAAAAAACTCGTATGAGTATCGTTAGCTTCACTGATGTTTCCATGGAGGAGGGATTATGAAGATCCATATGAGACTGTTCGCGTCTGCGAGAGAAGTGGTTGGGAAGCAAGAGGTGATCGTGGATGTGCCGGAAGGCGTCACGGCAGCCGATCTGCTCACACAACTCGTTGCCCAGTACCCGGACCTCCGCCGCCTGGCGCCGTCGCTCAGGCTGGCGGTGAATCACGAGTATGTGGAAGGGGGGCGCCGCCTGGCAGAGGGGGACGAGGTGGCCCTGATTCCCCCTGTGAGCGGGGGGCTGGATCTATTCGAACTCACCGAATCCCCACTGTCGCTTGATGCAATGGCCCGGGCGGTAGGGCAAAATACCTCGGGTGCAATCGCGAGTTTCCTCGGTGTCGTGCGGGAGTTTTCCCGGGGCCGCCGGGTAGACCACCTCGAGTATGATGCGTATCCGGAGATGGCGGTGGCCAAGATGCGGCAGATCGGGGACGAGATTCACGCTCGCTGGCCCGTGGATCGGGTGGCCATGGTGCATCGCGTCGGTCGGCTGACCCTGGGCGAAGCCAGTGTGGCCATCGCCGTCGCCTCGCCCCACCGACAGGAGGCCCTGCAGGCCTGCGCCTACGCGATCGAGCGCTTGAAGGAAATCGTGCCGATTTGGAAGAAGGAGGTGTGGGCCGACGGGTCGGAGTGGATCGGGTCTGCCATGGACGAATACCAGCAGGGGGGCGAGGAATCGAGGGGCAAGGGGCAGGGGTAAGCGGGCTCTCCTGCCGCCACCCCTGCCCTCTCGATTCCGCCTTGGCCTATTTGGCGCGTTCCCGGAGAGTCTTCAGGGTCGCTTCCAGCCGCTTGACCTCCTCGCCGTAGCCGGCGAAATTCCCCTGCCGGAGCAGCTCCTGCGCTCGACTGTACTGCTGCCACGCCTGATCCACCAACCCCCGGACGCCGGTCTCCTGGGGCTGTGGTTGGCCTGTCAGGCTCGGCGTCGCCATCCGCGATAGCGCCTTTCCGCCGATGCCGAAGAGCTGCGCAAGCGAAGCCTCCAGGTTCTCCTCCATGGCGATCTGATTTCCCATCGAGACGATGACCCGCTTCAATTCGGGGAGCGAGCCCTTCTCGGCGGCGAGGTAGAGCGGCTGGACGTAGAGGAGGGACTTCTCGATCGGGATGGCCAGCATGCTCCCTCGGATGACCTGGGAGCCGCGCTGGCTCCATAGGGTAAGCTGTTGCGAGATGACCGAGTCCTGATCGATGCGGGCATCGATCTGCCGCGGCCCGTAGATCAGCTTCTGCTTGGGGAAGTTGTAGGCGATGAGCTTCCCGTAATCCTCCCCGTCGTTGCGCGCCGCCATACAGGCGATCATGTTGTCCTTCTTACTGGGATTGAACGGGGAGAGCAGGACGAACTCCTCGGCCTTCTCCCCGAGAAGCCGCATGATGGTGTAATACGGCTCCATCTCCCGCTCCTGGCCCTCCACCATGTGCTTGGGGATGTTCCACAGATCCTCCTTGTTGTAGAAGACCTGCGGGTCCTGCATGTGGTAGGTGGCATACATCCGGGCCTGGATCGTGAACATCCCCTGGGGGTACCGGATGTGCGGCCGCAGGTCGGCGGGCATTGCGGACAGGGGCTGGAAGAGACCGGGGAAGGCCTTGGCGTACGTCGCGACCACCGGATCGGCCGGTTCGCTCAGGTAGAAAGCCAGGGTGCCGTGGTAGGCATCCACCACTGCCTTGACGGAGTTCCGGATGTAGTTACCCATACCCCGGACGGGCTCGGAGTAGGGGAACTTGTCGCTGGTGGTATAGCCGTCGATGATCCAGACCAGGCGACCGTCCTGCCCCACGACCAGATACGGATCTCGGTCGAACTGGATGAACGGGGCAGCCTTCTTCACGCGCTCTTCGATCTCGCGGTGGTACATCACACGGCTCTCGCCGATGATGTCATTGGAGAGGAGGATCTTGATATCGCCGAATCGGAGGGCGAACAGCATCTTGCGGAACACCGACTGGACCGGCACTCCGCCCTGGCCGGTGTAGGAGGTGTACACGTTCTTGTCACCGGCGGGGTAGTCCAGTTCCTGCGCCCGGGTCTTCACGAAGACATAGTCGCCGCCGACATCATTGGCGATCTCCCCGTAATAGATCTCGGGCCGGGTCACCTTGATCGGCCCCGCAGAGGCGGGAGGAATATCTTTGATCCAGAAGTCGGGGAGCCCCTCGGGTGTGATCCGGTTGACGGGGCCCATGACGATCCCGTACCCATGGGTGTAGGTGAGCCGCTCGTTGATCCAGATCCGACTGGGGAGGTTCCGGTAGGACAACTCGCGAGCCGAGAGCATGACCTGGCGGAGCTGGCCGTCCACCATGTATCGGTCGTTGTCCACGTCCACGAACTTGTAGTAGGTCCGGATCTCCTGGAGCTGGGCGTATGTCACGAGAAGGGGCCGGCGGTCCCACAGGCGGATGTTCTTGATGGTGGCGTCGTTCTTGCGCAGGTCCTCCGCTCGCAGGGTCTCCTCGGCGGGGAATTCCTCTTCCTTGATCCGATCCAGACCGTACGCCATCCGGGTGTACTTGATGTTCTGTTCGATGTACGGCCGCTCGGCGACCATCTCGTTGGGGACCACGCGCAGGCGCTGCATGACGTTGGGAACCACGCCGAGCCCCAGGACGTTGGCGGCCAGGAGCACGCCGAGCGCCACGAGCACGACGCGGAAGCCCTGACGGCCGATCTGCCAGATGCACACCGCGGCGGAGATCAGGGCGAGGATCGCGAGAATGCGCAGGGCGGGGAGGGTGGCGTGAATGTCGCTGAAACCGGCGCCGGAGACGATGCCGCGCACGGAGGTGAGCAGACTAAACGTGTCCAGGTAATACCCGCCCGCCTTCACCACGAGGAGGAGGGCGCCCAGCGTGAGGAGGTGGGTCCGTGCCCGCGTCGCCACCATGGGCCCTTGCGGGGTGATCTGAACGCCCCGATGGAGGACGTAGGTGGCGAGCACCAGGAGGAGGGTGGCGCCCAGGAGGAGCATGGCCCAGCCGTAGAGAGTCTCCAGGAACGGCAGTCGGAACACATAGAAGCTGATGTCCCGGCCGAAGAGCGGATCCAGCGCGTTGAAGGGCTGCGCGTTCAGGAAGCGGAGGACCGTCTCCCACTGCGAAGCCGCCTGCATGGCTGCCAGGAAGCCAAGGACCAGCGACCCGGGGAGCAGGAATTTCCGCACCAGCGGCTCGATCACCAGGCGGCTGGGCAGCCCGAGCGGATCCTCCAGCTCCACCAAGACGTCGCCTGACGTGGGACGGGCCGCCAGCCAAACGTTGAGGTAGAGGAGGAGCGCGACGAGCAGGCCGCCGCCGATTCCCAGGAGCAGCTTGAGGCCCAAGACGGTCGTGAAGACGGAAACCAGCTTGACTTCCTGGAACCAGAGGTAGTCGGTGTAGAGGGGCAGGACCTGGCCGGCTACGTTCAACAAGACAAAGACGACCAGAATCGGCCCGATGAGCGATCGGGGTAGCATAAGCACTCCTTCTGACAGTCGGAGTTGACGGATGGGTTGTTATAGCCCAGGCGGGAGGACCTTGTCAATCAATCCCGGCCCCGGACGAGATTCGCCCCGTCGCTTCTTGCCGGCAGATGGTCAGCCGGACGGGCGCAGCGGGACCATCGGGGCCGGTTCCGGGGAGCGCGGGCATCTCCCCGGCCCTTGCTTTTTCCGGGAGCCTGACTATAATCTGGTTGCGTCTTTGATGCGGCCATCGCCTGTATCATACAGGCTGTGTGTGTCTTTCAACCCTCGGAGTGATTCAGAGACAGAGGAGGAAGAATGGGAACCCCACACGCCGACCTGGAGAAGCTGACCGCCCCGAAGCTCCGCGAGTTGGCCATCGCCAAGTATCCGAGCATTACCGGCGTATCCGGTATGAAGAAAGAGGATCTGGTGGAAGCCATCATCGCCGAGGAGGTGCGCCTCGGGTTGCGTCCGAAGGAGGAGAAAGCGCAGGCCACGGCCACGATGGGGACGGGCCAGCTCAAGACCGCCATCCGGGGGCTGAAGGGGGTGCTGGAAGGCGGGGAACGCGCCCAGATGAAGACCGCACGCCTACAGATCAAGCGGATGAAGCGACGCCTCAGAAAGCTGCGAAAGGCTTCCTGAGACCTTCTCCGTCTCCGATAGTTGTCTGTTGAGTTCCATCCGCATAACCACGTTCATTCGGGAGGGTGCTCATGCCGACATACGATTTTCGCTGCGGCGGTTGCCGGAAGAGGTTTTCGCTGGCCATGTCCATCAGCGACCGGGAGCGAAAGCGCATCAAGTGCCCGAAGTGCGGGTCGCAGCGGGTTGAGACGGTCTTCTCGTCTTTCTCTGTCAAGACGTCGCGCAAGAGCTAGGGACCCCCATCCCGGGGGGTGTGGCGAGAAGAGGCGGCGCACCGCTCCCCGGATCGCGGGGGGGACTCTGCGTCGCCGTACCCTCCGCGCGAGCCCTGCCCGTGGGGTGTCTGAAATGGAGAACCGATGATCCTCGTGACGGGAGCCTCCGGCTTCCTGGGACGCCACCTCATCCGCCGGCTGCTCAGCGCCGGTGAACCGGTGCGGTGTGTCGGTCGGCCCGGATCGCCGGGGGTCGAATGGCTCAGATCGCAGGGGGTCGAGGTGGCGGTGACTCCCCTCTGGGACCCGGAGGGGATCAGGTTGGCCTGTCGGGGGGCTCGGCGTATCATCCATCTGGCCGCACCGATCCGGGAGGTGCGGGATGCGGTGGTGGATCGGTTCCACCGCCAAGGAACGGGTTGCCTCGTGGAAGGCGCCTTGGCGGCCCGCGTGGACCGACTCCTGATGGTGAGCCCGCTCGGCTCCGGGACGTCCTCGGGCCTGCCGTTTCTCCGCGGCTGCGGCGCGGCCGAGGAGTGCGTCAGGGAGAGCGGCCTGCCCTTCGTCATCCTCCAGTCTTCCCTGATGTTCGGGAGGGGAGACCGATTGATCG
This sequence comes from Candidatus Methylomirabilota bacterium, assembly GCA_026387775.1. Taxonomy (GTDB): domain Bacteria; phylum Methylomirabilota; class Methylomirabilia; order Methylomirabilales; family 2-02-FULL-66-22; genus 2-02-FULL-66-22. The sequence continues at coordinate 22,866 of JAPLLC010000086.1, read as the reverse complement.
GGGGCTTGATCCGCCTGTTGCGTCAGACGGGGCTTCTCATCGTCCCCGGGACCGGGAAGACCATGCTCCAGCCGGTCTGGGTGGGAGACGTGGTCTCTTGCCTGCTCCGTGCCCTCGATGATGACGAGCTGTTGGACCGGACCATCCCGATCGGCGGCCCCCAGGATCGGCGGCCCCCAGCATCTCACCTACGAAGAGATCGCGGATCAGATCGGCAAGATGATGAATCTGCCCCTTGTCAAGGTGCACCTCTCACGGCGCGCGACGGGCTGGGTCGCTCGCGTGCTGGAAGCGCTCGGGCGCAATCCCTTTCCGGGGTATCGACACCTCGAACTCTTGGACGTCGGGACCATCACCGCTCCCGACGCTGTGAAACGGGGTTTTGGCTTCCAGCCGATGCCGGTGATCGAGGGGGTGGTCTACCAGATGGCACCTCCGAACGAGGTCGGCGGGGCTCAGTTGCCATCGCGTGCCGAACGAGGCTCGAGAAGCCGCGGCCGCTGGTAGCGGAGAGTCGAGTGCCCAGACGCGAGAGTTCCGAGTCGTCGATTTCTTCATTCCACTTCAGCCCCGACACTCAAAGGCTGATTGCTGACCGCTGAACGCTGAATGCTTCCACTTGACTTCGCGCGGAGTCCGCGACTATTCTGAACGCGGGGCACGAGTACCGGGTGACGGATCCTCCCGCGATTGGAATGAGGAGTGCCGATGTTTGCCTCGCCAGGAGCCATCGTTTTTCAGTTTGGGCCGCTGGCCGTGCGGTGGTACGGACTGTTGATCGCCACAGGCGTCATGCTGGGGACCTCCCTGGCGCACCGGGAGGCGATCCGGCGCGGTCAAGACCCCGATCGACTTCTCAACCTCATCATCGTGGCGGTGCTGAGCGCGCTGGGAGGCGCACGGCTCTATTATGTGCTCTTCAACTGGGACTACTACGGGGCGCAGCCGCAGAAGATCTTCGCCATCTGGGAGGGGGGGCTGGCCATCCACGGCGGCCTCATCGCCGGCGCCCTCGCGACCCTCATCTACTGCCGAGTGACAGGTCTCTCGGTGCTGCTGACAATGGATATCTTGGCGCCCGGGGTGGCCATCGGGCAAGCCATTGGCCGGTGGGGAAATTTCTTTAACCAGGAAGCGTTCGGCGTTCCCACCGATCTGCCGTGGAAGCTCTATATCGATCCGTACCATCGGCCGCCGGACCTGAAGGCCTTCGACTACTTTCACCCGACTTTCCTGTACGAGTCCCTCTGGAATCTGCTCGTGTTTTGCGTGCTCTGGTTCGGCCTCCGGAGGCGGCTGGAGGGGAGGCCGGGAGCGCTGGTGCTCTGCTATCTCGGGCTGTACTCCCTGGGCCGTTTCTTCGTGGAGGGGCTGCGAATCGACAGCTTGATGCTGGGCAGCCTGCGGGCGGCACAGGTGATGAGTCTCCTCCTCGTGGCGGCATCGGCGGCCGGGCTCGCGCTGGTGATGCGCAAGAGATAGGCGGGCGAGCGTGCCTGCCGACTCCGGTCCGGGAGCCCCTACGGAGGGATGCATGGGCTGGCCGTCGGGATCCCGCGCCCGAGCCTGGCCCGCCCAGCGCGGCAGAGCGCGACCACGTCGGTGTTCGCGCTCGTGAGCCACAAAGAGGACGAGATGGCCCGATCCATGGCGACGGAACTGGCGCGTCGTCTAGGGGTCACGTCGGTGGTGGTGGCCGGTGTGCACCTGGAGCGCGCGCGGCCGGCGGATATTGCCGTGGTGATGCGGAATGCGGATCGTGCCGTGGAGGCGGTCCTGGCATGTGCAACGTCGGATGGTCGACAGAAGAGGAGAGGATGATGGAAGCCCGGAAGCGTGGGTGGGGCCGGATCCTGGTCGTGACGATTGCAGTCCTCGGTATGGTGGGACCGGTGGCGAGTTGGGCCCAAGAGACGGCGCCAGCCGCGGCCAATTCCGGGTCCGGCCCCTCCGGCAGCACGATCCTGGCCGGGGTCGGGGCGGTCTTCGGCAGCATCTTCTACGCGCCATTCAAGGGGCTGATCCTGTGCCCGGCGGTGGGGCTCGTGGCGTCGGGGGTCACCTATGCGGCGACGGGAGGCGAGAAAGAAACGCCGGAGTACCTGCTCCGGGTGGGTTGCACAGGCACCTACTTCATTCATCCCGAGATGGTGCAGGGGCAGGAGGCCTTCCGGGCGTATGACAAGCCGTAAGGACGGGCGGAAGCCGCCATACGGCGTGATGTGTGCGAACGTCCGGACCGCGATCTGGCAAGGAGTGTGGTGTGGACAAGACGATAGCGTTGTGGTACGCGCTGCGGACCCGCTCGCGGCACGAGAAGCGGGTGCAGGATCAGTTGCAGGCCCGGGGGATCGAGCCGTTCCTCCCAGTAGTGGAGCGATGGCGACAGTGGAAGGACCGGCGGAAGCTGGTCGCGTTTCCTCTCTTTTCGGGCTATTGCTTCGCACGCTTCCCGCTGACGGAGCGCGTGGCGGTCCTCAGCACGCTCGGGGTGGTGCAGATCGTCGGGAATCAGGAAGGTCCCATCCCGGTGGCGGAGGCGGAGGTTGAGGCGGTCCGCCGACTGGTGACCAGCACGCTCCCGTACGATCCCCATCCGTACCTGCAAGAGGGGATGCTGGTGGAGGTGAAGCGGGGGCCGCTCAAGGGCCTCCAAGGCGTCTTGGTGCGCAAGGGCACCCGCGCTCGCCTCGTCATCCGGATCACCCTTATCCATCAAGCCGCCTCGGTGGAACTGGACGCCCATGATGTGGAGCCGGCCTTCTAGGCCGCTGTCCCCGCGGGAGGAGGACCGTCGTGCAGATTCGTGATGTCCGCACCATTCCGATAGAGTGCCCGCTGCCCCGGCCGGTCTTCGACGCGAACTACATCATGGCGACCAAGCCGGCCCTCCTCGTGGAGGTGGAGACGGACGCCGGCCTGGTCGGGCTGGGCGAGGCCGCGCATTTCGGCGGGCCGCTCGCCTCGACGAAGGCGGTCATCGAGGGGGAGCTGCGCGCGCATCTGGTGGGCGAGGATCCGCGGGAGGTCGAGCGCCTGTGGGAGCAGATGCACCAGCGGGCCTACAAGCACGCCCGGGGCGGGGTCCTGATCGCCGCCATGAGCGGGATCGACATCGCGCTCTGGGACCTGCGGGGCAAGATGGCCGGGATGCCGCTGTGGCGGCTTCTGGGCGGGTATCGGCGGCGTGTGCCGGCGTACGCCACGGGGGGCTTCTATGCCGAGGGGAAGGGGATTCCGGAGCTCGCGGCGGAGATGGAAGGCTACTGTCGCCACGGCTTTCGCGCGGTCAAGATGAAGGTGGGGCGGAACAGCGAGATTGAGGGGAGTCCGCTGCGCGCCATGGCCCACCGGGGTGTCTGCGAGGTCTCGCTGGCGGAGGATCTTGCGAGGGCCCGCGCGGTGCGAGAGACCATCGGGCCGGAGGTCCGGCTGATGGTGGACGTGAACGGGGCGTGGGATGTGCCGACGGCCGTGAAGATGGGGCGGGCGATGGAGCCCCTCGATGTCTACTGGTACGAAGAGCCGGTCTGCCCGGACGACGTGCGCGGGAGCGCCGAAGTGGCCGAGAAGGTTGCCATTCCGGTCGCCGGCTACGAGACCTGCACGTACGGCCGCGTGGGGTTCCGCGACTACATCGCGGCCAGAGCCATCCACTTCGTCCAGCCGGACGTCGCCTGGGCCGGGGGGTTGACCGAGAGTCTGAAGATCGCCCACCTGGCGCAGGCCTGGAACCTGCCCCTGGCGCCCCACATCCACGGCTCGGCGGTGGCCGTGGCGGCCGCCGTGCATCTTCTGGGGGCGGTGCCAAACGCCAGCATGGCCGAGATGGTCTTCCCGGCTCATCCCCTGATGGCCGAGCTGGTGAAGGAGCCGCTGGTTGTGGACGGGACAGGCCACATCGAGCTCAGCGAACGGCCGGGCCTCGGCATCGAGCTTGATCCGCATGTTGTCGCCAAGTACCGCGTGGACAAGTGAAGGGGAAGGAGATGACGTCGAGGGAGCGGGTGATGGCCGCCCTGTCCCACCGGCAGCCCGATCGCGTGCCGGTGGATCTTGGGGGGCACGCGAAACTCCAGCATGGTGGTGGAGGGATACGAGCCTCTCAAGTCCCACTTCGGGGTCCGAACGGAGACGAGGCTGATCGACCGGATGATGCGGATTGCGGAGATCGAGGAGCCCGTCCTGACCCCGCTCGGGATCGACACCCGTGGGGTCAACCCCGGTCCGATGGCGGCGGGCCTGTTTGCCGAGTTGGGTCCGCGGGCCTACCGGGACATGTGGGGAGTGGCGCGGGTGTGGCCCGAGGGGAGCTACTACTACGATCTGCAGGATTCGCCCCTCGGGGGCGAGATCAGCATCTCGGATATCCTGAAACACCCCTGGCCCGATCCCGACGACCCGGACTTCGCCGCGGGCCTGCAGGATCGCGTGCGGTGGCTCCGGCAGAACACAGAGTGCGCAGTCATCTTGAACGTGTCCTCTGCCTTTGTGCACATCAGCCAGTATCTCCGGGGGTTCGAGGATTGGTTCTGCGACTTTGTGGTGGACGCGAAGCGGCTGGAGGTGCTGTTCGACACCGTCTTGGATGTGACGCTCCAGATAACGAAGAACCAGCTCGCTGCGGTGGGGCAGGACGTGGACGTGGTGTTCTGCTCCGATGATCTGGGGACGCAAGACGGTCTGCAGATGAGCCGCGAGCACTACCTCAAGTACATCAAGCCGAGGCACAAGAAGTTTTTCCGCGCAGTGCGCGACTTCTCCCCCGCGAAGCTGGTCTTTCACTCCTGCGGCTCGGTGGCCAGCATCATTGAGGATCTGATCGAGATCGGAGTGGAGGCCCTCAATCCGGTTCAACCCTCCGCGGCCGGGATGAATCCGGCGGAGCTCAAGCGGAAGTACCGGGGCCGCCTGGCGTTCTGGGGCGGGACGGAGAACCAGCGCATCCTCCCGCGGGGCAGTGTCCAGGAGGTCGCACGGATGGTGGAAGAGTTGATCGAGGCGATGGGCGAAGACGGAGGGTTCGTCTTCTCGTCCTGCCACAACCTCCAGCCCGACGTGCCCGTGGAGAATATCCTGGCCATGTTCGAGCGCGCCAGAGGGTACGTTTCCTCCTATGCGCGATAGGGATGACCGATGCAGATCGATCATGTGGCCATCTGGACGAGGAATATCGAGAGACTCCGGGCCTTTTTCGTCTCCTGCTTCGGAGCCACGGCCGGCCCGCGATATGTGAATCCTGCGAAGCAGTTTGTCTCCTACTTCCTCACCTTCGAGTCCGGCGCCCGCCTTGAGTTGATGAGCGCCCCGTCCATCCACGCTTGCCCGCAGCGAGTCCACGCCAACGAAGCAGGCCATGCCCACCTCGCGATCTCGGTCGGCAGCAGAGAACGCGTTGACGAGTTGACCGCCTCCCTGCGGGCGGCAGGGGTTCCCGTCGTGGACGGTCCGCGACAGACCGGCGACGGGTACTACGAGAGCGCGATCGTCGACCCCGACGGCAACCGCATCGAGATCACCGCATAGCTGTCTTCTGGAAGATGATTAGGGGACGTTGCGGCGTATGGGGCTTTTCTTCCACGCTCCGCGCGCAACGCTTGCCGATGGCCGGAGCTTCGGCCGGAGCCTGGAAGAAGCCGCTATCGCATGAGGAAGCAGAAGCGGAACTGCTGCATGAAGAGGGAGAGCATCACTCTGGTGACGTCGTGGGTGAGGACCGCGGCTCCTCCAGTAGAGTTCAGATGGAAGGGGCCGCCGGATGGGTCAGGCGACGGACACCGAGGGTCAGAAAGAAGAGGCAGGTGCTGACCAGGACGATGGTGGCGCCGGAGGCGACGTTGAGGTAGAAGGAAAGATAGAGGCCGGAGACGATCGCCAGAATCGAGAAGAGGGTTCCGAGGAGCATCATCCGAAAGAAGCGTTCGGTCACGAGATAGGCCGTGGCGCTTGGGGTCACCAGCAGGGCAACGACCAGGACGATTCCGACGGCCTGGATCGAGATCACGATCGTGAGGGCGACCAGGGTCAGCAGCAGGGAGTTCAGCGCCTGCACCGGGTAGCCCATCGCTTCCGCGACGACGGGGTCGAACGACAGGAGGAGGAACTCCTTGTAACACAGGGTGACGGTCAGGATCACGATTCCCGCCAGGACGCCCACCACGAGCAGATCCGTCGTCGAGATCCCCAGGATATTCCCGAACAGAAAACTGATGAGATCCGCCGTGTAGCCCTGGATCGTGCTCATGAGCAGGATGCCCAGGGCGAACGCCCCGGCGAACAGGATACCGATGGTCGTGTCGTAGCTTGTGCGGGCCCGCCGAGATATGAAGGCGATGCCGAGCGCGGTTCCCACCGTGAAGATCGCGGCACCCAGGTAGATGTTGGCCTTCAGCATATAGGCGATCACGACCCCGGGGAAGGCGGCGTGGGCCAGGGCGTCGCCAATGAAGGCCAACCCGCGCAGCACGACATAGGTCCCGATCACGGCGCAAATCGTCCCCACCAGGATACCGCCCACCAGGGCGCGCTCCATGAAGCCGAATTGCCATGGTCCCGTCAGGAAGTCCATCATTTCACGGCTGCGAGCGAAGATTTGTCGAGGAATGGCCAGTGGCCAATGCCCATGCCATCGGTCATTTCCTCCGGTGGTGGTGTTCGTCTGCGACGACGACGCGCCGGTCTCCGACCTTCACGACCATTAGATGGCTGCCGTAGGTGGCCTCCAGGATCTCCTCGCGGAAGACGTCCGCCGGCGACCCGTAGGCCACGAGCCTCTTGCTGAGGCACAGCACCTGATCGAACCGTTCCACGACGCAGTTCAGGTCGTGCGTGGCCACCACCACGGTCTTGCCATTATCGCGCAGCTCTTCCAGGACGCCGAAGATCGCGTGCTGGGTGGTGGTATCCACGCCGCTCACCGGCTCGTCCAAGAGGAGCAGGTGGGGATCCTGGGCCAGGACGCGTGCCAGCAGGACCCGCTGGAGTTGACCTCCGGACAGCTTGCCGATTTGCGTGCGCGCGTGGTCGAGCAGGTCGACGCGCTCCAGGGCCTGCCGGACCGCCGAGGCATCCCCGGCCCCCGGCCGGCGGGACCACCCGATGCGCGGGTAGCGCCCCATCATCACGACGTCCGACACGGACACCGGGAAGGTGCGATGGATCTCGTCGAGCTGTGGAAGGTAGCCCATCATCGCGCGTTGCGCATGAGCGTCGGCGTCGTGAAGGAGGATCCGTCCGCGCAGGACCGGGATCAAGCCAAGGATCGCCTTGAAGAGCGTGGTCTTGCCGGCGCCGTTGGGGCCGATGACGCCGACCATCTGCCCGGGCCGGACGGCGAAGGTGATTCCGTCGATGGCGGGCTGGTTACCGTATCCCGCCGCCAGGTCCTGAACCTCGAGGCAGTAGTGCCGTGGGCTCCCGGCGCCTACTGCCAGGCTCTCCGATTCGGCACGCTGCATACCGACGTCCGCATTCATCTTAGCGCATTCACCGTTTGGGTCACGTTGTGCCGCAGCATGTTGATGTAGGTATCGGCGGGCGGCCCGCTCGACAGGCTGCCGTCGTAAAGGTTCGTGACGACCTTCACGCCGGCATCCTTGGCGAGGACCTCAAGCAATTTGGCGTTGAAATCCGCCTCGGCAAAGACGGCCGGTATCCGCTCCTCCTTGATACGGCGCGTCAGCTCGGCGAGCGCCTTGGCCGAGGGCTCCTTGCCCGGGCTGACCACGACAAAGCCCTTGACGGCAAGGCCGTAGCGATGGGCGAAGTACTGGAAGGCGTCGTGAAAGGTGACGATCTTGCGCCGCGCAATCGGGATCTTCTCGACCTCGGTGCGAATCCACGCGTCCAACTCGTCCAGCTTCACCTGATAGGTCTTGGCCCGGTCAGCGTAGAAACCGCTATTGGCTCCGTCGGCCTGGCTCAAGGCGTCGCGGATCTTGTCCACGTATGCCTTCACGAGATTCGGGTCGAGCCAGACGTGCGGGTCCTGCCCCTCGGCGTGGCTCTGGCCGTCGGGGCTATGACCGGGCATGCGGATGGTGGCGAGTCCTTTCGACAGCTCGATGACTGGAACGTCGGGCTTCTTGACGCTGTGGATGGTCTTGTCCCACCATTCCTCCAGCCCCGACCCATTGAAGAACGCCACGCGAGCCTGGGAGAGGGTCCGAATGGAGTCGGGTGTCGGCTGAAAGGTGTGCGGATCGGTCCCGGCAGGCGCCAGCGATCGGACCCGCACCTTGTCCCCGCCGACATTCGCGACGAGGTCCGCGAGGACGGTGTTGCTGGTGACCACCGAGAGGGGATTCGCGGCGAGCGCGAAGTCCGGTGCCGATCCGAGGAGCGCCGCGAGGAATACGGCGAGGGGAAGTGGAACTGCCATAGAGGCCGGAAGCCTTCTAAGCACAGCGGACCTTCCTCTTCCGTGGTGCGCGGGAAATCGATCGAGCCTGGTCGGGCGTCGACCCGTGGTCGAGGGCCCGGCGACAGTCGGGACAGCGGCCATATAGCTCGATGCTGTGCTCTTCGATCACGAATCGGGTGCGCCGCGCCAGGGTCTTGATGAGCCGTTCAGCCTGGCAATCGGAGAATTCCACCACGCGGCCACAGTCGTTGCAGAGGAGGTGGTGGGCATGCTCATGGGTGGCCTGCGCGTAATGGCGGTGGCGATGATTCGTATGCACGAGCCTGAGAAGGCCGAGGCGAGAGAGGAGATCAAGGGTTCGGTACACACTCGCCAGGCCGACGCAGGGATCTATGGCACGGACCTCGCGGTGCAGATCGGCGGCCTTGAGGTGAACCGAGGCTTGCCCGAGCACCTGCAACACCGCGCGGCGGGCTCGCGTGAGCTTAAACCCATGATTCCGCAGAGCCTGATGTAATGAAGCAAGAGGCACGCGTAAACTCCAAGTGAGAAACTTTCTCAAATAGATTACCACCCAGCGGCCGGAATGTCAACACGCCCGCCGGGGCCCTCAAGAGTGCGGTATCGGGCGCATGATGGTAAGGAAGCGCGCTCCACCGTCGGAGGTTGGAAAGCGCCGATCCCGCGGGGGGGCAGTCGAAAATGCAAAACCGAAGAGCGGTCCGATGGACGTGCCGAGTGCCCCGGGGGTGACGGTCCGCTCAGGGCTGGGGCGGGGTGACGACGATCTGGACCAGCCGATCCGGATGGATGAACTTCCGAGCGGCGGTCTGAACCTGTTCGGGCGTGACGGCGCGGATCGCGACCGGGAAACGGTCGGGAAAGTCGAGGCCCAGATTGAACAGCTCCGTATCGCGCAGGACGAAGGCAATGCCCATCTGGTCCTCCCGATCGGCCTCGGCGATCGTCGCGACGATGGCGCGGTCCACCATCGCGGGGCTCGTCTGAAGGAACGCCACCCACGGCCGCTCTCCCAGGACCGGGTAGAAATAGCTGTAGACCGCATACGTCATTCCCCCCTGCTGGCGCAGGGCCTTCATGAGCCGGCTATTCAGGTCGCCGACCCCCAAGATGCGGTTCGCCATGTAGGCGGCATAGTAGTCCGGATCGTGACGGGGAACGCCGTTCCCTCCCATCAGGACGATGGCCTCCGATATTCCGGGGAGGTGAATCGTGGCCCGTGTGCTGGCGGCCACGGTCGGTATCGGCGGGCGGGGCGGGGTGCTCTCCTCCGAGCGCGCCCAGCCGCCGAACGCACGCTGGACGGAGGCAAGCGCCCGTTCCGGGCTGATGTCGCCGACCACGACCAGGACGGTCCGCTCTGGCCGGTACAGCTTCTCGTGGAAGCGGATCACATCCTCCCGTCCGATACCCTTGAGGTCTTCCAGCGTGCCATGCGGATTTCGATGGAGAGGGTGACCCGGCGGATAGAGCCGGGCGAACAGCTCCCGCTGGGCTCGGTCGCGGGGATCCTCCGCCTCGCGCGCGAGGCGGGCCGTGAGCTGGGGGAGGGTCTTGTCATACTCCTGGGCCGAGAACGCGGGATTCCGGAGGCAGTCCGCCAGGTAGTCGAGCACGGCGTCGAAATGCTCGGAGAGGGCCTGGGCCGTGATTCCCACCGTTTCCTGCTCTGCCTGGATGGTGGCGGAGGCCCCCAGAAAATCCATCCGTTCGGCCAGCTCGGCGGCTTTCTGCGTGGGAGTTCCCCGGGTCGCGAGTTCGGCGGTGAGCGTGGCAAGACCGGCTTTGCGCGGCGGGTCCTGAACCGGGCCGGCCAGCAGGTAGCCTTTGAGGGCGACGCTAGGCGCCACTCGATTCTCGGCCACGATGAGGGTGAGGCCGTTCGAGAGCACCTGCCGCACGGCGCGGCCCGAACCGGTCTCCGCCGGGCCGGCCCCCTGAGGGGAGGCCTGCGGCCGGGCCTCGATCCATGCGGGTGAGTCCGGGCTGCGATGGACTGCGCCGCGGCCCTCGGCCGGAGGGGTCCCGCCTCCGGTGGACGTGTCGCCGGGGACGAACCATCCGACGGTCCGGTTGTCGGCGGTCAGATACTCGTGAGCGACCCGCTGGACATCGGCCGTGGTCACCTGGCGGATCCGGTCGAGGTAACGGCCGATTTCCCGGTAGCCTACCGTCATCTCCAGGCTTCCGATGGCCCGCGCCAACCCGCTCACGCTGCCGTACGTGATCGTCAGCTCGGTGCGCACCTGGTTGATCGCCTTCTGGATCTCGCGCTCCGTCACCCCGTCTTGCCGCACTCGCTCGATCGCTTCGGCGAAGGCCCGCTCGATCCGCTCGGGCTGGACCCCGTCCCGCGCCGTGAAGTAGAAGGTGAGCCAGCCCGGATCCAACCGCTGGCCCAGATCGCTGGCCAACCCCGCGACGAGGTCGGTCTCGACCAACGCCTGGTGGAGCCGCGAGCTCTTCCCCTGGGTGAGGATCGCATCGAGGACTGCGAGTGGAAAGAGATCCGGATGACCGGCCGGGGGGACGTGGAAGAGGGTTTGCATGTAGGCGGTGGTGCCTGGGCCTTTCACCGCGACCCGTCGCTCCCCTTTCTGGGGGCGTTCGCGGGGTATGCTGGGCGCGGGCCGCGGCCGACTCGAGAGCTCGCCGAAGTGTTTCCGGACGAGGTCCAGCGCGGCGTCGGTCCGGATGTCCCCCACGATGACCAGCACGGCGTTACTCGGCTGGTAATAGGTCTGATAGTAGTCCCAGACCATCTCCCTGCCGAGCGACTGCACGTCGTCCTGTAACCCGATGATCGGAAAGCGATAGGGGTGGATGAGATAGGCCGCCTCCCGCGTGGTTTCCTCCAGCACCTCTTCCGGATCGTTCAGCCGCCCCTGCAGTTCGGAGAGGACGACCTTCAACTCCGTTTTCAGCTCTTCGGTATTGAACGCGCAGCTCATCATCCGGTCCGCTTCGATCTTGAGGGCGGTCTCCAGTTGATCGCCGGGAAGGCTGATGTGATAGGCGGTGTAGTCATGAGTCGTGAAGGCGTTGTGGCGACCGCCGGCGAGCTGGATGAGACGGTCGATCTCCCCCGTCTTCATCGTCGCCGTGGATCGGAAGAACATGTGCTCGACGACGTGGGAGATGCCGGTGATGCCCAGCCGCTCGTTCCGCGAGCCCACGCGATAGAAGGTCCAGACGGTGACGACGGGGGCGGCGTGGACTTCCTTGATGAGGACTGTGAGGCCGTTCGGCAGGACGGCCTCCCGGATCCCATCCCCCTCCGTGGAGGCGGCACCCGCCACACGCGAGAGGAGAAGGACGAGTCCCAGGACGATGCCGAGACCCTTCAGGGGGGTGTTCTTGCTCATGTGCCCTTTCCGAACGGTGTGTTCCGAGGAAAAACTACTGGAGCAAGCGGGCAGGGTCAAGGTAATTTCCCGCTGGGGTGTGGGAGATTGGGCGTTCGGGAGCGCCGGAATGTCTCAGCCGAGGCGCTTGTGAAAGCGAAGCGTGCTGGCCGTCAGGACGCCGAGTCCGAGGAGGAGGAGGGCGAGCATCTGTGGCCAGAGAATCTCGAATCCATTTCCCTTCAGGAAGATGCCCCGGATGATGACGAGGAAGTAGCGGAGAGGGTTCAGGTACGTCAGATATTGGATCGCCTCGGGCATGTTGGCGATTGGGAAGGCGAAGCCGGAGAGCAGCATGGCTGGTTGAAAGAAGAAGAAGGTGGACATGAGGGCTTGCTGCTGGGTCTTCGAAATGGTGGAGATGTAAAGGCCGATCCCCAGGACCGGTAGGAGAAAGAGGGCGGTGGCCCCGAAGAGCAGGACAAGGCTTCCCTGAATCGGCACGGTGAACCAGAGGACCGCCACGGTGGTGATGACGATGACGTCGAAGAACCCGATGAGGGCGAAGGGCAGGGTCTTCCCCAGGATCAGCTCGGCCGGTCGAATGGGCGAGACCAAGAGCTGCTCCATGGTTCCGATCTCCCGTTCCCGGACGATGGCCATGGCGGTCATCATCATCAGGGTCAGCATGATGAGGATGGCGATGACCCCAGGGACGTAGTAGTTGCGGCTTCTGAGGTCCGGATTGAACCAGGCCCGGGACCGGAGCTCGACCCCGGGCAAGGCGCCGGACGGTATCGGGGCGGCCCTGCCCGCGGCCACCGCGCGCGCGGCAAGCAAGACCTGGAGCTTCTCGCGATTGACCTGAGCGATGATCCGGCTGGCGTAGTCCAGGACCACGCTTGCAGTATTGGAGTCGGTCCCGTCCACGATGACCTGGATGACGGCGGTGCGCCCCCGGGCCAGGTCACGAGTGAACCCCGGGTCGAACTGGATGGCAGCCTTCACCTCCCCTTGGTCGATCAGGGCGCTCAAGACCTCCGGGTTTTCGACCCATCGGACGACGCGGAAGTAGCCGGAGCTCTCGAAGCGCCGCGTGATCTCCCGGGTCTCCTGGGTCCGGTCGAAGTCGGCGACGGCGGTGGCGACCTGGGTGACGTCGGTGGTGACCGCGTAGCCGATCACGAAGAGCTGGATGATCGGCGTGCCGAAGATCACGGCCTTCATCCGGGGATCCCGGAAGATCTGGACGAATTCCTTGATGAGCATCTGTTTGAGGCGCTCCCACATGGCTTGATCTACTCCAGACTCTTCCGAAAAGCCCGGTGGGCGGCGGTCATGACCACCAGGGAGAATAGGCCCAGGAAGAGCACCTCTACGCCCAGGACGCGCAGACCGACGCCCTTGAGGAAGATGCCCTTCAAGATCGTGACGAAGTAGCGGGCAGGCACCACGTGCGTGATGGCTTGCAGCCACCCCGGCATGTTGGCGATGTCGAAGACGAACCCCGACAACAGGAAGGCGGGAAGAAAGGTGACGACCATGGCCGCCTGGCTGGCGAGGATCTGCGACTTTGTCTTGATGGAGACCAGCATCCCCAGGCCGAGGGCCCCCAGGAGGAAGACCAGGGAGAGGATGAGGAGTAACGGCAGGCTACCCCGGAAGGGCACCCCAAAGACCGTCGTCCCCACCAGCACCGAAAGGACGACGTCGATGAAGCCGATCCCGACATAGGGAAGCAGCTTCCCCAGAATCAGCTCGGGCACCTGGATGGGCGTGGCGATGAGCTGTTCCATGGTACCCCGCTCCCATTCGCGGGCGACCGTGAGCGAGGTAAGAAGGGCGGCAATCACCATCATGATCACCGCGATGAGACCGGGGACGATGTAGTTCTTGCTCTGCAGCTCCGGGTTGAACCAGACGCGGGGGCGGCCCTCCACCGGAAGGTCGCGCGGGTTGACACCGAGCCGCTCCGCGACGATACGGGTGGAGTAGCGCGCGGCGATTCCCTCCAGGTAGTTCAAGGCGATGGTCGCGGTGTTGGAATCGCTGCCGTCCAGGAGTGCCTGGACCGGAACGCGCCGACCGAGGGCCAGGTCGCGCGCGAAGTTTCGGGGGATCACCAGGGCCACCTGGGCTCGACCGGAATCGAGCGCCCACTCGACGTCCCGGTAGTTCTCCGCCCTGGCCACCCGGGTGAAGTAGCGGGTGGCGGTGAACTGCTCCAGCAACTCCCGGCTGGCGGCGCTCTGGTCCTGGTCGTACACGATCGTCTTCAGGCGATCCACGTCCAGGGTGAGGGCGTACCCGTATAGGAACAGCAGGATCATGGGAATGACGAAGGCCATCCCGAGGCTTCGCGGATCGCGACGGATCTGGATCACCTCTTTGCGTGTCACCGCGAGCAAACGCGCGATGCGCATGTCTAGGCTCTCGGCTCTCGGCTCTCGGTTTTCGGCTCTCGCCGTCGGTCCTCGGCCTCGATGAGGGATACGAACACGTCCTCCAGCGAAGGGGGGATCTTCTCCACGTGCTCGACCCGGAGGCCGGCTGCCTCCAGTGCACCCCGCACGGCGGGGGCGGCCACCGCAGCATCCGAGACGACCACATGGAGGAGGGCGCCGAAGAGCGCGGCCTCGCGCACGCCCGGGACTCGCGGGGCGATTTCCAGGGCCTCCACGGGTCGGTCCACCGCCACTTCAAGCACGTCGTCCGGCATGTGCTCGCGCTTGAGCTGGGCCGCCGTCCCCAGGGCGATCATGCGCCCCCGGTAGATGAGGGCCAATCGGTCGCAGTACTCGGCCTCGTCCATGTAGTGGGTCGTGACAAACACGGTGACGCCCTGGCGCGAGAGACTCCGGATCAGATCCCAGAAATTCCGCCGCGAGATCGGATCCACGCCCGAGGTGGGCTCATCCAGAAAGAGGATCCGCGGCTCGTGCAGGATGGCGGCGCCGAGGGCCAGCCGCTGCCGCCAGCCGCCGGCCAGGTCGCGCGTGAGGCTCTGCTCTCGCCCCACCAGTCCCGCCATCTTGAGCGCCCACGTCTTGCGTGCGGCCTTCCTCTCCTTGGGGATGCGGTAGATGCCCCCGTAGAAGTCCAGGTTCTGCTCGACGGTGAGGTCCTCGTAGAGCGAGAACTTCTGGGACATGTAGCCGATGATCTCCTTGATGGATTCGCCCTGGGTCCGGATGTCAAACCCGCCGACCCAGCCGGATCCACCGGTCGGGGAGAGCAGGCCCGTGAGCATCCGGATGGTTGTGGACTTCCCGGCCCCGTTGGGCCCCAGAAACCCAAAGATCTCTCCCACGGGAACCTCGAACGAGACGCGGTCCACGGCGACGAAGTCGCCGAAGCGGCGCTCGAGACTCTCGACCCGGACCGCGAGGTCAGGCCGCCCGTTCATGGGTCGCTCCACTCCCGCGCTCGACCATGGAGATGAAGACATCCTCCAGCGACGGGGCGATCCGTCGGGCCTCGCGCGGGGCGAGGCCGGCCGCCTCCAGGGCCGCCTGGACGGCGGGGAGGCCGCGGGCGGCGTCCTCGACCGCAATGTGGAGGTGATGGCCGAAGAGAGTGACGCTCTTGATCCCCGGGACGCCGGCCAGGACTTCGCGCGCCCGCCAGGCCTCGGTGACGAGGATCTCGACCAGGTCGCCCGCCATCAGGCTCTTGATCTGACGGGGCGCATCCAGGGCCAGGAGTCGCCCCTGGTGCATGAGGCCGACGCGGTTGCACCGCTCAGCCTCGTCCAGATAGGCCGTCGTGACCAGGATCGTCACTCCCTCCTTCAACATCTCGTAGAGGATCCGCCAGAAGTCCCGGCGGGAGACCGGATCCACGCCGTTGGTGGGCTCGTCCAAAAGGACGATCTCGGGCGTGTGGATCAGGGCGCAGGCAAGGCCCAGCTTCTGTTTCATCCCGCCCGACAGCTTGTCGGCCAGCCGATCCTTGAACGGGGCGAGGTTGCTGAACCCCAGGAGGCGCTCGATGCGCGCCGCCCGTTCCTTGCGCGAGACCTCGAAGAGATCCGCATAGAAGAGAAGGTTCTCCAGCACGGTGAGGTCACCGTAGAGCCCGAATCGCTGGGACATGTACGCGATGCGATCTTTGACCGCCTCGGGCTGCGTTCGAACGGAGCGGCCTGCGACGAGGGCGTCGCCTTCCGTTGGCGCCAGGATGCCCGCCAGCATCCGGAGGGTCGTGGTCTTTCCGGCGCCGTCCGGACCGACCAGGCCGAACAGCTCCCCGCGCGGGATCGTCAGGGTGAGGTGATCCACGGCCGTGACGGGGCCGAACCGCCGCGTCAATGCGCGGATTTCGATCGTCGGCCCCTCGTGCTCTTGATGTCCGCCGCTGTTCATTTCCCCGACCCCTGACCCCCAGCGCCCGTCCCCAAGTCTATTCTTGCATCCGCCGGCATGCCCGGTTTCAACTCCTGGTTCGGGTTGTCCACGCGGATCTTCACGGCAAACACCAGCTTCACACGCTCTTCTTGCGTCTGGACGTTCTTGGGGGTGAACTCGGCCTCGGAGTTGATGAAGGTGATCTTGCCGGGGTAGACCTTGCCGCGGAAGGAGTCTGTCGTGATCACCGCCGTCTGGCCCAGCCGGACGTGGCCGAGCCGAGGCTCGGGGATATAGATCTTGAGCCAGATGTTGCCCAGGTCGGCGATCGTCACGGCGGGGGTGCCCGCGGCGATCATCTCCCCGGGCTCCACGTGCTTCCGGAGAACCACGCCGGCCTGCGGGCTCGCGAGGACCGTGTAACCGAGCTGCGCCTCCGCAGCGGCCAGGGCGGCGCGATCCCGCGCGACGGTGGCCTGAACGATGGCAACCTCCTGCTGCTTCCGCAGCGTCTCCAGTTCGCCCGCCTGTGCTTGGAGGAGAGCGGCGCGACCCTGACGGACGTCCGCCTCGGCCTGCCGGATCTCCTCCTGTCGAGGCCCCTCTTTCACCAGATCGAATTGCTCGATGGCGGACCGGTGGCGCTCCACCGCCACGTCGAGGTTGGTGCGGGTGGCATCGCGCACCTGGGCGGATACGCCTCCCTCGCGGTAGAGCGCATCCATCCGCCGGGACTCGATCTCAGCGTTGTCGAGCGTCGCCTTTTCCTGGCGCAGGTCTGCCTGTGCGCGCTGCACTTCCTGGGGACGCGAGCCGCTCTTCAGTTGCGCGAGCCGCTCATCGCGGGCGGCGAGCACAGCCTGCGCCTCGGCGATCCGGGCGCGGGTTAGCGCCTCTTGGAGGGCGATCTCGGTCCGGAGCTGCGGCAGCCGCGTCTCGGTGGCGACCAGCGAGGCGCGCAAGCGGTCCACGTCGGCTTCCAGTTCCTTGCTCTCCAGCCTGGCCACCAGGTCCCCGGCGACGAGGCGCTGGCCCTCGTCCGCCGGACGTGCGATCACCCGACCGGGGATCTTGAAGCTCACCGCAATCTCGGTGGCCTCGATGGTTCCCGAGGCGACGAGAATCCCCTCGGGTGGACGCTGCCACCAGCGCCAGAGAGCGGCGCCGGAGGCCAGCAATCCTGCTACCACGACGACGACGATGATCCGCGTCCGTGCTGCCGTTGCCGCCGCTCATGTTCTGCTCCTTGTGGCGGTGCGCTTGGTCCGGGGGCGGTCTTCGGATGGTGCGGCCCCGCGCCGGAGCACCGATGGTCGGCGTCCGCGTCGCGGGTGATCAGCGCCGTCCGGCGCCGTCCGCGGCCGGAGTCCGTTCAGGAAGATATCGGTGACGGTCTTGACGACGGCATCGTCCGCGATGGGGTAGATCCGTTCGCCGCCCAGCAATCGCTGGCTGACAGCAAAGATCAGGAACATGCCGATGAAGGCGCGGGCGGCGATCATGGCGTCCACGTCCCGGAACTCTCCCGCCTGAACGGCAACGCGGATCGCCGCGGCGAACCGGCGGTTGGCCGTCAAGATGCCCTCTTGATACACCTGGGCGGCGACCTCGGGAAATTGGGCAACTTCGCTCACCACGGTGCGGAACATGGTCAGGTAGGCCGGGCTGGAGAGGAATCGGTACACGTCCCGACCGACGGCGGCGAGCCGACCGTCCAGCGAGGGGGCGACGCGGCCGTCGGCGGCCTCTGCGGACGGGATCACGGCGGTGATCCGCGACTTCAGCATGGCGGTAAACAGCGCGGCCTTGCTGGGGAAATAAAGGTAGATGGTGCCCGTGGTGATCCCGGCCTTCCGGGCGACGTCGTCGAGGGTGGCCTGATGGAATCCGCGCGCGCCGAAGACGCGGAAGGCGGCCTCGAGGATCTGATGGGGCCGCTCGTCGGGCTGTCGCTTCCAGCGGGGCGCGTTGCGGGCGGGAAGAGTCGTCGGCATGGGTTTCTCCAAATATCTGACCGGTCAGTTAGTAAAGTAAACCCGAAGGGGCCGACTGTCAAGCGGGATTTTGGGTGTGGGCAGTAGGCGAACAGCGGGTGCGCGAAAAGGTGGCAAGCGCGACAGGCGAACGTAACGAAAAGTAGCTGTCGTTATCGAGATTCAGACCTGTGCGCGACTCCCGTCAGAAGCCGAAGATGGTGAAAAGGGCCCGGGCGGCCCCGCCGACCAAGAGGGCGAGGAGCACGGTGAAGGCTGAAATCAAGAGCGCCCGCCGCCAGCCCAGCTCCCGCGCCAGGATGGAGATAGTGGCGACACAAGGGACGTACAGCGTGTTGACCAGGGCATAGACGACGATCTGGTCGGGGCGCATGAAGGTCAACAGGTTCTTGGCCTGCAGGCCATACTGCGCGATGGCCAGGGTGACCAGGAGCTGCAGGGCCAGCTCCTTCCGGAGGACGGCAACGATCAGGGTGAGCCCGGCCACGGCGGGAAGCCCCAGCCAGCCCTCCATGATCGGGCGAAGCGGGATGGCGAACCACCAGAGGAGTCCCGTCTCGTAGAGGCCCCCCAGGACGATGCTGCCCCCCAGGATGATCGGAGTGGCGACCACGACGAACTCGCGGAAGCGGTACCAGGTCTTCTGGATGATGGGACCGAGGCCCGGCCGCCGGAACGGGAACATCTCCATCACCAGACCGGTCCCCCGCCCCGGCATGAAATGATGCATGCCGACCCCGGTGAGGACGGCCATGACCGCGGTCACGGCATAGATGACGAGGGCCCAGCGCCAGCCGGCGGTCAGGGACACCGCGCCCAGGATGACCGCCGTCCGGGCGCTGCACGGGGTGAGGACCACCAGCGTGCTGGCGATGATCCGCTCGCGCATGGTGCCCAGGACACGCGTTCCCATGATGGCCGGGACGTTGCAACCGGCACCCGCCACCAGCGGGATCGCGGCGCGTCCGTGCAGGCCCATCTTGTGCATCAGGCGGTCGGTGAGAAACGCGATCGCGTTCAGATAGCCGCTGTCTTCCAGGAAGGCCAGCAGAAAGTAGAAGGTGAGGATGTAGGGGATACCGACCGCCAGCGCCGCGTTGATTCCGGCGTCGAAGCCCCAGAGGAGGGTGCGCGAAAGCGCGTTGTCCCCCAGGAGCGTGACGAACGGCCACCGGATGACCGGCGAAGCGTAGGCGGTCCAGAACGCGCTGAAGCCGGTGGACAGCCAGTCGCCCACCACGAAGAGGAAAGTGAAGATGCCCGCCAGAACCAGGGCGAGGATCGGCAAACCCGTGAGCGGCGCCGTGGTGAACCGCCACAACCGATCGGCGAGGATGGGGTTCCGGCGCTCACGATGCTCCACTTCCGAGGCGATCAGGCCGGCTAGGCCATGCCGCTCCCGCGACAAGAGGAGGGCCGGCTCCTCGCCGCGAAGGTCCCGGAGGGCCAGGGCCAGCTCGTCGCGGAGGCGGCAAAGCGCATCGCTGTCCGGCGCGGCGGCGAGCCAGTCGAGGAATTCGGGGTCCTCCTCCAGGAGGAGCATGGCGACGGCCCGGGGCGGGAGGCGGTGCGGGCGATCGGTCCGCGCGGCCAGGGGGCGCTCCAGCTTGCCGACGGCCGCCTCCACGTCCTCGCTGTACCGGTTCCGGGCCCGGAGCGGCGCGGGGTGCGCGTTGCGCCGCACCACCACCTCCATCACGGCGTCCAGGCCGATGCCGCGGGTGGCCACGGTGGGGACGACGGGGCAGCCCAGGATCTCGCCCAGCCGGTCCGCGTCCACCCGGATGCCGCGGGCCTCGGCCTGATCCACGATGTTCAGGGCCACGACCAAGGGTACCCCGAGGTCGAGGATCTGCAGGCCGAGGTACAGGTTCCGGGCCAGATTGGTGGCGTCCAGGACCAGGATCACGGCGTCCGGGGAGCCGTCCAGCAGGGCCTTACGGGCGACCCACTGATCCTCCGAGACGCCCCCCAGGGCATAGGTGCCGGGCAGGTCGATGATGCCGATCTTCCGGTCGCCGAGCCGCGTGACGGCGAGCTGCACCTCCACCGTCTTGCCGGGATAGTTGGCCGTGGCCACGCCCATCCCGGTCAGGTGGTTGAAGATACACGACTTGCCGACGTTGGGATTCCCGGCGAGGGCGACGGAGAGATCGACATCTGCCCGTAACTCCTGCAAGGCTCCGTGGCAGCTCAAGGACACGACATTCCTCTTCCGAATCTCATTTCCCGACCAGGATCTTGGCCGCCACGTCGCGGCCGATGGCATACCGGGCGCCGTTCACCTGGACGAGGAGCGGTCCGCCGAAGGGGGCCACCTCCTCGACGGTGAGACGCGCCTGCGGGAAGAGGCCGAGACTCGCCAGGTAGCGCAGGAGGGCGCCGTCCTCCTCGGTCACCTGCTCGATCCGCACTTGTGTGCCGGCCACGACCCGATCCAGCGTTCGGGTGGCCGGGGGAGGAGGGCTCATGTCCGGGACGGGGATGGGCGCGCCGTGCGGACAGGTCTCCGGATGGTTCAGGAGGGATTCCAGCCGGGCCTCGGCCTCGGGTGTGAGCGAGTGCTCCAGCCGCATGGCCTCGTCGTGCACGCGGTCCCAGTGGAGGCCCTGGACGTCGGTCAGGAGCCGCTCCGACAGCCGGTGCCGCCGCAGGATGCCCGCGGCCAGTCTCTGCCCCTCGCGCGTGAGGATGATGCGGTCGGGGGGATCGGCCGCGACCAGACCGCGCGTGCGAAGATCCGAGATCGCGGCCTCGACCTCGGTGGGAGAGACGTGGGCGAAGGCGGCGATCTCACCGACCGCGGCCTCGCGACCCTGGGTCACGGTCCGATGCACGGCCTGGAGGCAATCCTCCAGGAGCTCGTCGGTGAGGCCCGGGCCCGTCGCGTCATTCATGGCCGGGCCTCCCCTCTTGAGCCAAAACGAGCCGTCCGTGAGTTCGACTGTGGGCGATCTCGCTCCGCGCGCCCGCAATCGCGGCAGAGCCCGTAGAGTTCGAGCTTGTGTTCCGTGATGGTAAAGCGCAGAGACCGCGCGACCTTCCGTCCCAAGACGCGCAGGTCCTTGTCCTGAAATTCCTGGACCATGCCGCAGCGGGTGCAGATCAGATGGTGGTGCGTCAGGTCGGCCGGGGTGGGATCGAACCGGGCGTAGCCGTCGCCGAACGCGCGCTCCGTGGCCAGGCCGGCCTGGCGGAGCAGCTTGAGGGTTCGGTAGACCGTGACCAGGCCGATGCAGGGTTCCTGGACCCGGATCTGGTGGTAGAGCTCCTCGGCGCTGGTGTGGCGGCCGGCGGCGAAGAAGGCGCGCACGATCCGCTCCCGCTGGCGGGTGCTCTTGAGGCCCGCGCGGGCCAGGTAGTCGGCAAAGCCCTGGACGCCCGAATCTGGTGCGATCATGGCTGCTCCAATATGAAAATGACTTTCAATATCCTCTCACACGCTACCGGACCCTGTCGTGACTGTCAAGCCCGAATCCGAACGGCGTGCGGCAGGGAGCGAGAATATGCCGACAAGCAGACCTTCCTTCGATGAACCTGGCTGCTGAAAAACCCGCTTTCGCGCAGGCTGCTCAAAAAGGTCCAGATGCCAGGCGGTGCCCGATGCGAGGTGCGAGGCGTACTTACGCGTACGCCGCAGCGCCGCGCGAGCGCGCCAACGCCGCAGATGGGCCTATTTCAGCAGCCTGCTAAGCCAGATGCTCGATCAGGACCTTTAGGGCGATTCCGATGAGGACGAGGCCGCTGGCGATCTCGATGCGATACCGGCCGATGCGCCGGAGCCGGTCGCTGGTCGTATGGCGGGCCAGGAAGGGGACGCAGACCAACAGGGCGACCGCCGAGAGGAGCACGCTGATCGGAACGATCGCCAGGGAGAGGGGAAACCCCGCCAGAAAAGCCTGAGCGCTGGTGAGCGCGGCCAGGATCAGGATCGAATAGATCAGCGGGGAGGTGATGCGCAGCGACACCTGACCGGGTCGCACCGCCCCGTGGATCAGCTTCCACCCGAGCCCGCCGAGCAGCACGAATGTGATCCAGTGGTCGTAGGCCGCGAGTGGTGTGGAGAGCCCCAGACTGGCCACCCAGCCGATCAAGAGCAGCAGCGCGAAGAGCGACTGCGAGAGTCGATCCAAGACTCCCCGGGCTGCGCGGGGAGCCTGCGGCTGAGCATCCTGGCGCCGGCGGTGGATGATGAGATAGTGGGCGGCCGCAAGGGTAGCTACGGTGAAGGCGAACAGCACGACGGCGCTCCCGGCCAGCGGCAGCCACGCGGGGAGAACAGTTGCGGCCCCCGCAAGGCCGAAGAAGATGAAGATTCCGGCGGAGACGAGGCGGATCACAGCGTCGGGGATGCGCTTGCCGAGGACGATCCCGATGATGATTCCGAACCCGTCCGCCAGCACCATCCCCGTCGTGGTGCCAAGGAGGACGGCGATCGGGTCGGTGTACTTGACGGCTAGGCTGATCGTGGCGAGTTGTGTCTTGTCGCCGAGTTCCGCGATGAAGAATGCGATGGCCACCGTGACGAACGGGCCGTAGCCGGAGCGCTGTTGATCCTCCCCCTCGAGCGTGTCGCCCCGGATGGTCCACAGGCCAAAGAGGATGAAGGACAGGGCGGCCACGAACGAGATGAGCTCCAGCGGGATGATGGTGGTGAGGAGTCGCCCCGCTGCCACCGCGAGGGCGTGGTTCAAGAGTGTCGCGACGAAGACCGCCGACAGGACGGTCTTCGCGGGGAAGCGGGTAGCGAAGGCCATGGCCAGGAGCTGGGTCTTGTCCCCCATCTCGGCCAGGGTCAC
>JAPLLC010000163.1 GCA_026387775.1 Candidatus Methylomirabilota bacterium | reverse complement strand
GCGCCGTCCCGGCGGGCGCGGACCGCCTGAAGCCGCTCGCACTGCTCCTGGCCCAGCCGCTCGTCCACCACGAAGACCGGGACGCGGGCCGCTTCCTCGCTGACGAAATCGTTGACGCCCACCACGATCTGCCGCTTCTCTTCCAGCGCCCGCTGGGCCTGGTAGGCGGCCTCCTGGATCTCCTTCTGGATGAAGCCTATCTCGATCGCCCGCAGCATCCCGCCCATGCGGTCGATCTTGTCGAGATAGGCCTGGGCCTCCGCCTCGACGCGGTTCGTCAGCGCTTCGACGGCGTAGGAGCCCCCCAGGGGATCCGCCACCTCCGCGACGCCGCTCTCGTGCGCCAGGATCTGCTGGGTGCGCAACGCGATGCGCACCGCCTCTTCGGTCGGCAGGCCCAGCGCCTCGTCCCGCGAGTTGGTGTGGAGCGACTGCGCCCCTCCCAGGACCGCCGCCAGGGCCTGCACCGCGACGCGGACCACATTGTTCTCCGCCTGCTGCGCGGTGAGCGTGGAGCCCGCCGTCTGGGCGTGGAAGCGCAGCATCCAGGAGCGCGGGTCCTTGGCCCCGAATCGCTCCCGCATGATGCGTCCCCAGAGCCGCCGCGCCGCTCGGTACTTAGCCACCTCTTCCAGCAGGTGGTTGTGGGCGTTGAAGAAGAAGGCCAGTTGCGGGCCGATGCGATCCACGTCGAGACCCGCCTTCACCGCCGCCTCCACGTAGGCGATGGCGTCCGCCAGGGTGAAGGCCACCTCCTGCACCGCGGTGGAACCCGCCTCGCGGATGTGATAGCCGCTGATGCTGATACTGTTCCAGCGAGGCAGTTCGGCGGCGCAGAAGGCGAACGTGTCGGTGATCAGGCGCATGGACGGGGCCGGCGGAAAGATGTACGTCCCCCGGGCCACGTACTCTTTCAGGATGTCGTTCTGGACGGTGCCGGTGAGCCGGTCGCGCGGGACCCCCTGCGCCTCCGCCACCGCGATATACATACATAAGAGGATGGACGCCGTGGAGTTGATCGTCATGGAGGTGCTGACCTTGCCGAGGGGAATCCCCTGGAACAGCCTCTCCATGTCCGCCAGGGAATCCACCGCCACACCCACCTTGCCAACCTCGCCGGCGACCAGGGGATCGTCGGAGTCATACCCCATCTGGGTCGGCAAGTCGAAGGCCACCGACAAGCCGGTCTGCCCCTGCTCCAGCAAGTACTTGAACCGGTGGTTGGTCTCCTCGGCGGAGCCGAACCCCGCGTACTGCCGCATGGTCCAGAAGCGGCCGCGGTACATGGTGGGCTGTACCCCGCGGGTGAAGGGATACGCGCCCGGGAACCCCAGGTCCCGCTCGTAGTCCTGGTCGGCCAGATGGAGAGGGGTGTACACCCGCTCCAGAGGAATGCCGGATGTCGTGGTGAATGCCGGCCGGCGTTCCGGCGCGCGCGCCAGCGCCTTCTTCAACGGCCCCTGCTCCCAGGCGTCTCGCAGTGTCTCGATCTTGTCCGACTCGTCCTTGTTCACAACCTCTACCCCCCTCTCGCCCGCCCCCCGATCTTCGGTTCGCGGGGACCAGAGAAATACAGTGAGTGTTCAGCCACGATACCAGGGGCCACCAGGGTCTCCCGGAGCGCCGCCCCCGCGGGCGACCCCGTCCCCGGCGCGGAGGTCCGCTCCCCGAGCGGACCGACCCGGGGTAAGGGGGAGCCGGCATCGACGGGGGTCAGGCGTCGGAGGGAGGCCCTGGTGGCCCCGGCGAGTGAGCGACCGCCTTCCGACCCACGACACTGGCTGAACGGTTACGAAATACACAATGAAAAACCGGGCAATAGCATCACAGGAGCATCGTGGTGATCTTGGTCCAAAGACTGCGCTCCAGGTATTCCAGGTTGAGCGGCTTCACGATGTAGTCGAAGGCCCCCAGCTTGAGGGCCTCGCGGCCGGTCTCCTCTTCGTTGACCGCCGTGACGATGATCACGCCCACCTCCTGGTCGATCTGTCGGACCTGTCGCAAGACCTCCAGACCGTTCATTCCGGGCATGCGGACGTCGAGCAGGATCATGTGCGGCCGTTCGGTCTTGACCTTCCGCAGAGCCTCCTCGCCATTCGCGGCCGTGGTCACCTCGTAGTTCTTTCCCGCCAGGAACTCCTGCAGAAGCTCGACAGCATCCGGCTCGTCGTCGACAATCAAGATGCGCACCATGATGACCTCCAGAACGGAGACGCCGCCCGGGGGCGCAACACGACCGGTGGCTCAGAGTGGAATGTTGCCGTGCTGCTTGGCGATCCGATCGGTCCCGCCGGCCGTGAGCGCCTGCATGCGCCGCCGGTGCAGATCCGCGATTCGGCTCTCGTGGGCATGGGTGATCATCGCGTGGCGTCTGCGGCCCTTGGCGGGGGAAAAGGCCCATCTTTAGTACCAGCCTCGTTTTGAAAAAGCAACGGAAAAAGGTCGCTTGACCCGTATCCGGCGGTGTGCTAAAGAATCTACCGGTTTTGGGGAAACGCTCTTCTCGCGCGCAGCCGGGCAACTTATGGCATTCGATCCCATTCCAACCGCCGGCGTTCCACTGATACCCTCGCTGCAGCGGTTCGCCGACTCGCTCCCCGGCGACAAAGCCAGAACCCACATCCTGGTGGTGGACGACAGCGCCCTGGACCGCCAACTGCTCAAGGACGAGCTGACCAGCGAGGGCTACCAGGTCAGCACGGCCCAGGACGGCGAGGAGGGGCTGACGAAGGTGGCAGAGACCCCTCCCGACCTGGTCCTGCTCGACGTCATCATGCCGAACCTCACCGGGTATGAGGTCTGTCGGCGCTTGAAGTCGGACGCCCACACGATCCTGATCCCCGTCGTCATGATCACGGCGCTGCAAGCAACCGAGGAGCGGATCAGGGGCATCGAGGCGGGGGCCGACGACTTCCTCAGCAAGCCGTTCAACCGTCAAGAGCTGATGACCCGCGTCCGGTCGCTCCTGAAGCTGAAGCGGCACACGGACGAGCTGGAAAATGCCGAGACCGTGCTCTTCAGCCTGGCCCTCAGCGTCGAGGCCAAGGATCCCTATACCACCGGCCACTGCGATCGGCTGGCGCGCTACAGCGTGACCCTGGGCCGGAAGCTCGGGATGTCCGCCGAGTATCTCAAGGCCCTGCACCGGGGCGGCATCCTCCACGACGTGGGCAAGATCGGCATCCCGGATTCGATCCTGTTGAAGCCCGGGAGGCTGACCCCCGCGGAGCGGGCCGTGATGCAGGCCCACCCCGTCATCGGGGAACGGATCTGCGCCCCCCTCAAGTCGCTCCGGCTGGTGCTTCCCATCATCCGCCACCACCACGAGCGGTGGGACGGCAGCGGCTACCCCGACGGCCTGGCGGGCGAGACCATCCCGCTCACCGCCCGCATGCTCCAGGTCGTGGACCTCTTCGACGCCTTCACCACCCAGCGCCCCTACAAGCCCGCCTTTTCGCTCGAGGAGTCCTTCGCCCTGATGCGCGAGGAAACTGCCAAGGGGTGGTGTGACGCGCGTCTCATCGAACCCTTCATCGCCCTCGTCCAGGAAGAGCGCCTGCTCCGATAGGACCGCCGACGTCAGTGGGAACCCCCTCCGGCGGGCCGTCCTTCGATCTCCCGCCGCACCTTGTCGTTCATCTGCTGCGTCATGTCCCGATAGACCTCGGCAGGAGCGGACGGGTCGGCAGAGGGGTTGGGCGGCGAGGAGGAGTGGATGGACGATACCGCCGATCGCGGCACGTCGATCGTCTCGGCCGGCTTGGTGATCCGGACCCGATCGCCCTGGATCTCGACCTTGTCCGCCTGGATCACCCGACCATCCTGGAGGAAGACAAATTCGGTCGCGGACGCATTCCCCGCCTGCAGCCCGGCGGCGAACAGGAGCAGGACCGCGAACGAGATCACCTTCCGGACCGGCGGGATGCGCGCTGTCATAGTCGTCTCGGCCACGGACACGTCCCGCCGGCGGAGCCCGGCGGACGGCCCGGCTCAGGCGGCCTTTCCCGGCAGGAGCTCGGCCAGCATGGGCGCGGCGTTCGCCCACGCCGCCTCTGTCGCGGCGAGCGCCTTCTCGAACTCTCCCACCGCCTCAGGGTCGGGTTGATAGGTCCCTCGCAGCACCTCCCAACGGTACTTCACGACCTCTTTCTGCAGGTACAACCCCACGAGGCGCTGGTGGTGGGCGGCGTGTACGGCTTCGGGCGCTCCCGCGAGAACGACCCGGAGCCGCTCCAGTTCCCGCTCCCAGGCCTTGATCTTGGCGTCGACCTCGTCCCGCTTTTCCCCGATCGCCATCAGGCATCTCCCGTAGGGGCACGGCACGCCGTGCCCCTAGATTCATACCACGCCAGCCACCCCCGCGTCGAGGCGGCTCGCCGGAGGCGGCACATCCGCCGGTCTGCGAGGGAGTGCTTGCGTCGGGCCATATCCATCCTTTACCCTGAGATCCGGCGTAGGAAACGGGATGTCGCCCCGCGCCGTCGCGCGTCGCGAAACCCCTGCCGTCCGGACCGCCTCGAGAGGAGGAAGCGATGCCTCAGATCTACGAGATCAATCAACTGGAAAAGGAAGACTCCTGGCGAATGTTCCGCATCATCGGAGAGTTCGTCGAGGGCTTCGACGCTCTCTCCCGGATCACACCGGCGGTCACGGTCTTCGGCAGCGCCCGTGCGCGCCCCGGGGAGTTTGCCTACGACACGGCGGAGGCCATCGGTCACGAGGCCGCCAAGGCCAACTTCACGATCGTCACCGGCGGGGGACCCGGCGTGATGGAGGCCGCCTGCAAGGGGGCGGTGCGGGCAGGGGGGAAGACGGTCGGGCTCAACATCGCATTGCCCGCGGAACAGAGGCCGAATCCCTATAACACCATCTCCCTGCGCTTCCACTACTTCTTCGTCCGCAAGGTCATGCTGGTGAAGTACGCCACGGCGTTCGTCCTGCTCCCGGGTGGGTTCGGGACCGTCGACGAGATGTTCGAAACCCTCACCCTCATCCAGACCCACAAGATCCGGCCGTTCCCGGTGATCCTGGTGGGGCGACGGTACTGGCGGGGCCTCCTGGAGTGGCTCCGCGAGCAGGCGCTGGCCGACGGGTACATCTCGCCGGACGATCTGGACTTCTTCACGATCACGGACAGCCCCACAGAGGTCGTGGAGCGGATCTCGGAATTTTACAGGGGCCAGGGGGAGGACGCCAGTTCGCCGGTGTGAGCGGTGGGGGGCGGATCCGACCGGCCCTAGCAGGCTGCTGAAAAAGGCCCATCTGCGGCGTTGGCACGCTGAGGCACTCGTTGCGGCGTACCGGAAGTACGCCTCACTCGGCCCTGTGCGCGCCGCCTGGCATCTGGACCTTTTTGAGCAGCCTGGGCGAAAGCGGGTATTCCAGCAGCCTGCTAGGGCTGAATGCGTGGGACGCCCATCCGTTCCAGGACGACCTCGCCGATCTTGGGATGGACGCCCAGGGGAGCGGTCACGCAGTGCTCGACCCCCGGAAACGCCTTGGCCGCCTCTTCGACCATCCTCGGGATGTCCGTGATCGAGTGGCGGCCGGGAGCAAGAAAGTACGGATGGACAACCACAGCCGTGGCGCCGTCCTTGACCGCCTGTGCGAACGCCTGCTGGATGCTCGGTTCCGCCAATTCCATATGGGCGGGATAGACGTGCCCCACCCCGGAGAGTTCCTTCACCATCCGCACGACGTCCAAGAGCATGTCGTTGGCCTCGGTGAACCGGCTCCCGTGGTCCACCAGGATGAACGCGATGCACTTCCCGTCCTTTGCCATACCCTCGTCTCCTCACGCCGCCCCGCCGGCGCATCCCCTGCGAGTATCCCGGGAGCTTTCGGCTCCTTGCAGGCCCGAGTATAGAGGAGCAACGCGCCAGAGCCAAGGCGGGAGTGGTATTCCCGTTGCGTTTTGGCGGCTTCGCCAAGTAGAATCGCGCGTCATCGATCAAGATCGTCGCCCTCCCTCACGGGAAGGAGTCATGACGTGAACGGACAGCAGGCACCGCTCCACGGGTGGGGACTCATTCTGGGCGCCTCCAGCGGGTTCGGCGAGGCCACCGCCTTGGCGTTGGCCCGCCACGGCCTGCACATCTTCGGCGTGCACATGGATCGGAAGGCCACGCTGGGGAACGTGGACCGGATCGGCGGCGAGATCAGGGCGATGGGTCGCGAGGCGGTCTTCTTCAACGTGAACGCGGCCGACGCCGAGAAGCGTCAGGAGGTGCTCGACCAGGCGTCGCGCATCCTGACGGAGCGCGGCGAGCCGGGGGCGGTGACGGTACTCCTGCACTCCTTGGCCTTCGGCGCCTTGCGGCCCTACGTCACCGAGGACTCCAAGGAAGCCCTCAGCCAGTCGCAACTGGAGATGACCCTGGATGTGATGGCGAACAGCCTGGTCTACTGGACGCAGGACGTGGTCCGACGGAAACTGATGGGCGCCGGGGGCAAGATCTTCGCCATGACCAGCTCCGGCGGGACGCACGTCTGGCCTACCTACGGGGCCGTGTCGGCCGCCAAGGCCGCGCTCGAGGCCCACGTCCGGCAGTTGGCCTACGAGCTGGCACCGCTCGGGATTTCGGCGAATTCGATCCGGGCCGGCGTCACCGACACCCCCGCTCTGCGGAAGATCCCCGGCAACGAGAACTTGATCAGCGGCGCCATGGCCAAGAATCCGCATCGTCGCCTGACCACACCGGGAGATGTCGCCTCGGCCATCGCCGTCCTCTGCGCGGAGGGCACCCGCTGGATCACCGGCAACGTGATCGGCGTGGACGGCGGCGAGGACCTGACGGGGTAGCCGACGCGCAGGAAATCCTTGCAAAGCGTGGGGAGCCTATGTAGAATACGCAACCTCACGGGGTCGTAGTTCAGTTGGTTAGAACGCCGGCCTGTCACGCCGGAGGTCGCGGGTTCGAGTCCCGTCGGCCCCGCCAACGAAAACAGGAGGTTCCGAAAGGGGCCTCCTGTTTTTTTCGGCTAACGTGCCCGAAAACGTGCCCGTCAATTTTTTCGCCGCCTCCTGCAAGTCCCCCGGACTGACGATGTGGTAACGGTCGAAGACGGCCCGGGTCTTGTGGCCAGTGATCTTCATGGCCACCCGCTCGGGCACACCGCGGTTGACCATGTTGCGGACAGCGGTCCGGCGGAAATCGTGCCGGAGCATCTTCAAGAGTCCCTGCTTCGGGTCTGCTGCCAGCTCGGCCATCCGTTTCTCCCGCTCCTCACCCTCCAAGTCTTCAAGCATGGCCTCCAGACATGCCGTCTTCCACGCCTTGCGGAAGTCCTGGATGCGCTCCCCCTCGTGCTCGCCGTCGAGGTAGGGGAACAGGTGCGGGATCTTCCGCCCCGTGGTCATTTCCAGCAGTAGCACCCGCTCATCCTGGGCTTGGAGCATCTCCACCAGCTCCGGCGTAAGGTAGACGATCCGGCCTTCGTCGTTCTTCGTGGTGCCGGGTTCGAGCCGGACCGTGCAGGCACCGAGGTTCACTTGCTCTCGTTGTAGCGTCAAGACTTCGCTCTGCATCCGCCAGCCGAAGGCGTAGGCGATACTCACCGCCACCTGGAGATCCGGGCGGAGGTTCCGCTTCACCGCCTCGAACTGGCTCCGCTCGAAGAAGCCCTGACGAGGTTGACTCTCCTTCAGCTTGCGGAGGATCGGGAGCCGAAGAAGTTTTCCGTTCTCGTAGGCCAACCGAAGCATTCGGCCAAGAACGGCCAGTTCTCGGTTGATGGTCCCGTTCGCTGCGCCCGCGGTCTGGCGCCCGGCGACATACCGGGTTGAATCGGCCGGCCCGATGCTGCCGAGCCGTTTCGTCCGAAAGAAGGCGTCCAAGTGGGTCAGGCGCCACCCGGCCTCGACAAGGTCCCGCTCGCCCGTGGTCTGATAGTGAGCACGCAGATCCTCCGCGGCTTCCTCGTACCGGATCCGGTCCACGCGAGGACTGACTTGCTGCCCCGTGGCCACCTGACCCTCCCGAGTCTTCAGGAAGCGTCGCGCTTCCGCTTCGTGCTCGGTCCCCGTGCTCTCCCGAGTGGGCGCTCCGTTCGCGTAGTATTTCGCCCACCAGGTCTTGCTGAACCGTGCCCCGCACGCCGGGCACATGTCCTCTCTGCCATGCCGTGGGTCTCGACAGCCGGCCGGGCACTCCGGAAGCCGGCTGCCGCTGGATTTCAATTTCGGGCGGTAGATATAGCCCATATTGGCCTCCTTCTGCGGCCTGTCACCGCGGCTTCAGGGGTCCGCCGCGGAGGGTATCACAGCATGGCCTGATCTTTCCAGAGCGTCACTAGGTGGTCGAGGTCCTCACGATCAAAGAGCAGCTTGCGAAGCTCTCCCGTGCTCACCGGTACTCGGACCCTGCGGAGAATCCCCTGCCCCTCCAGGGCGCGGACGGTCCACGGCGAGAGACCGAGATAGGCGGCCGTCGCCTCCAGATCCAGCAGCCGGGGCGGGACCGCGGCAACCGTGAGGCAGCGCACCAGAGCATGCTGTGCGCTACTCCCCGTATCCGTGCCGGACTCCGGCCGCGGCTTGCGGGGCCGGCCCACCGGACGCCGTGCATGGAGGAGGGGGCGGTCCTGGCTCACACCTTGATCCGTCACGACGGGATTCCTTCGCGCTTCATCGAGGCCCCCACAGAACACATATGACGACTGACCCACTCCCTGTCCTGAATATTCCCCACGCCCTACACGTTCCCAGGTTGCCCGATCTCGGCTCCCTGGCTATCCAACCTGCTCCCCGTTCCTCGAACCGCCAGCATGGCCTGCCTGCCGTGGCCTGGCGGAGGATTCTCGCCCGGTGGCGGATGTGCTGGAGACTCTCCGCACCGTTCTGCCAGCGCCGCCCGCCGGCGCCAGGCCTTCCCTCGGCGGATCCCGGCCTCGAACTCCGGGGCCGTGAGGAGCAGGACGGCGCCCTTCATCGGCACCGGGATCAGGCCGGGCGGCGGATCGGACGGCGAATTCACGGCCGCCGTCCCGTCCACCAGCGGATCAGCCGCTTGGCTGCGAGTTGGAGGGCTAGGATTGCAAGGGACAGCGCGGCTAGGTCCATCATCTCAACCCCCCACCTTGGACGTGCGTTCAAACTCCGTCAGCTCTCGAAACCGATGCTCCGCCCCTTCGAAGTACAGCACGGCATCTCGGCTTGCCTTGTGCCGGGCCTTCGCCACCCGGACGAGCGTCTTCGGACTCATGTTGTCCGTGTCCTCCGTGGCAGCCGCCGCCACCGCCTCCCCGTCGCGACTCGCTGCCACCAACTCCCGGTGCAGGAGGATGATCTGGTCCGCGTCGCTGAAGATGTCCACGCTGTCCTTGAGGTCCCACGCCGTCATCACCTGACCCGGTTGCAGCTTCCGCGGCTGGGCGATCAGTACGAGGGGGATCTCCATTTCCATCGCCAGCAACTTGAAGGCCTTCGTCAGCGTCCCGATCTCCTCGTTGCGGTGCTCGATGGACCGGGCCAGCATGTGGAGGTTGTCGAAGACGATGAGTTTGAGGCCGTAGCGCCGGACCGCCTGGGTCAGGATCGCCACCACTTCTTCCCGCTTGGTCGCCCGAGGATTCGCACCGAGGTAGAGCGGCCAGTCCGCCAGGTCCTTCCGGGCCTGGGCGATGGTATTGGCCGTCACGTCCTCCTCGGGCTTCTGGTAGGTGGCGCAGAGGATATGCTGGACCAGCTCGTCGATGTTCATCT